>NZ_JBEZLQ010000014.1:161037-335086 GCF_040652235.1 Streptomyces sp. NPDC048277
TGAGGCTGAGGCGGTCGCTGACGTCGAGCCGGTGACCGAGGCCAAGCCGGGCACAGAGGGCACCGAAGAGACCGCACCGGAGCCGGAGGCCGAAGCCGTGGCCGAGCCGCAGACCGAGGTCACGGCCGAAGCGGAGCCCGAGGCCGAGCCGGCCGCTGAGGCTGAGGCGGTCGCTGACGTCGAGCCGGTGACCGAGGCCAAGCCGGGCACAGAGGGCACCGAAGAGACCGCACCGGAGCCGGAGGCCGAAGCGGTAGCTGAGCCGGAGATCAAGGTCACCGCCGAAGCGGAACCCAAGGCCGAGCCGGAGGCCGAGGCTGAGCCGGAGAGCGCGAGCGAGCCGGTGTCGGAGCCCGTGGCTGAGGCGGTCGCCGAGGCGGCTGCCGAGCCGCAGGTCGAGGCCGAGCCGGTCGCGGAGCCGGAGCCCACCGCCACCGCCGAGCCCGAGACCACCCCGGCCGACGAAACCGTCGACGAGCCCGCTGTCGCCGAGACCACGACCCCGGAACCCGCCGCAGCCGCCGCAGCCGCCGACGGCGAATCCGCCCCACAGGGGCCACCCGCACCCGACGACGAAACTGTCACGGGTGGTGCGGGTGGGAACGACCCGGCCGAAGGCGAAGCCGAGGCCGAGGCCGAGGCACTCGAACCCGCAGCCGCCGCCGACGGCGAAACCACCCCGCAGGGGCCCGCACCCGACGACGAAACTGTCACGGGTGGTGCGGGCGGGACCACCCCGGCCGAAGGCGAAGGCGAAGCCGAGGCCGAGGCCGGTGACGACGCCGCCGCCATCGCCCTCACCAAGGCCGGCCTCACCGGCACCCGCGCCGCCACCTACCTCGTCCTCGACCGCTCCGCGAGCATGCGCGCGTACTACAAGGACGGCTCCGCGCAGGCCCTCGCCGACCAGACCCTCGCCCTCGCCACGCACCTCACCCCGGCCGGCGACACCCCCACCGTCCACGTCGTCTTCTTCTCGACCGAGGTCGACGGCACCACCGACCTCACCCCCGCCTCCCCCGAGAACGCCATCGACGAGGCACACGCCGGCCTCGGCCGGATGGGCCGTACGAGCTACCACGCCGCCGTGGAAGCCGTACTCGCCCACTACGACGAGCACCACGACAAGACCGCCACCCCGGCCACCCCCGCCCTGGTCGTCTTCCAGACGGACGGCGCCCCGGACGCGAAGACCCCCGCCACCCAGTCCCTCACGGACGCGGCGAAGTCCCACCCCACCCTCTTCTTCTCCTTCGTCGCGTTCGGCGAGCACGAGAACAAGGCCTTCGACTACCTCCGCAAGCTGAAGACCGACAACACGGCCTTCTTCCACGCGGGTCCGACCCCCCTGGAGCTCACGGACGCGGAGCTCTACGACGGCGTCCTGATCGACTGGCGCCCGTAAGCCCCACCCGCCCCCGGCGTCTCCGTGCCGCCCGCTTCTCACCCAATAAAACGGGAAGCGGGCGGCATACACATGTCGGCTACGATTTCAAGGTTCGCAATAGCAGCAACAGACCGACCTGGGAGCAGCCCCCGATGGCTCGACACCTCATCACCAGCGCCCTTCCGTACATCAACGGGATCAAGCACCTGGGCAACATGGTGGGGTCCATGCTCCCGGCGGACGTGTACTCCCGCTACCTCCGCCAGCGCGGCCACGAGGTCCTCTACATCTGCGCGACGGACGAGCACGGCACCCCCGCCGAGCTCGCGGCGAAGGAGCAGGGCATCCCCGTAGCGGACTTCTGCGCGCAGGCGCACGACGCGCAGAAGGCGGTCTACGACGGCTTCGCACTCGCGTTCGACTACTTCGGCCGGAGCTCCAGCGCCGAGAACCGCGAGATCACCCAGCACTTCGCCCGCCGCCTGAACGAGAACGGCTTCATCGAGGAGCGGGCGATCCGCCAGGTGTACAGCCCGGTCGACGGCCGTTTCCTCCCGGACCGCTACGTGGAGGGCACCTGCCCGCACTGCGGCTACGACAAGGCCCGCGGCGACCAGTGCGAGAACTGCACCCGCGTCCTGGACCCGACCGACCTGATCAACCCCCGTTCCGCGATCTCCGGCTCCACCGAGCTGGAGATCCGCGAGACCAAGCACCTCTTCCTCCTCCAGTCCAAGCTGGAGAACGAGGTCCGCGAGTGGGTCGCCAAGCACGACAAGGACTGGCCGCAGCTGGCCTCCTCCATCGCCCACAAGTGGCTGACGGAGGGCCTGCACGACCGCGCGATCACCCGTGACCTGGACTGGGGCGTCCCGGTCCCGGCCGACACCTGGCCGGAGCTGGCGGCGGAGGGCAAGGTCTTCTACGTCTGGTTCGACGCCCCGATCGAGTACATCGGCGCGACGAAGGAGTGGGCCGACCAGGACCCGTCGACCCGCGACTGGAAGTCGTGGTGGTACGACGTCGACACCGACGTCCGCTACACGGAGTTCATGGCGAAGGACAACGTCCCGTTCCACACGGTGATGTTCCCGGCCACCGAGCTCGGCGTGCGCGAGCCGTGGAAGAAGGTCGACTACGTCAAGGCCTTCAACTGGCTGACGTACTACGGCGGCAAGTTCTCCACGTCCCAGAAGCGCGGTGTCTTCACGGACCAGGCGCTGGACATCCTGCCCGCCGACTACTGGCGCTACTTCCTGATCGCCAACGCCCCGGAGTCGGACGACTCGTCCTTCACCTGGGAGCACTTCACGGCGACGGTGAACAAGGACCTGGCCGACACCCTCGGCAACTTCGTCAACCGCGTGCTGTCGTTCTCCCGCAAGCGCTTCGGCGACGACGTCCCGGCCGGCGGCGAGCCCGGCGAGGCGGAGGCGAAGCTGGGCGGGCAGATCGCGGACCTCCTCGCCGAGTACGAGGCCCAGATGGAGGCCCTCCAGTTCCGCAAGGCGGCCGCGGCCCTGCGCGCCCTGTGGTCGGCCGGCAACTCCTACCTGGAGGAGAAGGCCCCCTGGCTGGAGATCAAGACGGACAAGGACGGCGCGGCCCTGACCCTGCGCACGGCGATGAACCTGATCCACCTCTACTCGGTGGTCTCGGAGCCCTTCATCCCGGCGACGGCGAAGACCATGCGCGAGGCGTTCGCCCTCACCGACGACACCGCCGCCTGGGTCACCGCCGACGAGGCGCGCACCCTCACCTCCGTCCCCGCCGGCACCCCCTTCACGGTCCCCCCGGTCCTGTTCGCCAAGCTGACGGACGAGGACCTGGAGACGTACAAGGAGCGCTTCGGCGGCACGGAGGCCTGACGCCCGCGCCGCCACAGCCGTCGGCCCCCTGGTCTCCGTCCAGAGACCAGGGGGCCGACGCATGGGGCCACACACTCAGCTCAGCAAACCCAGCACCAGCGCTCCGGCGGCCGGGAGAAATCCTCAGCTCGCGGTGAGCACCCCGGCCCCCGCCGTCTTCGCCAGCTCCGCCGGCAGGTTCTTCGCGCTGCTCTCCAGGCCCGCCGTCAGGGTCGGCGTCCAGTTCACCGTCGTCTTGATCTTCTTCGAGCTCGCGGCGTTGTAGGCGGCGACGAGGTCGGTCGTCGTGCCGTTGACGAGGTTGCCGCTGCCCGCGACCGAGCCGGTGCCGTCGCCGCTGAGCAGCTTGGAGACCTTGATGGAGCTGGGCACGGTCCAGAAGTTGTTCTGGGCCACGACCTGGGCCTTGGCGCGCGAGTTGATGCTGTACTGCAGGGCGTAGCCGTTGAGGGGCGTGACGTCGTAGACGTTGTTGTAGAGGTGCACCTGGCCGACGCGGGTCAGCGGGGCGCGCTGGACGATGCCCTTCCAGACGTTGTGGTGCAGGGTGACGCGCAGCTTGCCGCCGGGCTCGCTGTCGCTGCTGCCGATCAGCATCGTCTTGTCGTGGCTGGTGAACCGGTTCTGCTCGACGGTCACCAGGTCCGAGCTCTTGGTGATGTCGAGTTCGCCGTCGTGGACCTGGTACTCACGGCCGTAGTACTTCGGGTTGGTGCTGTCGAAGTGCCCGGCGTCGCTGAACGTGTTGTGGTCGGCCCAGACATGGGTGGCGCCGCGCAGGGTGACCGAGTCGTACTCGGAGTTCCAGTTGCCGCTGTCGCCGTCGGTGGGGTCCCACTGGGGGAAGCAGTCCTCGGTGTCGGAGAACGTCAGGTTGCGGACGATGACGTTGTCGACCTTCTGGATCTGCAGCATGCCACCGGTGATGCCGGCGTTGGTGCCCGGGACGCCGACGATCGTGGTGTTGGCCGGCACCTTGAAGACGATGTTCGCCGCCTGCTTCTTCTGCGCGGCGGCCCGGGCGGACTCCTGGGTGCCGGAGGGCAGCTTGGAACGGCCGTACGTCGACGGGTCGAAGGCCTTCAGGTACGAGGTGAGCGAGTACCCCGTGCCCGCCGCGTAGTCGGCGCAGGTCAGCTTCTTGCCGGAGTCGTCGGTGTTGGCGTCGATGGTGCCCTTGATCTTGATGATGCGCGGGGTGGTGTCGGAGACCGACCCGAGCGCCTTCACCAGCTGGGCGTGGGTGGAGACGGTGAAGGTGTGCGCGGAGTCGGCCTTCGCCCCACCGGTCGTACCGGAACCGGACGACGCCCAGCCGTCCTTGGCGGCGAGCGTCTGGTGGTACAGATCGACGCCGGACGCGTTCGCGCTCAGCACCAGCGCACCGGCACCGACCCCGGCCGCCACGACGGCGGCGGAGACGACGAGGGTACGGCGCTTACGGAGGGACCGGCGGTGAGAGACAGAGGCCACAGGGGAGTCCTTACGTACTTCCGGATCTTGGGGGCGAGCCCGCGTGACGGGCTCACCACTCCTCTGTGGTTGTGGAGATCCGAAAGGTTGCCGTGAATTTTCCTGCCGTGCGGTGTCCGTCTCACGGGCGAGCGGCGAAAGTTGACCCGGGCAGCCGTTCCCCGCCGGCCGGACCGGTGGCACCGGGCCGCCCCCAACTCCTCCATGCCCACGACACATCCGTATGGTTTCGCCATGGCACCCCCTGAGCTCATCCCGATCGCCTACGAGCCCCACGGCCGTACCGAGGCGATCGGCCGTTACGCCGATGGACAGTTCCTGGCGTCGGTCACGTACGCGTTCCCCGAGGGGTTCCGGCTCGACGAGGGCTGGGAGGAGCAGAAGCGGCTCTACTCGGTGGTCCATCTGTTCGACGCCGAGGGCCGTTACCGCGACTCGCAGATCTGGTGCGCGGGCAGCTGGGCCGAGCAGCAGCGGGCCCCGGACGGTGCCGGCTCGGTGCTGGCCCGGGCCCGCGCCCAGCTCGCGACCATGCTGCGCAGCCTGCCCCGGCGGACGTACACGGACATCGCCATACGTCCGTTCCAGCTCACCGTCGACGGCGTGTTCTTCGGGCTGGTCGCCAAGGAGGACGACGACGGCCCCTGGGCCGAGCTCTACCCGGACCACCTGGGCTTCGGCGAGCCGTGGGACGGCCGGTACGACACCTGACCCCGCGTCCGTATCCCAAGCACTGGTAAAGTCCGCTCACTTGTGCGAGGGCAGGGGACCCTCGCGCGTCGGGCACCCCGGACGGCCTCGGCGACCTGCTCACCCTCAGCTCCTCGGGCGGGCCGGCATACCAACTGGACGCCCGCACCGGCGCCTTCTCCGGCAAGGGCACCTTCAAGGCGCGGGTGAAGCTGTTCGGCGCGTGGGGCGGGTCGTACAACTCCGTGGTCGGGGTGGGTGACATCACCGGCGACGGCAGGCCCGACCTGGTCTCCCGTGACACCTCCGGCAACCTCCACCGCAACAGCGGTGACGGCAAGGGGTCGTTCGGGGCGCGGGTGAAGATCGCCTCCGGCTGGGGCGCGTACAAGTCCCTCTCCTGACCTCCGCGGGGCGGCCGGTGCGACGACGGACGCACCGGCCGCCCGTCCTCAGGTCAGCTCGCCGAGGCCGACGGGGCCGGGCCGCTGTCCTCGCCGTCGTTGGTGGCGTCGGAGTCCACGGTCACGGTGATCGAGCCCAGGACGCCCTTGGCGATGTCGTCCTTGCGGTAGCGGAGCTTCAGCAGACCGCCCTGGGTGCCGGACTGGTCGTAGATCGTGTCCTCGGTGAGCGTGGTGCGCTCGGTGGTGTTGGTGGCGTAGGGGTCGACGGTCGTCGTCGCGATGACCGACTCCTCGTCGAAGAAGAACTGGCCGGTGTGGCAGGTGTGCCCGCCCTCGTAGCCGGCGTCCGTCCACTCACCGTCCACGTGCACCTTGACGTGGATGTGCACACAGCGGCCCCGGTACCAGCCCGGGAAGATCGTCTTGAAGGTGACATGGCCGTGCCGGTCGGTGCGCCAGGTGCCGCGCAGGTAGCGCTTGTCGTCGGTGGGGTCCTGGTGGCCGCCGCCACCGCCGCCGGGCGGGGGACCGGTGGGGGTGTCGGTCGGCGTGCCGGTCGGGGAGCCCGTCGGCGCGGGACCGCCGCCGCCACCGCCGCCGCTGGCCGCCTCGTAGCCCGAGTAGTAGCCGATCGCGTCGCAGTGCCAGATGTCCACCGCCGCGTTGCGCACCGGGCGACAGGTCTCGGTGTCGATCACCCGCAGGGCGAGGGTCATGGGGATGCCCGTACGGTCCTCGGTGATGTCCTGGCGGATCTTGTCCGCGTCGATGTAGTAGGGGCCCTCGGTGGTCTCCGAGGTGAGTCGGTAGCAGTCCTCGGGCGGCGCCGGCCGGTGCCCGTGCCGGGGCTCGTTTCTCTCCCCCGCGACCGCGTTCGCCGCGAACGCCCCGCCCAGACCCACCGCGGCGACGGCACCCGCGCCCACGGTGACCACCTTGCGCCGGGTCGGGTCGTCCGGACGCCGCTCGCTCAGCTTTTCGTTGTCTGTCATGCGGCTGGAAGCTAGGTAAGAAAGCTGGGAGCGAGCTGAGAAAAAGGCACTCTTCTTCCAGCGCGGGGCATTAAGGCCGGAAACCGCCGCCGGAGTCACCGGACATGTCTCTGAAAAACTGCGGAAAAGGCGCCGTAACCGAGTACGACGCCTTTTCCGGTTTCCGGGAGTGCGGGGTGGATCAGCTGGACGTGGCGGATGCCGACGCGCCCGGCTGGACCGAGTCGTCCGTGCCCTCGTGCGTCGCGTCGGGCTCGACGCCGACCGTGATGGAGGCGCGGACGCCCTTCGCGATGTTCTTCTTGTGGTACTCCAGCTTGAGGAGACCGCCCTGGGTGCCGGACTGGTCGTAGATCGTGTCCTCGGTGAGCGTGGTGCGCTCGGTGGTGCTGGTGGAGTACGGGTCGACGGCCGCCGAGGCGATGACCGACGCCTCGTCGAAGAAGAACTGGCCGGTGTGGCAGGTGTGCCCGCCCTCGTAGCCGGCGTCCGTCCACTCACCGTCCACGTGCACCTTGACGTGGATGTGCACACAGCGGCCCCGGTACCAGCCCGGGAAGATGGTCTTGAAGCTCACCCGGCCGTGCTTGTCGGTCTTCCAGGTGCCGCGCAGGTAGCGGGTGTCGCTGGTGGGGTCCTCGTGCTGGCCGCCGCCGGTGCCGCCGGAGGGCGCGCCGGACGGGGGTTCGCCGGTGGGGGTGTCCGTGGGGGTGCCGGAGGGGGCGTCCGAGGGGGCGGAGCCGCCGCCGGTGGACAGGCTCTCGTAGCCCGAGTAGATGCCGAGGGCGTCGCAGTGCCAGATGTCGACCGCCGCGTTGCGCACCGGCTTGCAGGTCTCCGAGTCGATCACACGGAGGCTCAGGGTGAGCGGGATGCCCTCCTTGTCCTCGGTGATGTCCCGGCGGATCTTGTCCGCGTCGATGTAGTAGGGACCCTCGGTGGTCTCCGAGGTGAGCTTGTAGCAGGCCTCTGCGGAAGCCGACGCCGTGGCCTTCGTGGACGTCGTGGACTCGTCCGCGAAGGCGCTGGCGGCGAGCGTGCCGCCGACGCCCACGACGGCCACGGCCGCACCGCCCGTCACCACGACCTTGCGTCGCGTCAGATCCCTTTTGTGTGCTGGTTTCTGTGTTCCCGTCATGATCGGGACGCTAGGTAAGAAGGCTGTCCGGGCTATGGGAATGACCTGTGGCCAACCAAGAAATCTGAAGACGCGGGCCGGGACAACGGAAGAGGGCCGGAAATCTACGGCGATTTCCGGCCCTCATGAGAATCTCGGGTTACTTCGGCTGCGGCTTCCGGACGGAGAGGTGCAGCTCGCGCAGGCGGGCCTCCTCCAGCTCGGTCGGCGCGCCCATCATCAGGTCCTGGGCGTTGCCGTTGAGCGGGAAGGCGATGGTCTCGCGGATGTTGGGCTCGTCGGCGAGCAGCATGACGATGCGGTCCACGCCCGGGGCGATACCGCCGTGCGGCGGGGCGCCGAAGCGGAACGCGCGGAGCATGCCGGCGAACTTGTCCTCGACGGTCTCCCGGTCGTAGCCCGCGATCTCGAAGGCCTTGAGCATGATCTCGGGCTCGTGATTCCGGATCGCGCCGGAGGACAGCTCGACGCCGTTGCAGACGATGTCGTACTGCCAGCCCAGGATGTCCAGCGGGTCCTGGGTCTCCAGCGCCTCCAGGCCGCCCTGCGGCATGGAGAACGGGTTGTGCGAGAAGTCGATCGCGCCGGTGTCCTCGTCCTTCTCGTACATCGGGAAGTCGACGATCCAGCAGAACCGGAAGACGCCCTCCTCGAAGTGCCCGGCGCGCTTGGCGGCCTCGACCCGCACCGCGCCCATGATCTTCGAGACCTCGTCGAACTCGCCCGCACCGAAGAACACGGCGTGACCGGCGGCCAGCTGGAGCCGCTTGGTCAGCTCGGCGACGTTGTCCTCGGTGAGGAACTTGGCGATCGGGCCGGAGAGGGAGCCGTCCTCGGCGACGCGGACCCAGGCGAGGCCCTTGGCGCCCTGCGAGACGGCGTAGTCACCGAGCTGGTCGAAGAACTTGCGGGGCTGCGCGGAGACGTCCGGCACCGGAAGGGCGCGCACGTGCTTGCCGGCGAAGGCCTTGAACTCCGAGCCCTCGAAGATGTCGGTGATGTCGACGAGCTCCAGCTGGGCGCGGAGGTCCGGCTTGTCGGAGCCGTACTTCAGCATCGCCTCGCGGAACGGGATCCGCGGGAACGGCGAGGTGACATGGCGGCCACCGCCGAACTCCTCGAACAGCTCGGTCATCAGCCGCTCGATCGGACGGAAGACGTCCTCCTGCTCGACGAAGCTCATCTCGACGTCGAGCTGGTAGAACTCGCCCGGCGAGCGGTCGGCGCGGGCGTCCTCGTCGCGGAAGCAGGGTGCGATCTGGAAGTAGCGGTCGAAGCCGGAGATCATCAGCAGCTGCTTGAACTGCTGCGGGGCCTGCGGCAGGGCGTAGAACTTGCCCGGGTTGAGCCGGGAGGGGACGACGAAGTCGCGGGCGCCCTCGGGGGAGGTCGCCGACAGGATCGGCGTCGCCATCTCGTTGAAGCCCAGCGCCGTCATCTTGTGGCGGATGGCCGAGATCACGGCCGTACGCAGCATGATGTTGCGGTGCATGCGCTCGCGGCGCAGGTCCAGGAAGCGGTACTCCAGGCGCCGCTCCTCGTTGACCCCGTCCTCGGCGTTGATCGTGAACGGCAGCGGGGCCGCCGCGCCGAGCAGCTCGACCTCGCCGACCTCGACCTCGACCTCGCCGGTGGGCAGATCGGGGTTGATGTTCTCGGTGCCACGGGAGACGACCTTGCCGTCGACCCGTACGGTCGATTCCTTGCTGACCTTGTCCAGGGCCTCGTAGGCGGGAGTGCCCGGACGCGCCACCAACTGGGTGATGCCGTAGTGATCGCGCAGATCGATGAAGAGGATGCCGCCCAGGTCGCGCCGATTGTGCAGCCAGCCACTCAGCCGGACGTCGGTGCCGACGTCAGAGGAGCGGAGCTCGCCGCAGGTGTGGGACCTGTACCGATGCATCGTGGTTCATCCAGCCTTCGCGGATCGGGGTGTGGTGTCAGCCATGGGGATCAGCCGTGTTTCACGTGAAACACCACCCAGCGTACCGGGCCCCCCAAGGCCGACTCTCCTCATTACCAGGTCGATGATCGGTAGCATTTTCCGATCCGCTCTTCTTAAAGTGGGGCAATGCGAACTGGCGAGCCCCTGCCCGCCGTGGAGGACGTCCTCGCCGCCCTCGCGACCGGGCTGTGGCACTGGGACACCGCCACCGGACTGGTCACCACGGACGCGGAGACCGCCCGGCTCATCGGGCTGCCGGCCGAACCGTCCCTCCTGTCGGAAGCCGTGGTCAGGTCCCGTTTCCACCCTGTCGACTGGAACGAGAACGCCAGCATCACCCGGCTGGCCGCCGTCGAGGGCACCCTTGCGGAGGTCCGGCTGCGGGTGATGGACGAGCGGGGCCGGCTGATCCGTACGGTCCGCAGCCGTTTCAGACCTGTGTACGACTCCGAGGAGCGCGTGTACCGGGTGACCGGCACCCTCCAGGAGGTCACCGAGCCGGCCCCCGGCACCGTTGCCCGGCATTCGGTCACGGGTGACTGGCGGCGCTCCCGGGAGGCGTTCCTGCTCGACGCGGGCCGGGCGCTGGCCGAGGCGCGGTCCACGGAGGAGGTGCTGCGGGTCGCCGCGGGCCTGTCGATGCCCGGGTTCTCCCCGGACGGGCTGGTCGTCTTCGAGGCCAAGGGCGACCGGCTGACGATGATCGGCCACCACGGTCAGCAGATCGACGCGGACAGCCCGTTCACCAGCATGCCGGTGGAGACCGACTACCCGGCGGCGGAGGTCGTACGGACCGGCCGCGCCGTGTATCTCTCCTCCCCCGAGCAGTACCAGTCCCGCTACCCGGTGACCTGGCCGCTGGCCGAGCGGTTCGGCCGGAAGTCCTGGGCCTTCCTGCCGCTGACGGTGGCCGGGCGGACCATGGGCGCCTGGATGGCGGGCTTCACCTACCCGGTGTCGTTCACCCCCGACGAGCGCTCCGTGCTCACCACGGTGGCCCGGATGCTGGCGCAGGCCCTGTCCCGGGCCGGGATCGCCGACTCGGAGCGGGAGCTGACGGACGGGCTCCAGCGCTCCATGCTGCCGACGCTGGGCCCCGAGATCCCCGGCATGGAGGTGGCCGCCCGCTACATACCGACCGGCGGCGGGCTCCAGGTGGGCGGCGACTGGTACGACATGATCCCGCTGCCCTCCGGCCGCTACGCCCTCGTCATCGGCGACGTCCAGGGCCATGACGTCCGCGCGGCGGGCCTGATGGGCCAGCTCAGGATCGCGCTGCGCGCCTACGCCTCCGAGGGCCACCGCCCGGACGCGGTCCTCTCCCGGGCCTCCCGCTTCCTGCACGGGATGCACGGGATCGGCCACGACGAGGACGACGCCGACCTGCGCTTCGCGACCTGCCTGTACGTCGAGGCGGACCCGGTGACCGGGGTCCTGGAGATCGCCCGCGCGGGCCATCTCGACCCGGCGATCCGGATGGCCGACGGCACCGTGCTGCGGCGGCCGACGGCGGGCGGGCTGCCGCTCGGCATCGACCCCGACGCCGACTATCCGACGACCCGGTTCGCCCTCGAACCCGGCGAGACGATGATGATCTGCACCGACGGCCTGATCGAGACCGGCGGCCACGACATCGAGAGCGGCTGGCAGCGGATCCGGGCGACCATGGAGGAGCACTCCGGCGACCTGGAGAAACTGGCCGACGCGCTGGTCCAAGCCGTGCACGGCCCCTCCTCGCACCACACCACCGGGCCGCTGGCCGACCGCCGCGAGGACGACATCGCGGTCCTGCTGCTGTCCCGGCCGGGCACCGGCCACGGCGACGAGCCCCTCGCCGTACGGGCCCGGGTCCGCCGCACACTCCTCTCGGTGGCCCAGGACGAGCCCGAGCGGATCGCCGAGGCCCGCCAGCACCTGCGCGAGCTGCTGCACGACTGGGGCTCGCCCGACCAGCTCGACTCGGCGGTGCTGCTGGTCTCCGAGATGCTCACGAACGTGCTGGTCCACACCGACACGGACGCGCTGCTGCTCGCCGAGGTCTCCGAGCACACCCCCGGGCGCCGGCTCCGCGTCGAGGTCACGGACGCCGGCGACGACCTCCCGCACAAGCGCCGCCCCGGCGAACTGGCCTCCTCCGGCCGCGGCCTGGTCCTGATCGAACTCCTCGCGGACGCATGGGGCGTCGACCCGCGCGGACAGGGCAAGAGCATCTGGTTCGAACTGCACGAGAGTGACGAGAGCGCCGAGCCGTACGAGGGTGAGGGCTAGCGGGAGCGGGGGCCGACGGGAGCGGGGCCCAGCGAGAGCGGGGGGCCAGCGAGAGCGAGAGCCGACGAGAGCGGGGCCCAGCGCGAGCGGGGCCCCGCGGGAGCGAGGGCCGGCGGGAGCAAGGCCCCGCGGGAGCAAGGCTGGCGGGAGCGAAGGCTGGCGGGAGCAAGGCCCCGCGGGAGCAAGGCTGGCGGGAGCGAAGGCTGGCGGGAGCAAGGGCCGACGGGAGCGAAGGCTAGGGGGTGGTCGCGTACCGGGCGCGTAGTTCGTGCACGACCCCGAACGCGGCCGCGGTGAGCGGTACGGCCAGCAGCATGCCCAGGATCCCGGCGACGGAGGCTCCGGCCGTGATCGCCAGCATCACCACCGCCGGGTGCATCTGCACGGTCCGGCTCTGGATCACCGGCTGCAGCACATGCCCCTCCAGCACCTGCACGGCGAGGACGACTCCGAGCGCCCACAGCGCGATGACGAAGCCGCGGTCGGCGAGGGCGACCAGTACGGCCACCGCGCCGGAGAGGAACGCGCCGAGGTAGGGGATGTAGGCGCCGACGAAGACGAGCGCGCCGAGTCCGACCGCCCCCGGGACCCGGAGGATCAGCAGGCCGATCGCGATGCAGGTGGCGTCGATGAGGGCGATGACGGTGGTGCCCCGCATGAACCCCTCGATGCCCTCGAAGGCACGGCGGGCCATGGCCTCCAGCATGTCGGCGCTGCCGCCGGGCGCCACGGCCCGGAGCGTGTCGACGAAGAGGTGGGAGTCGCGCAGGAAGAAGAAGACGAGCAGCAGCGCGAGCACGGCCATCGCGATGGACTCGCCGACCACGCTCACGCCGCTGATGACGTTCGAGGCGGCCGTCCCGCCGAACTTGGCGAGCAGGTCCTTGGCGCTGCCCGCCAGGTCGCCGAGCGAGGTCCCGGCGGCCCCGAAGTGCTCGGCGACCGACTTCGCCGCGTGCTTCAGCGAGGCGACGATCTCGTCGCCGGTCTCGACGAGCGCGGCGACGACGATGTAGACGGCGCCGCCGACGACGGCGACGACCGCGACACAGGTGAGCCCGGCGGCGAGGGACCGGTGCATCCCGGCCCGTACGAGCCACCGGTACAGCGGCCCGAGCAGCGCGGTGCCGAGCAGCGCGAGCAGCACGGGTGTCACCGCGGTACGGAACTCCGCGCAGAGCCGGACCCCGACCCAGCCGACGCCGGCGGCCAGCAGCAGCACGGCACACCAGGCGGCGAACCGGCGCACGGACTCGGGCAGCAGCGACACGGGACCAGCGGATCACGCCCGGTCGGCGGCTGTCCTGCCGGGCACCTCCCGGTGGGTGAACCGGCCCCGGTGGGCGGACCGGCCCCGGTGGGTGAACCGGCCCCGGTGGGCGGACCCGCGGGTCCGCCCACCGGGGAGGTGCCGTGGCGGCCGATTACGCCTGCGGGCCGCTCTCGGACATGCCGTGCACCGCCGGGACCGTGCCCAGGCGGCCCTTCTGGAAGTCCTCGAAGGCCTGCATGAGCTCGTCCTTGGTGTTCATGACGAACGGGCCGTAGTGGGCCATGGGCTCACGGATCGGCTGTCCGCCGAGGAGCACGACCTCCAGGTCGGGCGTGTGCGAGTCCTGCCGCTCGTCCGCGCGGACGGTCAGCGAGGACCCCGCGCCGAAGACGGCGGTCTGGCCCAGGTGGATCGGGCGGTGCTCGGCGCCCACCGAGCCCTTGCCGGCCATCACGTACGCCAGGCCGTTGAAGTCCTCACGCCACGGGAGCGTGATCTCCGCGCCGGGGGCGAGCGTCGCGTGGATCATCGTGATCGGCGTGTGCGTGATGCCGGGGCCGGCGTGGCCGTCCAGTTCGCCCGCGATGACGCGCAGCAGCGCACCGCCGTCGGGGGACGTCAGCAGCTGGACCTGGCCGCCGCGGATGTCCTGGTACCTCGGCGCCATCATCTTGTCCTTGGCCGGGAGGTTCACCCACAGCTGGAGGCCGTGGAAGAGACCGCCGGACACGACCAGGGACTCCGGCGGGGCCTCGATGTGGAGCAGGCCGGCACCGGCCGTCATCCACTGGGTGTCACCGTTGGTGATGGTGCCACCGCCGCCGTTGCTGTCCTGGTGGTCGAAGACGCCGTCGATGATGTAGGTGACGGTCTCGAAGCCGCGGTGCGGGTGCCAGGGGGTGCCCTTGGGCTCGCCCGGCGCGTACTCCACCTCGCCCATCTGGTCCATCATGATGAACGGGTCGAGGTGGCGGTAGTTGATCCCCGCGAACGCCCGGCGCACCGGGAAGCCCTCGCCCTCGAAACCGCTCGGCGCGGTCGTGACGGCGAGCACGGGACGGGCCACGGCGTCGGCCGGTGCGGCCACTCGGGGCAGGGTCAACGGGTTCTCGACGGTCACTGCAGGCATGTTGGCTCCTCCTTGTGCGCCCACTTTAGTTGAGCGTTGAACTTTCTGCCACCCCTAACGGAGTGCAGCCGGCGAACATTCCCGGATCGCCGTCAGGCGCGCAGCGCATCCAGCGCGATCGCCACCATGCCGAGGCCGACGAGGATCATGGGCAGTCCGAGCAGCCCCGCGCCGAGCACACCGCCGGCCAGTTGCCACCCGGTCCTGCGCCCGACCTTGGTGGTGCCCTCCGGATCCTCGGGGTCGTACACGATCTCGACCTCCCGCGCACCGCCCTCCGTACCGCTGCGGCTGCGCCGCACACCATGGGCGTCGACGTAGGAGTAGACGTAGTGCGTGATCGCGTCCTCGCCGGAGCCGGTCCCGTACGAGTACTCCAGGCGCCCCTCGACCGTGATCCCCCGGGCACGCAGCACAACGGCATCGCGCGCGTACCGCACACCGGCCACCAGCGCGGCCACGCCCGGCGCGAGCACCGCGGGGACGCCGACCCCCCAGGAGACGGTGGCCCGCTCACCCGGGCCGCGCGCCACCAGCGCGACCGCGATCAGCGCGTAGGCGACGCCGAGCGCCGCGAGGGCCACCGGCCGAGGTTCCAGCCCCGGGCGCTCCATCGGTTCCACGGACACCAGCGCCGCCCCGCCGGAGTCCGGCTCAGCGGTGTCCCGTGCGGGCAGCGCACGGCGCAGTACCTCGGCGAAATCCCTTACAACCGGGCTGCTTCGGGCGACGAGGACGTACCCGGGCGGGTCCGGACGAGGATCGCGCGAGGTCAGGACGACTGCCAGAGCTCGCCCCCTGCGGCCACGCACGTCCACGCGTTCGATCGCGGCCACGGGTATCCGGCGCCGCACCCCGCCCTGTTCCAGCAGCAGTACGCCGGACCGCAGCCGCGCAGCAGAACGCCGCCGGCCATGGAGGACCAGCGGCGAGGAGTCGATCTCGGTCACGCGGGCACAGTAGGCGAGCCCGACGACCGGAAGGGGACATTCAGGAGTACGGCTCCGTCGTCCGCGGAGCGAGGGCGGCTAGCCGTACATCCGCCGCATCGCGAACTCCACCATCTGCTCGACCGCCTTCGAGTCGAAGACCATCCGGTGCTCGCCCTCCATGTCGAGGACGAAGCCGTAGCCTGTCGGTAGGAGGTCGATGACCTCCGCACCGGTGATGACGAAGTACTTGGACTCCTTGCCCGCGTACCGGCGCAACTCCTTCAGCGAGGTGAACATCGGGATCACCGGCTGCTGGGTGTTGTGCAGGGCGAGGAAGCCGGGGTTGTCACCGCGCGGGCAGTACACCTTGGACGTGGCGAAGACCTGCTGGAAGTCCTCGGCGGTCACCTGACCGGTGGTGAAGGCCCGCACCGCGTCCGCGAGCGAGGGCGGGGACGGCTCGGGATAGAGCGGCGGCTGCTGGCCGTATCCGCCATGGCCGCCCGGCATCTGCTGCTGCGGCTGGGCGTACTGCTGCTGAGCGGCCCCACCGTCCATGGGCTGGCCGTATCCATACATGCGGGCAAGCCTACCGAGGCACGCGGGTTCCGCGAGAAGGTAGACCCATCTCACACTTCACCGGATGGGGGTTGCTTCTTATTACCGACGGGTAGCATCATCGGAGCTACTCGTTGGTATGTGAAAGCTTGCGCGAGGATTCAGTGCCTCGCCGATCCGGATACGGAGCCGTCACCATGGGGCACTACAAGTCCAACCTCCGCGACATCGAATTCAACCTGTTCGAAGTGCTCGGCCGCGACAAGCTGTACGGCACCGGCCCGTTCGGCGAGATGGACACCGACACCGCGAAGAGCGTCCTGGAGGAGCTGACCCGGCTCGCCGAGAACGAGCTGGCCGAGTCCTTCGCCGACGCCGACCGCAACCCGCCGGTCTTCGACCCGGAGACCAACACCGCGCCGGTCCCGGCGTCCTTCAAGAAGAGCTACAAGGCCTTCATGGACTCCGAGTACTGGCGCCTCGGCCTGCCCGAGGAGATCGGCGGCACCACCGCCCCGCCGTCGCTGATCTGGGCGTACGCGGAGCTGGTGCTCGGCGCCAACCCGGCCGTGTGGATGTACTCCTCCGGCCCGGCGTTCGCCCGGATCCTCTTCGACGAGGGCACCGAGGAGCAGCAGAAGTGGGCGCAGCTCGCCGTGGACCGGACCTGGGGTTCGACCATGGTGCTCACCGAGCCCGACGCGGGTTCGGACGTCGGCGCCGGCCGCACCAAGGCGGTCCGGCAGGAGGACGGCTCCTGGCACATCGAGGGCGTGAAGCGCTTCATCACCTCCGGTGAGCACGACATGGAGGAGAACATCCTCCACTACGTGCTGGCGCGTCCCGAGGGTGCCGGCCCCGGCACCAAGGGCCTCTCCCTCTTCCTGGTCCCGAAGTACCTCTTCGACTTCGAGACCGGCGAGCTGGGCGAGCGCAACGGCGTCTACGCCACGAACGTCGAGCACAAGATGGGCCTGAAGGCCTCCAACACCTGCGAGATGACCTTCGGCGACCGCCACCCGGCCAAGGGCTGGCTGATCGGCGACAAGCACGAGGGCATCCGCCAGATGTTCCGGATCATCGAGTTCGCCCGGATGATGGTCGGCACGAAGGCCATCTCCACGCTCTCGACCGGCTACCTCAACGCCCTTGAGTACGCCAAGGAGCGCGTCCAGGGTTCCGACCTCGCGGCCTTCGGCGACAAGACCGCGCCCAAGGTCACCATCACCCACCACCCCGACGTGCGCCGCTCGCTGATCACGCAGAAGGCGTACGCCGAGGGCATGCGCGCGCTCGTCCTCTACACCGCCTCCGTCCAGGACGCGATCGCGGTCAAGGAGGCCACCGGCGAGGACGCCTCCGCCGAGCACGCGCTCAACGACCTGCTCCTGCCGATCGTCAAGGGCTACGGCTCCGAGAAGGGCTACGAGCAGCTCGCCCAGTCGCTGCAGACCTTCGGCGGCTCCGGCTTCCTGCAGGAGTACCCGATCGAGCAGTACATCCGCGACGCCAAGATCGACACCCTGTACGAGGGCACCACCGCGATCCAGGGCCAGGACTTCTTCTTCCGGAAGATCGTCCGCAACCAGGGCGCGGCCCTCAACTCCCTCGCCGAGGACATCAAGAAGTTCCTCGCGCTCGGCACCGGCGGCGAGGACCTGGCGGGCGCCCGTGAGCACCTGGCGAAGGCGGCCGTCGAGCTGGAGGCGATCGTCGGCCTGATGCTGACCGACCTCGCGGCCACCGAGCAGGACGTCAAGAACATCTACAAGGTGGGCCTGAACACCTCCCGTCTGCTGCTCGCCTCCGGCGACGTGATCGTCGGCTACCTGCTGCTCAAGGGCGCCGCGGTCGCCGCCGAGAAGCTGGAGACGGCGTCGAGCAAGGACAAGCCGTTCTACACCGGCAAGATCGCGGCGGCGAAGTTCTTCGCGGCCAACGTGCTGCCGGGCGTCACCCTGGCCCGCAAGATCGCGGCCGGCGTCGACCTCGACCTGATGGAGCTGGACGAGGCGGCTTTCTGACCGTTCCCCTCCACTGATCCGTCACGGAGGCCCGGTCCCCATCAGGGGAGCGGGCCTCCGTACGTCGTTAAGGTGAGGCACATGAGCGCATCCGCACCCTCTCGCTTCGACCGCGGCCACACCGACGACCTGATGTCCTTCCTCGCGGCGAGCCCGACGCCGTACCACGCCGTGGCGAACGCCGCCGAGCGGCTGGAGAAGGCCGGGTTCCGGCAGGTCGCGGAGACGGACGCCTGGGACGGGACGACGGGCGGCAAGTACGTGCTGCGCGGCGGCGCGATCATCGCCTGGTACGTCCCCGAGGGCGCCGCGCCCCACACGCCGTTCCGGATCGTCGGCGCGCACACCGACTCCCCGAACCTGCGCGTCAAGCCGCGGCCCGACAGCGGGGCGCACGGCTTCCGCCAGGTCGCCGTGGAGATCTACGGCGGACCGCTCCTGAACTCCTGGCTCGACCGGGACCTGGGCCTGGCCGGCCGGCTCAGCCTGCGGGACGGCTCCAGCCGCCTGGTCGACGTGCACCGGCCGCTGCTGCGCGTGCCCCAGCTCGCCATCCACCTGGACCGCGCGGTCAACAGCGAGGGGCTCAAGCTCGACAAGCAGCGCCATCTGCAGCCGATCTGGGGCCTCGGCGACGACGTCCGCGACGGCGACCTGATCGCCTTCCTGGAGCAGGAGTCGGGGCTGCCGGCCGGCTCGGTCACCGGCTGGGACCTGATGACCTACGCCGTCGAACCCCCGGCCTACCTGGGCCGCGACCAGGAGCTGCTGGCCGGGCCCCGGATGGACAACCTGCTGTCCGTGCACGCCGGCACGGCGGCGCTGGCGGCCGCCGCGACGAACGGCTCCGCGCTCCCCGGCATCCCGGTCCTCGCCGCCTTCGACCACGAGGAGACCGGCTCCCAGTCGGACACCGGCGCGGACGGGCCGCTGCTCGGCAGCGTCCTTGAGCGCTCGGTGCTGGCGCGCGGCGGATCGTACGAGGACCGGGCGCGGGCCTTCGCGGCCACCGTCTGTCTCTCCTCCGACACCGGCCACGCCGTCCACCCCAACTACGCGGAGCGCCACGACCCGACGCACCACCCCCGTGTCAACGGCGGCCCGATCCTCAAGGTCAACGTCAACAACCGCTACGCCACGGACGGTGCGGGCCGCGCGATCTTCGCCGCCGCCTGCGACAGGGCCGGGGTCCCCTTCCAGACCTTCGTCTCCAACAACTCCATGCCCTGCGGCACCACGATCGGCCCGATCACCGCGGCCCGCCACGGCATCCGGACCGTCGACATCGGCACGGCCATCCTCTCCATGCACAGCGCCCGCGAACTGTGCGGCGCCGACGACCCGTTCCTGCTGGCGGACGCGCTGATCGCGTTCCTGGAGGGCTAGGTCCGCGCCAGTACGGGGTGTAACCACAGGTAAGGCGCGTAAGGGACACAGCTGCACCCACAGGGCGATCACAGGCAACCGTGAGCAATCCGTTACAGGATTCAACTACCGAAGTTGTAGGAGTTTCGTGAAGACTGTGGATCACTGACGGGTCCGGAATATCGCCATCCGGTCCCACCGCGGCTTTCATGAACGGGGGGTACGAGCCGTGCGACGTCATGCCGCGCGACGCGCCCACGCCGCCCCGGAAGAGCCCGGCGACAGACCAAGGCTCGCGGTCCTCATCCCCGCTCACAACGAGCAGGAACGTATCGCCGCCGCGATCGACGGCCTCTGGGAGCAGACCCGGCGCCCCGACCTCATCATCGTCGTCGCCGACAACTGCACCGACGACACCGCCGCCATCGCCGTCGAGCACGGCGCCCAGGTCTTCCACACCCAGGACAACACCCACAAGAAGGCCGGCGCCCTCAACCAGGCCATCGCCTGGGTGCTGCCGCACATGGACGACCGCGACCTGCTGCTGGTCCAGGACGCCGACACCGTCCTCAACCCCTGGTTCGTCGAGACCGCCCTCGCCACCTTCAACCGCAAGGTCGGCGCGGTCGGCGGCGTCTTCTACGGCGAGGACGGCGGCGGCTTCCTCGGCCTGCTGCAGCGCATGGAGTTCCACCGCTACGCCTGGGAACTGGAGCGCACCGGCGGCAAGGCCCAGGTCCTCACCGGCACCGGCACGATGTTCCGCGCCCGCGTGCTGCGCGAGGTCCGCACGGCCCGCCGCACCGGCGAACTCGGCGGCGGCACCAGCTACTACAGCCTCGCCTCGCTCACCGAGGACGACGAGATGACCAAGGCGGTCAAGACCCTCGGCTACCGGGCCATGTCCCCGGCGGGTTGCTCGGTCACCACCGAGGTCATGCCCTCGCTGGGCAAGCTGTGGCACCAGCGGCTCCGCTGGCAGCGCGGCGCCCTGGAGAACCTCCGCGACTACGGCTGGACGCGGGTCACCGCCCGCTACTTCATGCAGCAGTTCCTGATGGGCTTCGGCGCGCTCTCCTTCCTGATCTACCTGACCTACATGGCCGCGTACACCTCGCTGTACGGCTGGCCGGGCCTCTCGCCGTTCTGGACGGCGATCGGCCTGATCTTCGTCGTCGAGAAGACCGTCTCCGTACGGCGAGCGGGACCGAAGGCCGTCCTGGTCGCCGCGCTGATGGTCCCGGAGATGCTCTACGACCTCTTCCAGCACGCCGTCTACTTCACCTCACTGTGGGGGCTGGTCCGCCGCAGTGAGGAGAAGTGGGTGGCCACGTGAGATTCCCTCAACCCTCGTAGGAGAAAAGCGATGTACGGCAGAGTGATCGGCGCGGGCACGGCCGGCGCGGGTGGCGCGACCCTGGCCGCCACCGGGCTGTGGATCAACAGCATGGCGATGGTGGTGGCGGCGACGACGCTGGTGGCGGCCGGCGTGGCGCTGTTCAAGCTGGCTCCGCGCAGGCGGTAACCCCTGAAGGGGCGCTGCTCTCAGGCGTCCTGATCCATTCCGGCCAGGACCAGCGGAAGCCGGTCCGCCCCATCCGCTGTCAGGCGAACCGGAACTCCCCAGTCCTGCTGGTGCACATGGCAGGCCGGGTACTCTCCCCCAGTCTTCGACCGGGAGGTGCCCCCATCCGGGTCGTCGTCGCAGCTCGCGGCCATCGCCGAGACGTGCAGGACGCCTTCGGTCACCGCCGGGTTCAGGTCCAGCTCCCTCGTCAGGTCCGTGTCCGCGCCCTCGCCCTTGAGCAGCAGCTCCGGCGGGGTCGAGGACACCAGCAGACGGGTCGACGGGCCGTACCGCGTGTCCAGTTTCTGACCCGCCGGGGCCTGGAAGATCACGTCCAGGCGGAGGCGGCCGGGGGCCACCTCGGTCGCCGCCCGCCGGGTGCGGTGGGCCACCGACTCCACCCGGACCGCCTCCTCCGGCAGCCGCAGCCGGGTCAGGCGGTGGCGGGCCGACTCGACCACCACGATGTCCTCGCCGACCAGCACCGCATCGCTCGGCTCTCTCAGGTCCGTGGCCAGTGTGGTGACTTCGCCGGTCGCCGGGTCGTAGCGGCGCAGCACGTGGTTGTAGGTGTCGGACACCGCGACCGAGCCGTCGGGGAGCGCGGTGACGCCCAGCGGATGCTGCAGCAGGGCCTGTTCGGCCGCGCCGTCCCGGTGGCCGAAGTCGAAGAGGCCGGTGCCCACGGCGGTGTGGACGTGTCCCTCCAGGTCGACCCAGCGCAGGGCGCTCGTCTCCGAGTCGGCGAGCCAGAGGCGTTCGGGCGTGGCCGCGAGACCGGAGGGCTGCGCGAACCAGGCCTCGGCCGCCGGGCCGTCGACCAGCCCCTCGTTGGTGGTACCGGCGGCGACCGCGACCGTCTCGTGCTCCGGGTCGTACGCCCACAGCTGATGCACGCCCGCCATCGCGATCCACACCTTGCCGCCGAAGACGGCCACGTCCCAGGGGGAGGACAGGTCGATCTCACGGGCCGGGCCGGAGGTCGGGGAGCCCTGCCACCACTGGCGGCCGGTGCCGGCGAGGGTGGTGACCTCGCCGGTGGCCAGGTCCAGGTGCCGTAGCGCGTGGTTGACGGTGTCGGCGACGACCACCGAGCCGTCGTCCAGCAACGCGAGCCCCTGCGGCTCGCTGAAGGAGGCGTCGGTCGCCGTACCGTCCGTGAAGCCGCGCGCACCGGAGCCGATCCGCCGTACGACCGTCTCCGCGTCCTCCGCCAGCTCCACCAGCTGGTGCCGGGTGGTGTCGCTGACCAGGAAGGTCCCGGAGGGGAGCAGCAGGGCCTTGCCGGGGAAGCGCAGGGCGGTCGGCTCGGGCTCCGGCGGCACGTACGGACCGTCGCCGCGGCGCAGGGTGCCCTTCGCCTCGTGCTCCGCCTCCAGCTCCTCGACCAGCCGCGCGATCGCGTGCGCGTGCCCCTCCCCGGCGTGCTGGGCGACGACATACCCCTCGGGGTCGATCACGACCAGCGTCGGCCAGGCCCGCACCGCGTACTGCTTCCAGGTGGCGAGCTCCGGGTCGTCGAGCACCGGGTGCTCCACGCCGTACCGCTCCACGGCGTCGACGACCGCCTGGTGCTCCGCCTCGTGCACGAACTTCGGCGAGTGCACCCCGATGATCACCACGGTGTCCCGGTGCCGCTCCTCCAGCTCCCGCAACTCGTCCAGGACGTGCAGGCAGTTGATGCAGCAGAAGGTCCAGAAATCGAGGACCACGATGCGTCCTCGCAGGTCCGCGAGGGTGTACTGCTTGTCGCCCGTGTTCAGCCAGCCGCCCTTGCCGATCAGCTCGGGGGCACGGACTCGGGCACGGCGGGGCGCGGAGTGGGTCATGGCCTCAAGGGTGCCACCTGACTCCGACAGCCGTTCGGGCGCCTGTGGACAAGTGCACAGGCGCCTGTGGACAAGCGGTTGTCAGCTCTGGCGGACCACATCCGTGCCGGGGCCGCCGGACAGGGTGTCGTTGCCGGCACCGCCGTACAGCTTGTCGTTGCCGCTGTTGCCATACAGTTTGTCGTTGCCGCTGTTGCCGTACAGCACGTCGTTGCCCGAGCCGCCGTACAGGATGTCGGCGCCGGTGCCGCCGGTGATCGTGTCCTTGCCGGCGTCGCCGGACAGGTACTGGGTCCCGTTGCCGCCGTGCAGCGTGTCGTCGCCGTTGCCGCCCTGGACGATGTTGTCGCCGCCGCCGGCGTTGATCGTGTCGTTGCCGTCGCCGCCCCAGGCCAGGCCCTCCGCGCCGACGGTGATCGTGTCGTTGCCCGCGTCGCCCGATACGTAGGCGCCGTCGAGGCGGCCGGAGTCGGTGGCCTTGTCGTTGCCCGCGCCGAGCGAGATCTCGGCGTAAAAGTAGACCTGGTCGGTGGCGTTCTTGTAGGTGAGGGTGTCGTTCCCGTCGCCGAGGTTCGCGATCAGGGCGGCGTAGGGGTCCTCGCTGTCCACGAAGGTGACCGCGCAGGAGACCTTGGTCCGGTCCGAGCTGACAGGGTAGCTGCAGTCGTGGCCCGCACTGATCGGGACGACGTCGTCGATCACATAGATGATGCCCGTTTTATCCTTGGCGAGCGACGCGGTGATGGCGGCCTTGTTGGTCTGACCTGCGGCCGCGTTGTAGGTGAGCTGCCAGTCGTACTGGTTGACCGCGGCGGTGGCGGAGGACGTGGCCGCGGCGGCGGTGCCGGCCAGGGCGAGCGGTGCGGCCAGGGCCGCACCGAGGGCAAGGGCGGCGACGGCGGCACCGACAGGGGGTATACGGGTCATGCGGTTGGCCTCCGGGAGAAACACGAGGATCGCTGCTGACGACTTCCGCACGCTTCGACTCGGAGACCCCGCCACCGGTTGTCGGCTTTCACGCGAATTGCGCGAAGTTCACCTGCGAGACATCCTTTCGGCCGATGGAATCCGGAGTCCGGCCATGTCTCGGCATGGGCCCGGCCGCGCATGGGAGGGGTTTCGGGCCGGCGGGACCGTGATGTCCGGCGCCCGACGGGGAACCGTACCGGCATGAGACTCCTCGTACACGACCGGCTGCTCGGTATCGGTGACGACTACTGGATCGAGGACGAGCACGGCCGCAAGGTCTTCCTCGTCGACGGCAAGGCCCTGCGGCTGCGCGACACCTTTCAGCTGAAGGACGCCCACGGGCGCGTGCTGATCGACATCCATCAGAAGATGTTCGCGCTGCGCGACACCATGGTGATCGAGCGGGACGGCGAGGGCCTGGCGACCATCAGGCGCAAGCGGCTCTCCCTGCTGCGCCATCACTACCGGGTGCGTCTGGCCGACGGCACCGAACTGGACGTCAGCGGCAAGATCCTCGACCACGAGTTCGCCATCGAGTACGACGGCGAACTCCTCGCGGTGATCTCCCGCCGCCGGCTGACCCTCCGGGACACCTACGGTGTCGACATCGTGCGCGACGACGCGGACCCGGCTCTGCTCGTCGCGGTCGCGGTGTGCGTGATCCATCTGGCACAGAGGGAGCGGGAGGAGGACTGACCGCTCAGCGGTCGGCACCCCGGTGCCGGTCTCAGCGGCGCGGGAGCTCCAGGCCGAGCAGGCGGTCCTTGAGGGCGGGGAACTGTTCGCGGGTGACGGCGACCTTGGCCGGGTCGAAGTCGACGGTGAGGATCTCCTCGCCGGCGCCCGCCTCGGCCAGCACCTCGCCCCAGGGATCCACCACGATCGAGTGACCCGCCTGCGGAACTCCGGCGTGCGTCCCGGCCGTTCCACACGCGAGCACGAACGCCTGGTTCTCGACCGCCCGCGCCTGGGCCAGCAGCGTCCAGTGCGCGCGTCGCCGCTCGGGCCAGCCCGCCGAGAGCACCAGTGTCTCGGCCCCGGCGTCGACGAGTCCGCGGAAGAGTTCGGGGAAGCGGAGGTCGTAGCAGGTGGCCACGCCCAGCGTGGTTCCGGGGAGCCGGACGGTCACGAGTTCGTGCCCGGCGCCCATCAGCACCGCCTCACCCTTGTCGAAGCCGAAGCGGTGGATCTTGCGGTAGGCCGCGGCCAGCTCACCGGAGGGGGAGAAGATGAGAGCCGTGTTGTAGAGGGGACCTTCGGGGTCCCGCTCGGGGATCGAGCCGGCGTGCAGCCAGACGCCCGCGTCACTCGCCGCCTTCGCCATCGCCTCGTACGTCGGGCCCTCGAGCGGCTCGGCCTCCGTGGCGAACTCCTCGTAGGCGAACGCACCGGTGGTCCACAGCTCGGGCAGTACGACGAGATCGGCACCGGCCTGCTCGCGCACCAATCCGGTCACACGCCGCCGACGAGATTCGATCGATTCGCCCTGGTTTACATCGATTTGAAGGAGCGAGGCGCGCACACTACCACCGTCCTGGCATTCGACCCGTTCACACGGGCCTACGATCGTCACACGAAAGCACTGCCGGGGTGCCTCACAGCAGCGTAACTTAGCGTCTCAAGACACCCGCCGACAGCAGCCACCTCCCGCTGGCAGCGCCGCCACAACCTGCCCGAGTACCGACCGCCGAGGGGTCCCGTTCCGTGAGTCTGCATCCCACCCTCCAGCCCTACGCCGACGCCTGGACCCACTCGATCGATGCGATATCCGAGCTGGTGACGCCCCTTGTGGAAGGCGAGTGGAACCGGCGCACCCCGTGCCCGGGCTGGTCGGTGCGGGATGTGGTCTCCCATGTGATCGGCCTTGACTGCGAGATGCTCGGCGACCCGCGTCCCATCCACACCCTGCCGCGCGACCTCTTCCACATCACCAACGAGCACCAGCGCTACATGGAGATGCAGGTCGACGCCCGCCGTCACCACACCGCGCCCGAGATGACCTCCGAGCTGGAGTACACGATCATCCGCCGCAACCGCCAGCTCCGTAACGAGTCGCGGGAGCCGGGGCACGTCGTACGCGGGCCGATGGGCAAGGAGATCACGCTCGAGCAGGCCATGCGCAACCGCGCGTTCGACGTGTGGGTGCACGAGCAGGACCTGCGGGCGGCGCTCGGGCGGCCCGGCAACCTCGACTCGCCGGGCGCGCAGGTCGCCCGGGACGTGCTGCTCGGCGAGCTGCCCCGGGTGGTCGCCGACGACTCCAACGCGCCGCGCAGTTCGGCCGTCATCTTCGATGTGCACGGGCCGGTCGAGTTCCTGCGCACCATCCGTATCGACATCCAGGGCCGCGGCACCCTGGAGGCCACCCCCGCCCTCGGCCCCGCCGCCATCTTCACCCTCGACTGGGAGACCTACGTCCGCCTGGCCTGCGGCCGCACGACCCCGGACGCGGTCGCGGACCGGGTGAAGGCGGAGGGCGACCCGGAACTGACGGCGTCGATCCTGCGGAACTTCGCGGTCACGCAGTAACGGCGGGCGCCGCTAATTCGGTGTCCCCCGGCGGCCGCGGAGATCTACCGTGCCCGCCATGACAGCTGACACCGTGCCGTACGACGCCGGTCTCCCGCCCCGTCTCACCCGCCTCACCTTCCACGGCCCGCTCTCCGAGGCCCGCGCGACGGGGATGGTACGGCGCCTCGCCGCGACCCGTCCGGCAAGCGTGCTCGACATCGGCTGCGGCTGGGGCGAGCTGATGCTCCGGCTGCTGGACGCCGTACCGGGGGCGAGCGGGGTCGGAGTGGACCTGAACGCGGACGATCTGGCACGGGGGCGAGGCGCCGCCAAGGCGCGGGGACTGGCCGGCCGGGTGGAGTTCGCGCAGGAGTCGGCGGTGGGCACCGGGCGCGGCCCGGCCGACGTGGTGCTGTGCCTCGGCGCCAGTCAGGCGCTGGGCGACGATCCTTGGACGGCCCTGCGGGAGCTGCGGCGGCTGGTGGCCGACGGCGGGCGGGTCCTGCTGGGGGAGGGCTTCTGGCAGCGCACCCCGACGGAGGCCGAGCTCTCCCGGATGTGGCCGGGCGCCTCGGTCACCGACCATCACGACCTGGCGGCCCTGACCGACCTCGCGGTGTCCGCCGGCTTCCGCCCGGAGTGGACCGAGACGGCGAGCCCGGACGAGTGGGAGGAGTTCGAGTCGGCGTACCAGGCGGACACGGAGGTATGGCTGGCGGCCCACCCCGACCACCCCCTGGCACCGGAAACCCGCGAACGCCTCGACACCCACCGCGCGGCCTGGCTGACATACCGAGGCGTACTGGGCCTGGCCTACCTGACCCTCGTACCGACGAAACGGTGACTGCCCCACTCGCACCAGCGACTGCCTGATCGCCGCACCGCCGACTGCCCGATCGCCGCCCGGCGGCCGACCAATCGCGCCGCACGCGCGGAAAGCCGCCGACGGCGATCACCCCCACAGGTCGCCCAGCCTCTCTGCCGACTGGAAACGGGCGGTGCGCGGCTGGGAGAACGAACTACGCAGGCACGTGCACCGTCTCCACCCGGCTCGCCACCAACCGCTCCCGCTCCCGCCGAGCCGCCCGCCCCCGCAACCGCAGAATCTGGCTCACCCCCAGCGCCTGCAGCACGAACACGCACGAGAACGCCACCGAGTAGTTGTCATCGGTCGCGTCCAGCAGCACACCGACCACGAACAACGTCGTCATCGAGGCCACGAAACCACCCATGTTGGTGATCCCGGACGCCGTCCCCTGCCGCTCGGGCGGGTTCGCGGGCCGCGCGAAGTCGAAGCCGAGCATCGAGGCCGGCCCACAGGCCCCCAGCACCGCGCACAGCACCACCAGCAGCCACATCGGCGCGTGTTCGCCCGGGTAGACCAGCGTCACCGCCCACACCACGGCGGTCGCCCCGACCGTGCCCAGCGCCAGCGGCAGCCGGGCCGTGTGGTGCCGGGCGACGATCTGGCCGTAGACCAGTCCGATCACCATGTTGGAGAGGACGACCAGGGTCAGCAGTTCACCGGCCGTGGCGCGGGACAGCCCCTGCGCCTGGACAAGGAACGGCAGCCCCCACAGCAGCAGGAACACCATCGCCGGGAACTGGGTGGTGAAGTGCACCCACAGACCCAGCCGCGTCCCCGGCTCCCGCCAGGACGCGGCGATCTGCTTCCGCACGTACGCCGCTCCCTGGTGCGGGAAGGGCTCGGGCTCGTACCCCTCGGGGTGGTCCTTCAGGAACAGGAACACGAGGACCAGTACGACCGCACCGGCCAGCGCGCTGCCCGCGAACGCCGGGGTCCAGCCGATGCCGTGCAGCAGCCGGGCCAGGACCAGCGTGGAGACGAGGTTGCCCGCCATGCCGACCAGACCGGCGAGTTGTGCGATGAGCGGTCCGCGCCGCACCGGGAACCAGCGGGTGCCGAGCCGCAGCACGCTGATGAACGTCATCGCGTCCCCGCAGCCGAGCAGCGCGCGCGAGGCGAGCGCGGTGCCGTACGAGGGGGAGAAGGCGAAGCCCACTTGTCCGGCGGTGAACAGCACCGCGCCGATGCTCAGCACCCTCTTCGTGCCGAGCCGGTCGACCAGCAGGCCGACGGGTATCTGC
The DNA here is from genome assembly GCF_040652235.1 of Streptomyces sp. NPDC048277. Lineage (NCBI taxonomy): Bacteria > Bacillati > Actinomycetota > Actinomycetes > Kitasatosporales > Streptomycetaceae > Streptomyces > Streptomyces sp. NPDC048277. The sequence goes on from NZ_JBEZLQ010000014.1 coordinate 189,472, forward strand.
ATGCCCGCGTAGACGAGCAGTTGGAGGATGGAGAAGGTGGAGAGGGCGGAGGCGCCCACATGGAAGCGTTCCGCCGCGTCGAGTCCGGCGACGCCCAGGGACGTACGGAAGATGACGGCGACGAAGTAGACCGAGACGCCTATGCACCAGACCGCGACGGCCCGGCGGCCGCCCGGAGGATCACCGGGCAGGCCCGTGGCGGCGCGGTTCATCGGACCTCACCCCGCGCCAGGTGCGAGAACCAGTCGACGTGCCGGTGCACCAGCTCGACCGCGCGGTCGGCGTCCCCGGCGCGCAGCGCGTCCAGGATCTCCTCGTGCTCGGTCAGCGACTTGGCGATGCGGTCGGGGTGCGCGTGCATGATCGCGACGCCCATGCGGAGCTGTCGGTCGCGCAGTTGGTCGTAGAGGCGGGAGAGGATCCCGTTGCCGCCGTCGCGGACGATCTCGGCGTGGAAGCAGCGGTCCGTGACGGCCGCGGCGGCCAGGTCGCCGGCGGCGGCCTCGGCCTTCTGCCGGTCGAGGAGTTCCTGGAGCCGGGCCACGAGCGCCGCCGACGCGGGTACGGCCTTGCGGACCGCGTGCTCCTCGACCAGCATCCGGGTCTCCACCACGTCCGCGATCTCCTGCGCGGAGACGGGCAGCACCATCGCGCCCTTCTTCGGGTAGAGCTTGATCAGGCCCTCGACCTCGAGGCGCAGCAGCGCCTCGCGCACGGGGGTGCGGGAGACCCCCACGGCCTCGGCCAGCTCGCCCTCGGTGAGGAGCGTGCCGCCCTCGTAATGACGGTCCAGGACGCCTTGTTTGACATGGGAGTAGACACGGTCGGCGGCGGGGGGCTGCTTGACGGCCAGGCTCATGCCCACAGCATAGATACAACACGTACACAAGCGACTTGGGCGTCCACCATGCGGACGTGACGTAGATCGCACCCAGCAACCGCACAACCATCTGTGCTACTTACGTGTCACACACGTGCGGCCCCACCCGCTTTGGCACCCCCAACTCGGCCGCATCACAGGGGCATTACGACTCGACTCGGGGTATTTCAGTTGATTACCGGCATTAAGGGCACCCGCCGCCTCCGCAAGGCCGTCGCCGTCGCCGTCACGTCCGGCGCAATGCTCGCGACCGGGGCCCTCACCGCGGCTCCCGCACAGGCCGTCACCGCGCCCTCGATCGTGGCCAAGGGTGGCTACGTCATGAACAACGCGAACGCCAAGACGCTGTACACGAAGAAGGCGGACACCGAGCTGTCCACCGGCTCCACCACGAAGATCATGACCGCCAAGGTCGTGCTCGCGCAGTCCAACCTGAACCTTGACAAGAAGGTCACGATCCAGAAGGCGTACAGCGACTACATCGTCGCCAACAACGCCTCCCAGGCCCACCTGATCGTCGGCGACAAGGTCACCGTCCGCCAGCTGCTCTACGGGCTGATGCTGCCCTCCGGCTGCGACGCCGCCTACGCGCTCGCGGACACGTACGGCTCGGGCACCACCCGCGCCAAGCGGGTCGCCAACTTCGTCGCCAAGATGAACACCGCCGCGAAGAGCCTGGGTCTGACGCACACCCACTTCGACTCCTTCGACGGCATCGGCAACGGCAACAACTACTCGACGCCGCGCGACCTGACGAAAATCGCCAGCAGCGCGATGAAGAACGCCACGTTCCGCACGGTCGTCAAGACCAAGAGCTACACGGCGAAGACGATCACCAAGACCGGTTCCACCCGCACCATGGCGGCCTGGACCAACACCAACACGCTGCTCTCCAGCTACAGCGGTGCGATCGGCATCAAGACCGGCTCCGGCCCCGAGGCCAAGTACTGCCTGGTCTTCGCCGCGACCCGCAACGGCAAGACGGTCATCGGCACCGTCCTCGCCTCCTCCTCGATCACCCAGCGCGCGTCGGACGCCACGAAGCTCCTGAACTACGGCTTCTCGACGATCTGAGCCACCCCGCACCAAGCCGACAAAGGCCCGCCGCACGGTTGTCCGCGGCGGGCCTTTGCCATACCCGAACAACCCCACGCAGCAGAACGCGAGTTCTTCCCTCGCATTCATGAACATCGAGGTATTTGACTGGCATATTCGATTTTCTCCGCCCTAGGTTCCGCAGCGGAGGTGGTTCCCATGAACGAACCCAACAAGCAAGCGAAACCCGCCGGCCGCCACGAGGCCATCGACGTCAGCGACTTCGTGTACGCGGCGACCGGGAGTCGGGTACGACGACTCACGATGCCGGACGGAACGCACTGGTTCCCGGCGGTGGATGTGTGCAAGGAACTCGGGTACGCCAACGCCCGGAAGGCTCTCGCCGACCATGTCCCGACGGAGCACCGAGAGATTCTCGAGAGCGTAACTGGAGGTTACGCTCTCAGCATTCCCGCAGGTCGGGAGTGGCGCCGAGACATGAATCTCATCGATCTCCAGGGTCTCATCATCCTCGTCAACGGCTGTACGAAACCGGCCTGCGCCCCCTTCAAACAGTGGGCGGCCGAAGTCATCGAGACCGTGCAGCGAGAGGGTTCCTACACTCTCGAAGAGGCCGAGGTACAGCCGCTCGAACCGGGTGCGCCGATCGCCTACGCCATGCCGGAGCAGGTCGCCGAGGCCATCGTCAGGCTTGAGGCGCACAACCTCCAGCTGGACGAGCAACTGGCGAACGGGCAACGCGAGATGATCGAGTTGCAGAAGGCCACCCTCGCCGTGCAACAAGCGATGGTCCGCGCGATGGAACGGATCGCCGACCGGCTCGACGCCCTCGTCCTCGAACGTCGTACGCCCTACGGCCCGCCCGTGGCACCTGCGACCACCGAATCCGTGCTCGCAGACTGGCGACGACGGTTGTCCGTGACGGAGGACGTCTGGCTGGTGGCCGTCGTCATCGCCCCCGTCCTCGTCGACCGAGGTGAGCTGCGCGAGCCGCTCGAATCGATCGCCGCCCGCACCGGTCTGACGGTGCACCGCGTCAACGAGTGCCTCCGGCTGCTGCGCAAGCACGCCTGTATTCGCTCGCAGGGCGGGACGGAGGACGGGGCGCCGGTCTACGTGCTCAACCAGCCCTGAGGGAGGTGAAGGAAAGAAAGTGGGCGGTCGCAAAACCAAGTTGCGGCCGCCCACTCCCTAACTTAGCTGCCCTCAGCCCCAGGTGATCAACCGCTTCGGCTGTTCCAGAACCGCCGCGATGTCCGCCAGTACCTTCGAGCCCAGCTCGCCGTCCACCAGGCGGTGGTCGAAGGACAGGGCCAGCGTGGTCACCTGACGCGGCTTCACCTTGCCCTTGTGGACCCAGGGCTGGAGCTTGATCGCTCCTACCGCGAGGATCGCCGCCTCACCCGGGTTGAGGATCGGCGTGCCCGTGTCGATGCCGAAGACACCGACGTTGGTGATGGTCACCGTGCCGCCCTGCATGGCGGCGGGGGACGTCTTGCCCTCCCTCGCCGTCGACACCAGCTCGCCGAGGGACTCCGCCAGCTGCGGCAGGGTCTTCTCGTGGGCGTCCTTGATGTTCGGGACGATCAGGCCGCGCGGGGTGGCCGCGGCGATGCCCAGGTTGACGTAGTGCTTGAGCACGATCTCCTGGTTGGCCTCGTCCCAGGACGCGTTGATGTCCGGGTTGCGCCTGATGGCGACCAGCAGGGCCTTGGCGATGAGGAGCAGGGGGTTCACCCGGAGGCCCTGCAGGTCCTTGTCCTGCTTCAGCTCCTCCACCAGCTTCATCGTGCGGGTCACGTCCACCGTCACGAACTCGGTGACGTGGGGTGCGGTGAACGCCGAGCCGACCATCGCCGCCGCCGTCGCCTTGCGGACGCCCTTGATGGGCATGCGCGTCTCGCGGACGGCGTCGTACGAGGCGGCAGGGGCCGCGGGAGCCGAAGGGGCCACCGGTACGGCCGCGGGTACGGCCGCCGGCACCGGTTCCGGCAGCGCCACCGCCGCGTGCACGTCCTCGCGCGTGATGATGCCGTCCGGGCCCGACGGGGTCACCGTGGTGAGGTCGACGCCCAGGTCCTTCGCCAGCTTGCGCACCGGCGGCTTGGCCAGCGGACGAAGGCGTTCCACAGCCGGGGCGGGAGCGGGTACGGGGGCATGGCCGTTCAGCTCGGTCTGGATCGACGCCTGGACGACCGCCTCGGCGACCGTCACCTCCGGGCCCTTGCGCGGGCGGCGCTTGGTGGAGGAGGCGGCCACGCCGTAGCCGACGAGGACCGGCTGGCGGCCCTCCGGCTTCTTCTCCGGCGCCGGCTCCGGAGCGGACGCGAGCGCGGGCTCCTCCCCCGGAGCCGCCGCCCCGCCCGTCACGTCCACCGCGATGATCGCCGTGCCCACGTCCACCGTGGTGCCCTCGGCGAAGCGGAGTTCGCGGACGACGCCGTCGTAGGGGATGGGGAGCTCGACGGCCGCCTTCGCCGTCTCTACCTCGCACACCACCTGGCCGTCGGTGACCGTGTCGCCGGGCTGGACGTACCACTTGAGGATCTCGGCCTCGGTGAGTCCCTCGCCGACGTCGGGCATCTTGAACTCGCGTACGGACGCTTCCGTCATCGTCGTCACGACCCTCTCCTCAGTACGCCAGGGCACGGTCGACGGTGTCGAGCACCCGGTCCAGGCCCGGAAGGTACTCCTCCTCCAGACGGGCCGGCGGGTAGGGCGCGTGGTAGCCGCCCACCCGGAGCACCGGGGCCTCCAGGTGGTAGAAGCAGCGCTCGGTGATGCGGGCGGCGATCTCCGCGCCCGAGCCGAGGAACACCGGCGCCTCGTGGACCACGACCAGGCGGCGGGTCTTCTCTACCGACGCCTGGACGGAGTCGAAGTCGAGCGGGCTGACCGAGCGCAGGTCCAGGACCTCCAGGGACTTGCCCTCCTCGGCGGCCGCGTCGGCGGCCTCCAGGCAGAGCTTCACCATCGGGCCGTAGGCGACCAGGGTGAGGTCGGTGCCCTCGCGGACCACGCGTGCCTTGTGCAGCGGGCCGGGAATGGACTCGGTGTTGACCTCGCCCTTGTCCCAGTAGCGGCGCTTGGGCTCGAAGAAGATCACCGGGTCGTCGCTCTGGATGGCCTGCTGCATCATCCAGTACGCGTCGGAGGCGTTGGAGGGGGTGACGACCTTCAGGCCGGCCACGTGCGCGAAGAGCGTCTCCGGGGACTCGGAGTGGTGCTCGACCGCGCCGATGCCGCCGCCGTAGGGGATGCGGACGACGACCGGCATCTTGACCTTGCCGAGCGAGCGGGCGTGCATCTTCGCGAGCTGGGTGACGATCTGGTCGTACGCCGGGAAGACGAAGCCGTCGAACTGGATCTCCACCACCGGGCGGTAGCCGCGCAGGGCGAGGCCGATCGCGGTGCCGACGATGCCGGACTCGGCGAGCGGGGTGTCGATGACGCGGCTCTCGCCGAAGTCCTTCTGGAGGCCGTCGGTGACACGGAAGACACCGCCGAGCTTGCCGACGTCCTCGCCCATGATCAGGACCTTGGGGTCCGCCTCCAGGGCGCGGCGCAGCGACTCGTTGATCGCCTTGGCCAGAGCCATCTTCTCCGCCATGATCAGGCCCCCTCTACGTCCGCGAACGTCGCCTGGTAGGCGGCGAACTGGGCTCGCTCCTCGTCGACGAGCGCGTGCCCGTCCGCGTACACGTTCTCGAAGATGGCGAAGTCGTCCGGGTCCGGCATGGCCCGGACCGCTTCGCGCACTCGCCTGCCCAACGCCTCGGACTCGGCCTCTAGTTCCGCGAAGAATCCGTCGTCCGTGTGGTTTGAGGCCTCCAGGTACCGGCGGAGGCGCAGGATCGGGTCCTTCGCCTCCCAGGCCTCGCGCTCCTCGTCGGCCCGGTACTTGGTCGGGTCGTCGGAGGTGGTGTGGGCGCCCATCCGGTAGGTGTACGCCTCGACGAGCGTCGGGCCCTCGCCGCTGCGGGCGCGCTCCAGCGCCCACTTGGTGACCGCGAGGCAGGCCAGCACGTCGTTGCCGTCGACGCGGACGCCGGGGAAGCCGTAGCCCTGGGCGCGCTGGTAGAGCGGGACGCGGGTCTGCTTCTCGGTCGGCTCGGAGATCGCCCACTGGTTGTTCTGGCAGAAGAACACCACGGGGGCGTTGTAGACCGCGGAGAACGTGAACGATTCGGCGACGTCGCCCTGGCTGGAGGCGCCGTCGCCGAAGTAGGCGACGACCGCCGAGTCGGCGCCGTCCTTGGCGACGCCCATCGCGTAGCCGGTGGCGTGCAGCGTCTGGGAGCCGATGACGATCGTGTAGAGGTGGAAGTTGTTGCTGTTGGGGTCCCAGCCGCCGTGGTTGACGCCGCGGAACATGCCCAGCAGGTTGGTCGGGTCGACCCCGCGGCACCAGGCGACGCCGTGCTCGCGGTAGGTCGGGAAGACGTAGTCGTCCTCGCGGGTGGCGCGCCCGGAGCCGATCTGGGCGGCCTCCTGGCCGAGCAGGGACGCCCACAGGCCCAGTTCGCCCTGCCGCTGCAGGGCGGTGGCCTCGGCGTCGAAGCGGCGGGTGAGCACCATGTCGCGGTACAGGCCGCGCAGCTCGTCGGGGGTGATCCCGGCGACGTACTGGTCGTACTCGGCGTTCTTGACCCGCTTGCCCTCGGGGGTCAGCAGCTGTACGAGTTCGGGATCGGTGCTCTGCTTCGTAGTGGTGCGAGTGGTGGTGCGGGTGGTGGTGCGAGTGGTGCGCTTGGTGCCGGTCTTGCTGCCGGTGGTACCGGCCTTGCCTGCGGCGCTGCGTCGCGGCTTGCCCGCGGCACTGCTGTCCACGCTCACGTGTGCTCCTCCGTCGGTCCGGCCCCCGGGGTTGCCGGGTGAACCAGTGCGGCTCACCTGTTTCCGACACCCGTGGCACGGGGTGTGTGCCACTCGGCCGGGAACAGGCGTGACAGGTGCCCCGGCGAGCGCCCTGCAACATGCACGTTACCCAGTGCCCCACATTTCTGTGAAACCCCTTCTGACCTGCGTTTTTGCTTGGAAATCCAAGTACTTTTTGCTTGGGTTTCCTAGTAAGTCGACGCGGGTCCGAAGGTTGCTGGTCAGAGCCTTGCAGGAGGCCGGAGCAACGGCACGTTATCCCGCCGGACCAGGCCACGGGAAGACTTCACCACTGGGCGCGTGCGGGCCGCTGACACGTACAGAGCCACATCTTTCGTACCCGCGTTCGCCGCGGTCCACCCGATGACCGAAAGTGACCATCGGCGACTGCCTGCGACAACCCGCAGCTCACAGGCACGGAGCGTGCCCTAGCATCTGGCGCGTGCCGCGCCCATGTTTACCACCCCTTGTGCCTCACACGCCCCCTCTGGGCGCCCTGCTCCGGCTGTACGCCGCCGGTTCCGCGCTCGCCTGCGAGCCCGTCGAACAGGGTCTGCTCAACCGCGGCTACCGCCTCTGCACGACCCGCGGCCGCTACTTCCTCAAGCACCACTTCGATCCGGACACCGCCGACCCCGCCGCCATCGAGCGCCGTCATCGGGCCACCGAGCGCCTGGCCGCCCTCGGCGTCCCGGTCGCCCCGCCGCTGGCCCAGCGCGACGGCCGTACGGTCGCCGTCGTCGGCGGCCACGCCTATGCGCTGCACCCCTGGATCGACGGCCGGCACCGGCACGGCGGACAGCTCACGCGCGGGGAGTGCGCGCGGCTCGGCGCGCTCCTGGGCGCCGTGCACGCCTGCCTGGAGCGCGTGATGCCACCCAAGGGGCGCACCCGCCCGGCCACGAGCCCCCATCCCGTCGAAAGCGCCGATCCCTCCGACACCTTCGCCCTCATCGACGCCCTGCTCGGGCACGTGCGTCGCCACCGCCCCGCCGACGCCTTCGACGAACTCGCCCGCCACCGGCTGCTGGAGCGCCGCGCGCTCCTGGAGCAGCACGCCCGGCGGCGCCCCCCGCGCGGTGGCTCGGTGGGCTGGGTGCACGGCGACTTCCACCCGTTCAACCTGCTCTACAAGGACGACGCGCCCGCCGCGATCGTGGACTGGGACCGGCTCGGTGTGCAGCCCCGCGCGGAGGAGGCCGTACGCGCCGCCGCGATCTTCTTCGTCCGCCCGGCGGGGGCGCTCGACCTGCGGAAGGTGCGGGCGTACGCGCGCGCGTACCGGCGCGCGGCCGGGGCCACGCCCTCGGAGCTCGCGGCCGCCGTGCACCGCGTGTGGTGGGAGCGGCTCAACGACTTCTGGATGCTGCGCTGGCACTACGAGCGCGGCGACACCCGCGCGGACCCCCAGTTCCCGGCCGCCTCGGCGCTCGCCGTGTGGTGGACCAGGGAGTACGACGCGGTGTGCGACGCGTTCACGGCCTGAGGACCGGGCCTACGGCGTCAGCGTGGGTGTCCTTCAACCGCCGCCGACACCGGTGCCGGCGATCGTGCCGGCGTTGTCCCCGCCGGCGCTGTCGCCCGTACCCGTCGTGTCCGAGGGCTGCGTGTCCGGGGAGCTCGGGGTGTCGGTCGGCTCCGAGGAGGTCGCCGGGTCGCTCGGCTGGTTGCTCGGCTCGCTGCTCTGCGTCTGCGAGTGGGTGTACGACGGGGTCGACGACGCCGTGTAACCGTTGTTGTTGCTGCTGTCCGAGCCGCTGGTGTCGGTCCCGGTGTCCGTGGCCGTGTCGGTCGCCTCGTCGGAGGGACTCGCGCTGGGCGTCGTGTCCTTGGTGGTCTGCGAGACGGTCGGCGACTCGCTCGACCCCGTGCCGCCGCTGTTGCCACCGCCGCCGTTCAGCGCCAGCGCGACGCCCGCCGCGATGGCGATCACCGCGAGGACGGCGAGGATCCACAGCTTGCCGCGGCCGCTGCCCTGGTTGCCGTGCCCCTCGAAGCCGCCGTCGTCGCCGTTGCCGTAGCCCTGGGGCAGGATCGGCTGCGGGATCTGCGTGGTCCCGGCGGGGTTCATCGGGTTCGCCATCACGGTCGTCCCGGCGAAACCGCCCGACGGGGTGTGGCGGCCGTCGTGCACGGTGACCGGGCCGGTGTTCCAGGTGCCGGTGTGGCTGCCCTGGTCGTACAGCATCTGCAGGCCGTACTGGACCAGGCCGCGCATCTCCTCGGCGGTCTGGAAGCGGTCGTCGGGCTCCTTGGCGAGCGAGCGCATGACCAGGCCGTCCAGCTCCGGCGGAGCCGCGCCCTCGGAACTCTGGGACGGCGGCACCGGGATGTCCTGGACGTGCTGGTAGACCACCGAGAGCGGGGTCTCGCCGATGAACGGGGGCCGCAGCGCGAGGAGTTCGTACAGCAGGCAGCCGGTGGCGTAGAGGTCGGAGCGGTGGTCGACGGCCTTGCCGAGGGCCTGCTCCGGGGAGAGGTACTGGGGCGTGCCCATGACCATGCCGGTCTGCGTCATCGTCGTGGACGCGCCGTGCAGGGCGCGGGCGATGCCGAAGTCCATCACCTTGACGGAACCGGTCTGGGTGATGATGACGTTGGCCGGCTTGATGTCGCGGTGCACGATGCCGTGCTGGTGCGAGTAGGCGAGCGCGTCCAGCACTCCGGAGACGATCGTCAGGGCCTGCTCGGGGCCCGGCGCCTCGGCGTTGATCAGCAGGTCACGGATGGTGTGGCCCTCGACCAGCTCCATCACGATGTACGGCACCGACTGACCGCCGACGACGTCCTCGCCGGAGTCGTACACCGCCACGATCGCGTGGTGGTTGAGCCCGGCGACCGACTGTGCCTCGCGCGTGAAGCGGGCCTTGGAGACCGGGTCCTCGGCGAGGTCGGCGCGCAGCAGCTTGACGGCCACGGTCCGGCCCAGCCGGATGTCCTCGGCCGCGAACACCTCGGCCATGCCGCCCCGGCCGAGCCGGTGGGTCAGCCGGTAGCGGCCGTCGCCGACCAGACCTCCGTTGCCCCAGAGCTCCGGCGCGTCCGACATACCGCCGCCAGTCGCCTCGGGGTCGGACGGGCCCTGGGCGCTGTGCGTCTGTGCCATCGGTCCTCGCCGTCGTTTCTGCCCGCGGTGCGCGCGGTGTTGTCACGGTCTCCGTCGGCCACGCTACAGCCTCCGCGCAACCCCCAGGTCCGGGTTCCGGCCCGTGGACGGACCGGCCATGAAACCCGTACCACGCGCTCTCGTGCAAATTCTGTGTACCGGACGTACAGCCGCTGTAACGCTTCCGCGGCTCTTCCTTCGCGTACGGTCACGGAACGGGCACCGTGCTTGACGTGTCAGTGCCCTCGGGCAGACTTGGCCGGGAATGGGACATTCGATCAACAAGGGTGCCTGAGTACCCAACGGGGGACGGGGAAAATGAGCCAGGACGGCGCACACGGCCGTTATGCGGGGCGGGCTCTGGCCGGTGGCCGCTACCAGCTGCGCGACCTGCTCGGCGAGGGCGGAATGGCCTCCGTGCACCTGGCGTACGACACGGTCCTGGACCGTCAGGTCGCGATCAAGACCCTGCACACCGAACTCGGCCGGGAACAGGCCTTCCGCGAGCGCTTCCGCCGCGAGGCCCAGGCAGTGGCCAAGCTCACGCACACCAATATCGTCTCCGTCTTCGACACCGGCGAGGACACGCTGCCCGTCAGCGGCTCCGCCGAGGGGTCCGGCTCCACGATGCCGTACATCGTCATGGAGTACGTCGAGGGCCGCCCGCTCGGCTCGGTGCTGGAGGAGGACGTACGGCAGTACGGCGCGATGCCCGCCGACAAGGCGCTGAAGATCACCGCCGATGTGCTGGCCGCGCTGGAGATCAGCCACGAGATGGGCCTGGTCCACCGCGACATCAAGCCCGGCAACGTGATGATGACCAAGCGCGGGGTCGTCAAGGTGATGGACTTCGGCATCGCCCGTGCCATGCAGTCCGGGGTCACCTCGATGACCCAGACCGGCATGGTCGTCGGCACCCCGCAGTACCTCTCCCCCGAGCAGGCGCTGGGCCGCGGCGTGGACGCCCGCTCCGACCTCTACTCGGTCGGCATCATGCTGTTCCAGCTGGTCAGCGGGCGGCTGCCGTTCGACGCGGACTCGCCGCTGGCGATCGCCTACGCGCATGTCCAGGAACAGCCGGTCGCCCCCTCCTCGATCAACCGTTCCCTTCCCCCGGCGGTGGACGCACTGGTCGCCCGCGCCCTGAAGAAGAACCCGAACGAGCGCTTCCCGACCGCCGAGTCCATGCGCGACGAGTGCCTGCGGGTGGCCGCCTCCCTGCAGCCGGCCGCGCCCAGCATCGTCCCGGGCGTCCCGCAGACGCAGAGCGGCTCCGGAGTGGGCTCCGCGGTGTTCCCGCCGGTCGGCCAGGCGGCCCCGGCGCCTCCCGGCCCGGTCCAGACGCCCTACCAGCCGGTGGCGAACCCGTACGGCACCCCGGCCCCGGCCACCGCTCCGACGTACGGCTATCCGCAGCAGGCGGGCTACCAGACTCCGCCCGGCTACGCCTACGCCCAGCAGGCACCGACCCCGCCGCCGTACGACATCACGCCCTCAGCGCCTTCCGCCGGTGCCGGCGGAAAGGGCAGCCGGCCGGTCGTCATCGGCTCGATCGCGGTGTCACTGGTCGCGGTGATCGGCCTGATCGTCGCAATGGCGCTGAACAACAGCGGTGGCGACAACACCACCGGTGGCAGCGGCAGCAGCACCGCGAGCACCTCGGCCTCGCACGCGTCGGGCTACCGCGGGCCGGACACCTCGAAAACCATCGAGAAGACCGAGTGCACCGAGCCGCAGGAGTCGTACGACGACCCGAGCAAGATCCAGGTCCCGAACTTCAAGTTCAAGTACGTCAAGTCGGTCAAGCAGTGCTTCCAGGCCGCCGGGTGGACCCTGAAGATCACCCCCGTGGACGAGAACACGTACGGCGACGGCACGGTCATGGACCAGTTCCCGTCCTCCGGCACGGACGTCGACCCGAAGGACGTACCGACCATCGAGCTCAAGGTGTCGACGGGCAACCCGGCGACCGGCTGAGGCGCGGCAGACATGAGTGAGGGCCCGGCGGTCGTACGCCGGGCCCTTCGCCGTATCGGGGAGCTCCGTATCGGGGAGATCCGGGAGATCTAGAGGTATGGCCCGCCGGAGCGGCCGGCCGGACCGTGCTCGTCGCCCTCGTGGCCGACGCCCGGCGGCAGCGCGCGCCGCATCTGCTCCAGCTGGGCGCGGGCGGCCATCTGCTGGGCGAACAGGGTCGTCTGGATCCCGTGGAAGAGCCCCTCCAGCCAGCCCACCAACTGGGCCTGCGCGATCCGCAGTTCCGCGTCGGACGGCGTGCTGTTCTCGGTGAAGGGCAGTGAGAGCCGCTCCAGCTCCTCCACCAGCTCCGGCGCCAGACCGTCCTCCAGCTCCTTCACGGAGCTGGCGTGGATCTCCTTGAGCCGGACCCGGCTGGCCTCGTCGAGGGGAGCCGCGCGCACCTCCTCCAGCAGCTGCTTGATCATGCTGCCGATCCGCATGACCTTGGCGGGCTGTTCCACCATCTCCGTCACCGGGATCTCGCGGGAGTCCTCGTCCCCGTTGCCGCCACCGAGCGCCATCCCGTCCTGGCCCACGACCAGGATCTGCGGATTCTCGGGCGACCGTTCGTTCCTCGGCATCTCCATGCCGCCATTCTCTCGCACCCGTACACCTCACCACCGTGGTGCCCCCCATAGGGACTGATCCACCTTTTCGATCCGCCCCGGACGGGCAGTAACCCCATCGGTCGAATCAGAAATGCCGGTTTTTCCATGGAATGTGAGGCTGGTATGCGCCGGCTTCGACGACTGTGCTCCGGGAGGTCACCGACGTGACTCCAAGGCTGCGACTCACTCCAGGCGGTGTGCGTTTCGGGCTCGTCCGTCTGCTGCTCGTCCTCGCGACGGTCCTGCTGCCGTCCGGCACAGCCGTCGCGTACGACCCCGAGCCCCTGCCCTCGGACTCTTCGAGCGCCTCGGTCACCCCCGAGCCGTCCCGGGCCGGAACCCTGGCCGGTGAGGGCCGGGCGCGGCCGGGACGGCCCCAGGGGCCCGAGGTGAAGGTCGAGGGGCAGGACGGGGACGACCAGGACGAGGAGACGGCGACGGAGCCGGAGGACACCGACGACGAGAGCCCGGCCGCCGCCTCCGCGCAGCCGCCCCGGCCGTCCCGGGAGGCCGGGGCGGTGCCGCCCACCGCGCCCCAGCAGATACCGACCGCCCACCAGGCCGTCGCCCACAGCCAGGACGACACCAGCGAGCCGGTGCTGCACATCCTTCCGCTGGGCAGCGGCCTGGTGCTGATCGGCCTCGGCCTCGGCCTCGCCTTCGTCGGCCTGCGGGTACGGCGGAGCTGAAGGACGCCGGTCTGCCGGTGCGGCGGAGCTAAGGGGCGACGAGGAGGACCTTGCCGATGTGTTCGCTCGCCTCCACCGCCCGCTGTGCCTGTGCCGCCTCCGCCATCGGCAGCTCCCGGTCGACGACCGGACGGACATGGCCGCCCGCGATCAGCGGCCACACATGTTCCCGCACCGCCGCGACGATGGCCGCCTTCTCGGCGAGCGGACGGGCGCGCAGCGAGGTCGCGCTGATCGCGGCCCGCTTGCCGAGCAGCGCGCCGATGTTCAACTCGCCCTTGACCCCGCCCTGCATGCCGATGATCGCGAGCCGCCCGTTGACGGCGAGGGCCTGCACGTTCCGGTCCAGGTACTTGGCGCCCATGTTGTCGAGGATGACATCGGCGCCCGCACCGTCGGTCGCCTGTTTCACCTCGGCGACGAAGTCCTGCTCGCGGTAGTTGACGAGGATGTCCGCGCCGATCCCGGCGCAGAAGTCCAGCTTCTCCTTCGTCCCGGCGGTGACCGCGACCTTGGCGCCGATGGCCTTGCCCAGCTGGATCGCCATGGTGCCGATGCCGCTGGAGCCGCCGTGCACGAGCAGCGTCTCGCCCGGGCGCAGATGGGAGATCATGAAGACGTTCGACCAGACCGTGCACACCACCTCGGGCAGCGCGGCGGCCTGCTTGAGGGCCACGCCCTCGGGCACCGGCAGCAGCTGCCCGGCCGGGACGGCGACCTTCTGGGCATAGCCGCCACCCGCGAGCAGCGCGCACACCTCGTCGCCGACCGACCAGCCGGAGACACCGGGGCCGAGCGCGGCGATCCGCCCGGAGCACTCCAGACCGGGATACGCGGACGCGCCCGGCGGCGGGTCGTAGAAGCCCTGCCGTTGCATGATGTCGGCGCGGTTGACGGCGCTGGCCACCACCTCGACCAGCACCTCGCCCTCGCCGGGCACGGGATCGGGGACCTCGTCCCACACCAGCGCCTCGGGCCCACCAGGTTCGGGAATCGTGATCGCATGCATGGGGCCGACGCTACTCTCCGACCCGCCGCGGTCCGGGGCAGGGCCCGGCGGTGACGCGGGCGGTCCCCCGGTCAGGCGCGGGGCAGCGGCCGGATGTCCGGGGCGATGTGGTTGCCCGGCGACGCCCGCACGATGGTGATCAGCCGGTCCGTCGACTGGATGGTCCCGACCGCCGGATCGTCGTACCCGAGCACCCGGTGTCCGCGCAGGACGCTCACCACCAGGTCGGCCGTCTCACGGGGCGTCTTGCCGACCTCGGCCTTGACCACCGGGCGTTCGACGAGGTCGAGGCCGCTGCCCTGCTGGATCAGGTCCTCTATGACCATGCCGGCGGCGGGGCTGAGCACGGACAGGCCCAGGAGCCGTCCGGCCGCGCTGGCACTGGTGATGACGGCGTCGGCACCGGACTGCTTGAGCAGCGGCGCGTTCTCCTCCTCACGGACCGCGGCCACGATCTTCGCGGCCTTGTTGAGCTGGCGGGCCGTCAGGGTGACCAGGACGGCGGTGTCATCGCGCTGGGTCGCGATGATGATCTGCCGCGCCCGCTGCACCTCGGCCCGCCTGAGCACATCGCTGCGTGTCGCATCGCCCATGACGCCCGCGTACCCGTCGGCGGTGGCCGCGTCGATCACCCTGGAGCTGGGGTCGACCACCACGACCTGCTCTTTCTTCAGTCCGGTCGCACAGACGGTCTGTATCGCCGACCGCCCCTTCGTCCCGAACCCGACGACGACGGTGTGATCGCGCAACGCGGACCTCCAGCGGTTCAGGCGCCATTCCTCCCGGGTGCGTTCGGTGAGGACCTCGAGCGTGGTGCCGACCAGGATGATCAGGAACAGCACGCGCAGGGGCGTGATGACGAAGATGTTGGTGAGCCGGGCGCCGTCACTGACCGGGGTGATGTCGCCGTAACCGGTGGTGGAGAGGGTGACGGTCGCGTAGTAGAAGGCGTCGAGGAGATCGATGGAGCGGTCGGAGGTGTCGTTGTAGCCGTCACGGTCGGCGTAGACGATCAACGCGGTGGCGACCAGCACCAGCAGGGCCATGGCCAGCCGTTTGGCGACCTGGCGGATCGGTCGCTCCACCACTTTCGTCGGGAGTTTCACCCGCTGGGTCACCAGATGCTCGTCCGCCTGGCGGGCGATGGCGTCATGGCCCGGAAGTTTCACGTGAAACACACCCCGATGCCCGCCGCCGCCCACGGCAGGTCGAGGAGTTCCGTCTCCTCACCCCGCTGCGCCCCGCCCGGCGGTACGACCGCGAGCGCGTCGGCGGCGGCGATCCCCCGCAGCATCGCCGGGCCGTTGTAGTGCAGCGGGATCGCCCGGTCGCCGCGCAGGACGACGGGGATGAGCCGGGTGTCGTACGGATGCCCGTGCGTCGTCTCCGCCAGCGGCAGTGCGTACGGCTCCGGGGCCGGGTGCGCGGCGAGGGTGCGCAGCAGGGGTTCGGCGAGGGTGAGCAGGCCGGAGACGGCGGCGAGGGGGTTGCCGGGGAGGCCGACGAGGTGCTGGTTCTGCTTGGTGCGGGCCAGCAGCATGGGGTGACCGGGGCGCACCTTGACGCCGTCGACGAGGAGTTCGGCGCCGATGCGTTCCAGGGTGGGGTGGACGTGGTCGACCGGGCCGGAGGCGGTGCCGCCCGTGGTGACGACGAGATCGGCGGTCGCCGAGGTGATCGCCTTGTACAGCGCCTTGGCGTCGTCGCCGAGCCGGCGTACGGCGGTCACCTCGGCGCCGAGGGCGCGCAGCCAGGGCGGCAGCATCGGGCCGAGCGCGTCGCGGATGAGCCCTTCGCGCGGGAGTCCTTCGGTGAGCAACTCGTCGCCCAGGACCAGGACTTCGGCGCGGGGCCGGGGGACGGCGGTGAGGGTGTCGTACCCGGCCGCCGCGGCGAGGCCGAGGACGGCCGGGGTGACCAGGGTGCCGACGGGCAGCAACTGGTCGCCGGTACGGCACTCCTGGCCGCGCGGGCGGATGTCCTGGCCGTGGGCCGTCGCACGGGTGGGGTGCAGTCGGCCCTGGGTGTCGAGGCGCCCATGCTCGCTGCGGAGTACGGCGGTGGTGTCCGCCGGGATACGGGCGCCGGTGGCGATCCGGACCGCCTCGCCGTCGGTGAGCGGCTCGGGCTGTGCGTGCCCGGCCAGCACACCCCGCTCGCGCACCTCCCAGGGGCCGGGGCCCGCGACCGCCCAGCCGTCCATCGCCGAGGTGTCGAAGGAGGGCAGGTCGGTGAGCGCGTCCAGCGGGGCGGCGAGGGTCAGGCCGAGGGCGTCGGCCAGTGGCACGGAGACGGGAGCTCGGCGGACACCCGAGCGGGCGGCTCGGGCGGCGATCTCGCGGGCCCGGGGCCAGGAGGTGGCGCGGTGGCGATGGGCCGACGGGTCGCCTGGGGCGGCGTCCGCGCGGGGCTCTGCGGGCTCCCTGGGCTCTCTGGGCTCTCTGGGCTCTCTCACGAGGGCGAGCGCCTCCTCGACGTCGAGATCGTCGTCGGTGTCCGCGGCGGTGGCGCCGGCCCGGATTCCGGGGGCGGTCACCGGCCGGGCCCGGGGTCGGGACTGTCGGAGCCCGGCTTCCCGGCCGCCTCTTCCTCCCAGCGCAGGGCCAGCGCGACCGCCTTGCGGGCCGCCTCCGCGACCGCCTCGGGGCCGCCCTTGCCCTGTGCGGCCGCGTAGCCGACGAGGAAGGTGGTCAGCGGGGCGGCCGGACGGGCCACGCCGTGCGCGGCGTCCCGGGCCAGGTCGAGCAGGACGCCGGTGTCGACGTCCAGGTCGATGCCCAGCTCGTCCTTGACTGCGGAGATCCATTCATCCAACACGTGTCCATGCTCCCTGATGCGTGCCCTGGCGTCGGCGATGTCGTCCCAGGTGTCGCAGTCGAAGGACGCGAGGGGGTCCGGGACGCGGGTGAGGTCGAGAGCGGCGGTCAGGCGCCGCAGGGGGAGGCCGGCAAGGCCGCGGTCGCCTTCGGCGAGGGCCGACAGTGCGTGGCGCAGCGGTGCGGTGCGGTAGGCCGCGACGAGGGGTTGGTCCCGGCCGTCGGCGTCGGTGAGCAGCGCGGCGTCCGTGCCGGTCGTGTGCAGGGCCGACAACAGGCGCGCCACCGTTGCCTCTTCGAGGAACGGGAGGTCCCCGGAGAGTACGACCGCGCAGTCGGCGGTGGTGTGGCGCAGGCCGGCGTCGAGGGCGGCGACCGGGCCGCCGCCCGGGGGGTCCTCGCGGGTCCAGTGGACCGGGCGGGAGGTGGGGCGGGGGGCGGCTACGACGACGGTTCGCTGTGCGCCGGCGCAGGCCGCGAGGACGCGGTCCAGGAGGGGGCGGCCGCCGACTCTGACGGATGGTTTGTCCACTCCGCCCAGTCGCCTTGCGGCGCCGCCTGCCAGCACGATCGCGTCGTAGGGCTGCGGCTTGCTGTCGGTCACCTTTCGAGTATGGGGGGCGTTCTGATCACGGGGAACAGGCGGTGGTGTGACGCCTGAGGGGGCGGGACTGTGTGTCCGTGCGCGAGTGCGGGTGGTGTGTGGTTGGTCGCGCCCACGCGGCGGAGCCGCATATCGATACAGCCCCGCGCCCCTGACGGGGCCCTACGGCTAGAGCGTCCTTAGAAGTACCGTCGGGTTCTCTACGCAGTCGGCCACGTATCGCAGGAATCCGCCCGCCGTGCCGCCGTCGCAGACTCTGTGGTCGAAGGTCAGGGACAGCTGGACCACCTGGCGGACCGCCAGTTCGCCCTCGTGGACCCATGGCTTCGGGGTGATGCGGCCCACTCCCAGCATCGCCGCCTCGGGGTGGTTGATGATCGGGGTGGAGCCGTCGACGCCGAAGACGCCGTAGTTGTTCAACGTGAAGGTGCCGCCGGTGAGTTCCGCGGGGGTCAGGGTTCCGTTGTGGGCCGCCTCCGTCAGACGGGCGAACTCCGCCGTCAGGGACTCGGCGTCGCGGACGTGGGCGTCGCGGACGACAGGGACGACCAGGCCCCGGTCGGTCTGGGCGGCGAAGCCCAGGTGGACGTGGTCGAGCTGGACGATCTCGCGGGCCTCGACGTCGACGTAGGAGTTCAGCTCGGGGTGGCGGGCCAGGGCGGCCGTGCAGATCCGGGCGAGAAGCGCGAGGAGGGAGATCTTCGGGCCCGCCGCCGCGTTCATCGCGGTCCGCGCGCGCATCAGCTCGGTCGCGTCGGCGTCCACCCAGCAGGTCGCGTCGGGGATCTCCCGGCGGCTGCGGGAGAGCTTGTCGGCGACCGCGCCCCGGATGCCCTTGAGGGGTGTGCGGGTGCCCGTGGGCTTGGGCGGTGCGGTCTTGGCGGTCGGGCGGGCCGCGTCGGCGCGCAGGGCGTCCTCGACGTCGGCGCGGAGGATGAGCCCTTCGGGGCCCGAGCCCTCCAGCCGGCGCAGGTCCAGGCCGTTCTCGCGGGCGAGGCGGCGCACCAGCGGGGAGATCACCGGGACCGGGCCGTCGGTGAGCGGGGCGGGTGACACAGGCGGTGTGGGCACGTGCGCGTGGGCTGCCGGTTCCGCCACGGCGACCTGGGGCGCCCGTTCCGCTTCGGTGCCGCGGCCGGCCGTGCCGTTGGCCCGCTCCGTGGCGGAGGTACGGACTCGGCGGCGGCGCGCCGGAGGCGTCCCCGTGCCGTACCCCACCAGGACGTTGCCGGAGCCCTCCGGTTCGGGGAGCGTGGTCGCTTCGCCGACGGCGACCGTCAGCAGCGGGGCGCCGACGGGCAGTTCGGTGCCCTCCTCGCCGAAGCGGGCGGTGACCACACCGCCGTAGGGGCAGGGGACCTCGACCATCGCCTTGGCCGTCTCGACCTCGACGACCGGCTGGTCGATCGCGACGACCTCGCCGACCTGGACCAGCCAGGTGACGATCACCGCCTCGGTGAGCCCCTCCCCGAGGTCGGGCAGTTTGAACTCCAGCACCTGTGCCATCAGCCCTCGGCCTCCCACTGCAGACGCGCCACCGCGTCCAGGATGCGGTCGACGCCGGGCAGGTGGTGGCGCTCCAGCATCGGCGGCGGGTAGGGGATGTCGAACCCGGCCACGCGCAGCACCGGCGCCTCCAGGTGGTGGAAGCAGCGCTCCGTGACCCGGGCCGCGATCTCCCCTCCCGGTCCGCCGAACCCGCCCGACTCGTGTACGACGACCGCTCGCCCGGTGCGCCGTACCGAGGCGCAGACCGTCTCGTCGTCGAACGGCACCAGGGAGCGCAGGTCGACGACTTCGAGGTCCCAGCCCTCCGCCTGGGCGGCCTCGGCGGCTTCGAGGCAGACCGGTACGGACGGGCCGTAGGTGATGAGCGTGGCGCTGCGCCCCGTGCGGCGCACCACCGCGCGGCCGATGGGTTCAACGTCCGTCGGATGCTCGGGGTTCCAGGAGTCCTTGGACCAGTACAGCCGTTTGGGTTCGAGGAAGACGACCGGGTCGTCGGAGGCGATGGAGCCGCGCAGGAGGCCGTAGGCGTCGGCGACGGTGGCGGGGGTGACCACGTGCAGGCCGGGGGTGGCCATGTAGTAGGCCTCGGAGGAGTCGCTGTGGTGCTCGACACCGCCGATGCCGCCGCCGTAGGGGACGCGGACGGTGATCGGGAGGGGCATCCTGCCGCGGGTGCGGTTGCGCATCCGGGAGACATGGCTGATGAGCTGCTCGAAGGCGGGATAGGCGAAGGCGTCGAACTGCATCTCCACGACCGGGCGCAGCCCGTACATGGCCATGCCGACGGCGGTGCCGAGGATGCCGGCCTCGGCGAGGGGGGTGTCGGTGCAGCGCGTCTCGCCGAACTCCTTGGCGAGGCCGTCGGTGACCCGGAAGACCCCGCCGAGGGTGCCGACGTCCTCGCCCATGACATGCACGGTGGGGTCGGCGGTCATCGCGTCGCGCAGCGCGCGGGTGAGGGCCTGGGCCATGGTGGCGGGCTTGACGGCGACGGTCGTCATCGGTGGCCGCCTTCCCGGTGGTCGTCCTGCTCGGCTTCCAGCTCGGCCCGCAGCAGAGCGCGCTGTTCGCGCAGTTGCGTGGTGGTCTCGGCGTAGACCTGGTCGAAGAGGTCCATGGGGTCGAGTTCCGGGTCGCGGTTCATGCGTTCGCGCAGGTCCGCGGCCATGGTCTCGGCGTCCTCGCGCGCGTTGCGGACGGTGTCCTCGTCGAGCAGCCCGCGGTCGGTCAACTCGCGCTCCAGCAGCAGGATCGGGTCGTGGTCGCGCCAGGCCTCGACCTCGGCGTCGTCGCGGTAGCGGCTGGCGTCGTCGGCGTTGGTGTGGGCCTCGACGCGGTAGGTCACCGCCTCGACGAGGGTGGGGCCGCCGCCCTCGCGCGCGTGCCGTACGGCATCGCTGAGGACCTCGTGCACGGCGGCCGCGTCGTTGCCGTCGACCAGGCGGCCCGGCATGCCGTACCCGACGGCCTTGTGGGCCAGGGAGGGGGCGGCGGTCTGTTTGGCGAGCGGGACGGAGATGGCGAAGCCGTTGTTCTGGACCAGGAAGACGACCGGGGCCTGCCAGACGGCGGCGAAGTTCAGGGCCTCGTGGAAGTCGCCCTCGCTGGTGCCGCCGTCGCCGACCATGGCGAGGGCGACCACGTCGTCGCCTTGGAGGCGGGCGGCGTGGGCGAGGCCGACGGCGTGCGGGAGCTGGGTGGCGAGGGGGGTGGAGAGCGGGGCCACACGGTGGGCGTAGGGGTCGTAGCCGGTGTGCCAGTCACCGCGCAGCAGGGTGAGCGCCTCGACGGGGTCCACGCCGCGGGCGATCACCGCGAGGGTGTCGCGGTAGCTGGGGAAGAGCCAGTCGCGCTCCTGGAGGGCGAGCGCGGCGGCGACCTCGCAGGCCTCCTGGCCGGTGCTGGAGGGGTAGACGGCGAGCCGACCCTGCTTGGTGAGGGCGGTGGCCTGTGCGTTGTACCTGCGGCCGCGCACGAGCTGGGTGTACAGCCTGCGCAGCAGTTCCGGGTCGGCCTTGGCGGCCGCCGCCGTTCCGAGGACGCGGTACGGGCGCTCGTCGGGCAGCAGCGGCGCGGGGTCCGTCCGGGGCTGCCAGGCGGGCGGCGGCGACGGACGGTATGCGTCGCGCTGCTCCATGACCGTCATGACGGCACCTCCTCATGGGGGTACGGGAGACGGATCGGGCTGTGACCCGTCCCACCTACCGATTGTTCGGTAGGTGGCACATTTTGGCTACAGGCGGCATCAGGCTGTGGACAAACGGTTCTCCACAACCTGGAATGAACGCAGTACGTCCATGGCAGGAAGGCGGGGGGACATGGCTCCTGAACAAATGGCCGAGGGCCCGCAGGATCGGGCCGCGCTGCCGCCCGCGCGCCCGCTGGACGCCATTGATCAGGACATCCTGCAGATCCTCCAGGCGGACGGCCGGGCGTCGATACGGGCGGTGGCCGAACGCGTCCATGTCTCGCGCGCCAACGCCTACGCACGCATCAACCGTCTCATCGAGGACGGGGTGATCCGCGGTTTCGGCGCCCGGGTGGACCACGAGCGGGCGGGCCAGGGCACCTCGGCGTACATCACGCTGAAGATCGTCCAGAACACCTGGCGCACGGTCCGCGAGCAGCTGCGCCAGCTGCCCGGCGCCTCCCACATCGCCCTGGTGGGGGGAGATTTCGACGTCCTGCTCCTGGTGCACACGCCCGACAACAAGGCGCTGCGGGAGCTGGTGCTGACCCGGCTCCAGGCGATCCCCGAGGTGCTCAGCACCCGCACGCTGCTGGTGTTCGAGGAGGAGGACCTGGAACCGGACAACAACTGACGTCAGTGCGCGCGCAGGCCCGTGAAGGCCAGCCGCACCACGGCGTCGGCGACCTCGCGTCCGCTCGCGCCGTGCCCGTCCGGGCGGTACCACTCCACGACGGAGTTGACCATGCCGAAGACCAGCCGGGTCGCGAGCCGCACCTCGACATCGCCCCTTATGTCGCCCTCGGCGGCCGCGGCCTTCAGCAACTCGGCCACCCGGTGGTCGAAGTCCCGGCGCCGCTCCAGCGCCCACCGCTCGGTGTCGGTGTTGCCGCGCACCCGCAGCAGCAACGTCACATAGGGCAGTTCGGCGATCAGCACCTCGACCATGCGCCGTACGACGTACTCCAGGCGGTCGGCGGCGGAGCCCACGCACGCGTGCTCCTCGTCGAGGATCCCGAAGACACCGTCCAGCGCCCTGCTGACCGCGCGGCGCAGCAGTTCCTCCTTGCCGGTGACGTGGTGGTAGATCGACGACTTGGAGATGCCGGCCGCCCTGGAGAGGTGCTCCATGGAGGTGCCGTCGTAACCGCGCTCGTTGAAGACCTGGACGGCCACCGAGAGCAGCGTCTCGGGGGTGTAGGTGTCGCGCTTGGCGGTGGTCATGAGGCGCCCTCCCGCTTCTCGGTGGCGTAGGCGTGGCGGTAGAGCGCGAGGGAGGGGGCGTAACGGCCGCTCGGATCACGCAGGTGCAGGTCGTCGAGGAGGTCGTAGGCGAAGTCACGGCCGAGGCGGCGGCTCCACTCGAAGGGGCCGAGCGGGTAGTTGACGCCCAGGTGCATCGCGGTGTCGATGTCCTCCTCGGTGGCGACGCCCTTGGCGACCGCGTCGTGCGCCAGGTCGACGATCCGGGCGACCGTGCGGGCGACGATCATGCCGGGCACGTCGCCGATGACACTGACCTGCTTGCCGAGCGCCTGGAAGAGACCGACGGCCTCGCCCAGGGTCTGCGGCAGGGTGTCGTGGCCTGCGGACAGGGCGATGCGGGTGGCCCGGCGGTAGTCGAGGGCGAGGTCGAAGTAGACGACGTCCCGGAACTCGACGGAGGTCTGGCCGTCGGCGAGCACCAGCTGGCCGCCGCTGGGCAGGACGAGGCGGGTGCCGTGGTCCTCGTCCTCCTCGCGGATCTGGATGCCCGCCTCGCGGATCAGCGCGAGCAGCTCGGCCGCCGGGCCCAGGCCGCCCTCGGCGACGACGTAGGCGGGCGGCTGGGCCGGCTCGGCGGTGTGCGGCTCGGGGCGCTCCTCGCCGTCCTCGTAGTCGTACCAGCCGTGCCCGGTCTTGCGGCCGAGACGGCCGGACTCGACCAGCCGGCGCTGGGCCAGGGAGGGCGCGAAGCGGACGTCCTGGAAGAAGGCCTGCCACACGGAGTGCGTGACCGCCTCGTTGACGTCCTGGCCGATCAGGTCGGTCAGCTCGAAGGCGCCCATCCGGAAGCCGCCGCTCTCGCGCAGTACCGCGTCGATGGTGGCCGGGTCGGCGGCCTGCGCCTCGTAGACCGCGAACGCCTCGGCGTAGAAGGGCCGCGCGATGCGGTTGACGATGAAGCCGGGGGTGTCCGCGCTGGCGACCGGTGTCTTGCCCCAGGCACGGGCGGTCTCGTACGCGCGCGTGGCCGACGTGACGTCGGTGGCGAACCCGGAGACCACCTCGACCAGCGGCATCAGCGGGGCCGGGTTGAAGAAGTGCAGACCCACGAGACGGGAGGCGCCGCGCAGGCCGCCGCCGATGGCGGTGACCGACAGGGAGGAGGTGTTGGTGGCGAACAGACAGTCCTCGCCGACGATGTCCTCCAGCGCGCGGAACAGCTCCTGCTTGGCCTCCAGACGCTCCAGGACGGCCTCCACGACCAGTGCGCAGTCCGCGAGGTCCGTGAGCTCCTCGGCGGGCCGCAGCCGTGCGCGGGCCGCGTCCCGGGCGGCCGCCGTCATCCGGTCCTTCTCCACGAGCCGGTCGAGACGGGCGCCGATCGCCGCGGCCGCGTCCTGGGCCCGCCCGGGGACGGTGTCGTACAGCCGTACGACATGGCCCGCGACGAGTGCGACCTGGGCGATGCCCTGGCCCATGGTGCCGGCGCCGGCGACGCCCACGGGGCTGTTGAGGTCGAGTGCTGTCATGTGCGCGATCCTCCCGCACGGGGTTTTCCACAGATACGGCAGGCCCCCTTGTCCCGACCGATCGTTCGGTTACTCTAACTCTGTCCGGTTGTTCCTGCCCAGGTCATGAGCTCGAAGGGGAGCTCATCAGACGAGGAGTTGGTCCCGCATGACCGCCGAACTCACCGTGCACGAGCTGATCGCCAAGCACCGGCCCACGCTTGACCAGGCGCTGGAGGCGATCCGCACGCGCGCGTACTGGTCACCCCACCCCGAGCACCCCAAGGCCTACGGCGAGCACGGCAGCCTGGACGCGGCGGCGGGCAAGGCCGCCTTCGACGCCCTTCTCGGCGGCCGTGTCGACCTGGACCAGCCCGGCACCGACGACTGGGTCGGCGGCGAGACCTCCCCGTACGGCATCGACCTGGGCGTGACCTACCCGCACGCCGACGTGGACACGCTTCTTCCCGCCATGCGGGCCGGGCAGCGCGCGTGGCGCGACGCGGGCGCGGAGGCGCGCGCGGTGGTGTGTCTGGAGATCCTCAAGCGGATCAGCGACCGGACGCACGAGTTCGCGCACGCGGTCATGCACACCAGCGGCCAGGCGTTCATGATGGCGTTCCAGGCGGGCGGCCCGCACGCCCAGGACCGCGGTCTGGAGGCGGTGGCGTACGCGTACGTGGAGCAGGTCCGCACGCCCGACACGGCCGAGTGGACCAAGCCGCAGGGCAAGCGCGACCCGCTCGCCCTGACGAAGGCGTTCAAGCCGGTCCCGCGCGGGATCGCGCTGCTCATCGGCTGCAACACCTTCCCGACGTGGAACGGCTACCCGGGTCTGTTCGCCTCCCTCGCCACGGGCAACGCGGTCCTGGTGAAGCCGCACCCGCGCGCGGTGCTGCCGCTCGCCCTCACCGTCCAGGTCGCCCGCCAGGTCCTCGCCGAGGCCGGCTTCGACCCCAACCTGGTGGCGCTGACGGCGGAACGCCCCGGAGAGGGCATCGCCAAGACGCTCGCCACCCGCCCGGAAATCAAGATCATCGACTACACCGGTTCCACCGCCTTCGGCGACTGGCTGGAGGCGAACGCCCGGCAGGCGCAGGTCTACACGGAGAAGGCCGGCGTCAACTCGGTGCTGGTCGAGTCCACCGACAACTACAAGGGCATGCTCTCCAACCTGGCGTTCTCGCTGTCCCTGTACAGCGGCCAGATGTGCACGACCCCGCAGAACCTGCTGATCCCCCGCGACGGCATCCGCACCGACGAAGGGCCGAAGACGTACGACGAGGTGGTCGCCGATCTCGCCCGCGCGGTCGACGGTCTGCTCGGCGACGACGCCCGCGCGAACGCGCTGCTCGGCGCGATCGTCAACCCCGACGTCAAGGCCCGCCTGGAGGCTGCCGCCGGGCTCGGCGAGGTCGCCCTCGCGTCCCGGGAGATCGCCAATCCCGAGTTCCCGGACGCGGTCGTCCGCACGCCGGTGATCGTGAAGCTGGACGGGGCCAAGCCGGACGACGAGGCGGCCTACATGAGCGAGTGCTTCGGCCCGGTGTCCTTCGCGGTCGCCGCCGACTCGGCCGCCGAGGCGACGGAGCTGCTGCGGCGGACGATCCGGGAGAAGGGTGCGATGACGGTCGGTGCGTACACCGTGGACGCGGACGTGGAGCGCGCCGTGGAGGAGGTCTGCCTGGAGGAGGCGGCGCAGCTGTCGCTGAACCTGGTGGGCGGGGTGTATGTGAACCAGACGGCGGCGTTCTCGGACTTCCACGGCTCGGGCGGCAACCCGGCGGCGAACGCGGCGCTGTGCGACGGGGCGTTCGTGGCGAACCGGTTCCGGGTGATCGAGGTACGCAGGGAGGCGTAAGAGCGGCCCTTCACTGCGGGTGCGTGGGGGCTGGTCGCGCAGTTCCCCGCGCCCCTGAAGGGGCGCTCCAGCCCAGGCCACTTACAAAGCGCTCCAGTGGTACAGCGTCATCGCCACGCTCGTCGCCAGGTTGTAGCTGCTCACCTGGGGGCGCATCGGGAGCCGTAGGAGGTGGTCGGCCCTCGCTCGTAGCTCCGCCGACAGCCCCGTCCGCTCCGAGCCGAAGGCAAGGATCGCGTCGGGCGGGAGCTTTGTGGCCCGGATGTCCTCGCCCTCCGGGTCCAGCGCGAACAGCGGGCCCTGCGGCAGTTCGGCCACTGGCAGACGTTCCACCGCCGTCGCGAAGTGGAGCCCCGCTCCGCCTCGTACGACCGTCGGGTGCCAGGGGTCGAGCGTGCCGGTCGTGATCACTCCCGTCGCCCCGAAGCCCGCCGCCAGGCGGATCACCGCGCCCGCGTTGCCGAGGTTGCGGGGTTCGTCGAGGACCACGATCGGGGCCGTGCGCGGGACGCGGGCCAGCTCGCGGAGGTTGGCCTCGCGGGACGGCCGTACGGCCAGGGCGGCGACAGCCGTGGGGTGCGGGCGTGGGACCAGGGACGCGTACGTCTCCGGCGGCACCTCCGTCAGCAGCGCGGCCAGCGCCTCCCGTACGTCCGGCGCCAGCTCGTCCGCGAGGGCCAGGGCCGCCGTGCGGTCCGTCGTGACCGCCACCGGGACCTCCGCGCCGAAGCGCAGGGCGTGCTTGAGGGCGTGGAAGCCGTCGAGCAGGACGGCGGTGCCGGCCAGCCCCGCCCAGTGGTTCAGGGGGTCGGTCATGTCCCGAAGCCTACGCGGGGCTGGTCGTCGGCCTCCGGGGAGCGGGGTGAGGGCAGTACCGGATCCGGATCGGCCCGACGCAGGACGCGGCCGCGCCCGCGTGCCGCCCAGTGGCCGAGGCGGTGCAGGAAGGCCGTCGGCAGGAAGACCGAGTCCGCCGCGATCATGGCGAGGGAGAAGAAGGGCAGTCCGAGGACGACCGCGATCACCGCGTGCTCGGTCATCATCGCCGCCAGCAGCACGTTCTTGACCCGCCGGTTGAACAGCGTGAACGGGAAGGCGACCTGCACCATCACCGTCCCGTAGGTCACCAGCATCACCAGCGTGCCGTTGGCGGACAGCAGGTCGGCGAGGGCCGGCCAGGGCGAGAAGTAGTCCAGGTGGAGCGGGTAGTAGACGGCGGTGCCGTCCTGCCAGCGGGAGCCCTGGATCTTGTACCAGCCGGCGGTGGCGTAGATCAGACAGGCCTCGGCCATGATCACGAACAGGGCGCCGTTGTGCAGGATGTTCGCGATGACGTCCAGCAGGATCCGGGGCTCGGGCGTGCGTGCCCAGCGGCCCACCGCCCACCACAGGGCGACGCCCGCCCAGGTCGCGCAGACGAGGGACGGGACCAGCCAGCCGCCGCCGGTACGGCCGGTGAGGCCGGCCGCGGCCAGGAGGAGACCGGACACCGCCCACAAGGCAGGGCCCACCCGGTCGGGGGCGAGTATCTCGCCCCGCGCGCGTGCGGCGCTCGTGCGGGCGGCCCTGCGCGCGTCCAGGGACCACATCTGGCCGCAGCGCGTGAACACCAGGTAGAAGGACATCAGGTGCAGCACGTTGTCGCCGCCGTCGCCCACGAAGACGCTGCGGTTCTGCAGGGACAGCACGCCGACCATGAACAGCAGGGACATGGCGCGGGTGCGCCAGCCCAGCAGCAGCAGAGCGCTGGAGAGGACGGCCAGGGCGTAGAAGGTCTCGAAGAAGGCCTGGCCGTCGGAGGCCAGCAGGGCCGTGAAGGCGTGGTTGTCGGCGGTCAGCTGCTGGGCGAGGTCGAAGCTCCAGGGGGCGTGGGGGCCGTACAGCTCCTGGCGGTGCGGGTACTCGCGGAGCAGGAAGAGCAGCCAGGTGGCGGCGAAGCCGATGCGGACGACGGCGGTCTGGTACGGGCCGAACGCGGACCCGGTGACCCGGGCGATGGCCCGGGACAGGCACAGGGCGAAACGGCTCACCGCACACCCCCGTTCGCCTCGTCCGGTGTGACGGTCCACCAGGGCAGCACCCGGTAGACGGGTGTGTCGGAGACCTTCTCACCGCTCCAGTCGGGCGGGGGCACATTGGTGGTGCTGGAACGCACCTGGACCCGCTCGATGGTGCCCTTCTCGCTGGTCGCGTCCCCCTCGTACATGCGCATCACGACGATCCGGCGCAGGTACTGCTCGGACAGGGAGCCGCGCAGGCCGATGGGGCGGTTGTCGGTGCCGTGCGTGGTGACGAAGAAGTCCCAGGCCCGGCGCAGCTCGTTCTGCACGGTGTGGCTCGGCAGCAGACTGCCGTCGATGGCCTTGCCGTCCTGCGCCGACAGGTCGTTCCAGCCGGTGGTGGTCGTGGTGCCGTCCTGCGCCAGCACGTCGGCGCGCACCTGCACGGCGATGTTCTGCTGCAGCGGGTTCGGGGCGAAGAGCTTCCAGTTCTGCTCGAACTCCGGGTACACCCATTCCTCTATCGCCTTGCCGTGCTGCTTCGTCACCGTGTTCGCCGGCGCGAGGCTCAGGAACACCATCCCGAGGTGCACACAGGCGGCGACCGCGACCAGGGCCAGGGCGAGGGCCGCGCCGACCTGGTACCGGGGGGAGAGGGCGGCGACACCGGTGCGGGGCGCGGACGGCGGCGGGCCGACGGGCTCGGCGGGGTCACCGGTCCGCACCGGACGCGTCCCGCTCGCACCCTCCGGCCCCTCCGGCCCCTGCCGGGCGTCCGCGTCCTCGTCGTACGCGCCCTTGTCGTACGCGTCGTCCATTCCGCCCCGTTCCCCGATCCCGCCGCCTCGTCCGGACGGCCGGTCCGGGACCGGCCGGGGTGCCGCTGCCCGGCACTCGCACGGAACGGTACTCAGCACCGGCCACCGGGCGCAGCCCCGTGAGCGAGCCCGGCAGCGTGGCCATCGCCACTCCGAGCGGGCCCGGCGGCACCCCGGCGGAGCCTCCCCGTCCGGGTCGTCGCAGGTCGCACGGGCTCCACGGACCGCCTGCGGGCCCCGCCGGGGGCGGCCGAGGAGGGATTGAAAGGAGGGTCAGCCGCGGGCGTGCAGCATGCGGCGGATCAGGTCCGAGCGCTCCAGAAGGGTCTTGCGGACCACGGGGGCCGCGTCCTGGACCGCCTGCCGGGCCTTGTCGAGGTAAGCGGACTCGATGGCGTACGGCGGGAAGAGCAGGGAGGTGTAGACCATCGCCTGGATCATGCCGCCCTGGTCCAGCCGGGGAATCGTCTCCAGGTAGCGCTCGGCATAGGGGGCGAGCAGGGCGTCCTGGCCGGGGCGCCAGAAGGCCGTCAGCACGGGATTGACCGACCCGATGGGCACCGCGCGGTCCACGGCCAGCCGCTGCCAGACCTCCGCCTTCGCGGCGGCGTCGGGGAGCGCGGCACGCACGGTGAGGGCGCGGACCCAGGCGTCGGGGTCCGGGTCGCGTTCGAGGAGGGCGGCGGACTCGGCGGAGACGTCGCCGCCGAGTTCGGCCTCGCGGGCGAGGGCCCGCCAGTGCAGGTCGACGTCGTCGCCGGCCCGGTCGCGGAGCCAGGCGAGGTCGTCGGCGCCGGTCGCGGTGCGGGCGAGGCCCCGCAGGGCGACCTGGCGGCGGCCCGGGTCGGCGGCGAGCCGCCGGCAGACCGCGGCCACGGCCTCCGTCAGCGCGGGGCGTTCGGCGGGCGGGGCCCAGAGTTCGGCGATGGTGGTGACGAGGGTGAGGTAGGGCTCGATCACGGCGTCGGACGTCTCGGCCGCGAGGACCGCGGTGAGGCACTGTCCGGCCTCGGCCGCCGTGGCCTCGCCGGCCGTGAGCATGTCCCAGACGGTGGCGGCGGCCACACCCCGGGAGATGGCCGTGGGCAGCCGGGCCGCCGTGCGGAAGAGGGTGTCCCGGGTGGTGGGGTCCGGGCGGGTGGTGGCGAAGGTGAGGTCGCCGTCGTTGATCAGCAGGAGGTCGGCGGTGGCGGGGAGGCCGGTGACCGGGGTACGCGGTTCGGTCACCTCGACGCGGACCAGGGCGGCGCGTTCCAGGGCGTCGCCGTCGCGGTCGTACGCGCCGACCGCCAGGACCTGGGGGCGCGGGGTGCCGTCGGCGACCAGGGTGACGGTGTCGCCGTCGAGTTCCAGGGTGAAGCGGTCGGTGCCGGCGGTCTCCAGCCAGGCCTTCCGCCAGATGGCCAGATCGCGGCCACTGGCCTCGGCGAGGGCGTCGGTCAGGTCCTGGAGGGTGGTGGTGCCCCAGGCGTGCCGGGCGAAGTAGGCGGCCATGCCGGTACGGAAACGGTCCTCGCCGACGTAGGTCATCAGCTGCTGGAGGACGGAGGCGCCCTTGGGGTAGGTGATGTTGTCGAAGATCGACGCGGCCTGGGCGACGTCGTGGATGGGCTGGTGGATCGGGTGGGAGGCCGGACCCTGGTCGGAGAGGTACGCCTTGAGCTTGCCGTCGGCGAGGTGGCCCGCCCAGACGTCGGTGTAGCGGGTGGCGCTCTCGGCGGCCCAGTGGCAGGCGAACTCGGCGAAGGCCTCGTTCAGCCAGAGGTCGTCCCACCAGCGCATGGTGACGATGTTGCCGAACCACATGTGCGCCATCTCGTGCAGCAGCACGAGCGCGAGCCGCTCGCGCTCCGCATGCGTCGGCGTGGCCCGCCGCAGGAACGCGTCCGACCAGGTCACACAGCCGTAGTTCTCCATCGCGCCGCCGAACTCGGGCATGAACACCTGGTCGTACGTGCGCTGCGGGAACGGCATCGCGAAGGCCTCGGCGAAGAAGGCGAGGCCCTGGCGGGTGAGGGTGAAGATTTCGTCGGCGTCGCGTTCGAGGACCTCGGCGAGCGAGCGGCGGGCGTAGATGCCGAGGTCGTGGCCGTCGGCCTCGCGGCGGATCCCGTGGAAGGGCCCCGCGTTGACGACGGTGTTGTACACGGACAGCGGCGGGGTGTCCGGGAAGGTCCAGCGGCGGGCCCCGCCCTGCTCCTCGACGCGCGGGCCGCCGGAGTTGCTGAGGACGGTCCAGGCGGCCGGGGCGGTGACCGTGAAGGCGTGCGGGGCCTTGAGGTCGGGCTGGTCGAAGCAGGCCCAGACGAACCGGGCCTCGTCGGGTTCGAAGCTCGTCCAGACGTAGACCTCGCCGTCGGCGGGGTCGGTGGCCTTGTGCACGCCCTCGCCGGTGGTGGTGTCGGCCTGGACGCTCTCCACGCGCAGCACGTTGTGCGCGGCCAGGCCGGGCAGCGGGATACGGCCGTCGTCGGAGGGGGTGAGCGGGGTGCCGTTCAGGGTGGCGGCACGGACCTCGGCCGCGCAGTCGACGAAGGTCTCCGCGCCGGGCTCGTGGCAGGTGAACGTGACCGTGGAGACACAGCGGATCTCCGGTCCGTCGGGAAGGGCGGTGAGGTCGATGTCCACGTCGTAGCGCTCGACCGAGATCAGCGCGGACCGGTGTTCCGCCTCGGTACGAGTCAGGCTTCGGATCCCCATGGAGTCCTCCCTCGGGTGCCCGTCCCCCATTGGCGGACACACGGGCGCCAGCCTATGACGCGGGGAGCCGGTGATCGCAGCGGTTTTCGGTTCCCTTCTTCTAGAACCTGTTCTATCTTGACGGACCGTCAGATCACCGGATCCGCCGGGAGGACAGGACCGTGGACTTCACCTTCAGCGAGGAGCAGTTGGCGGCGACCGAGGCCGCACGGGGGGTGTTCGTCGGGGTGGCGCCGGACGCCGTGCCGAGCCCGGCGCTGACCACCGGTGCCGTGGCCGAGGGCTTCGACCGGGAGCTGTGGGACAGGCTGGCGGGCGCGGACCTGCTGAGCCTGCTGCTGGACGAGGAGTACGGCGGGGCCGGGCTCGACGCGATCGCGCTGTGCCTGGTGCTGCGGGAGTCGGCGAAGGTGCTGGCGCGGGTGCCGCTGCTGGAGAACAGCGCGGCCGTGGCGGCCGTACAGGCTTATGGGGCCGAGGAGTTGAGGGACCGGCTGCTGGCGCGGGCGGGGCGGGGCGAGCTGGTGCTGACCGTCGCCGCGAGCGGACGCACCGGGCACGACCCCGCGGAACTGGCGGTCACCGCCCGGCCGGACGGGGATGCCTGGGTGCTGGACGGGGTGCAGACGGCGGTGCCGTGGGCGTACGACGCCGATCTCGTCGTCGTACCGGCGCACACCGACGACGACCGGAGCGTGCTGGCGCTGGTGGCGCCGGGAGCGGACGGGGTCGCGCTCGCCGAGCAGGTGTCGACCAGCGGGGAACGCCTCGGTGAGCTGCGGCTGGAGTCGGCGCGGGTCGCGGGGCGGGACGTGGTGGTGGCGGAGGGGGCCTGGGAGTGGCTGCGGGAGCTGCTCGCCACGGGGACGTGTGCGACGGCGCTCGGGCTGGGCGAGCGGGTGCTGGGGTTGACCAGTCAGTACGCGGGGAAGCGGGAGCAGTTCGGGCATCCGATCGCCACGTTCCAGGCGGTGGCCGTGCAGGCAGCCGACCGGTACATCGATCTGCGGGCCATGGAGGCGACGTTGTGGCAGGCGGCCTGGCGGATCGCGGCGGGGGCGCCGGGGGCGTTGCCCCTGGCCGGGGATGTGGCCGTGGCGAAGATCTGGGCTGCCGAAGGGGTGCGGCGGGTGGTGCAGACGGCCCAGCATCTGCATGGGGGGTTCGGGGCCGACACGGAGTATGTGCTGCACCGGTATCACGCGTGGGCCAAGCAGGTTGAGCTGGCGCTCGGAGGGGCGGGGGCCTATGAGGAGGCGTTGGGGGACCTGCTGGCTGCGCATCCTCTGGGGTGACAGAGGAGAAGAGAAGAAAAAAAGGGGGGCGAGGGGTCGTACGAACGCTGCGGACCGTGAGTGGCTGGTCGCGCAGTTCCCCGCGCCCCTGACGGGGCGCTTCAGACCACGAAGCCCGGTTCGCCGCCCTCCGTTACAACCTCGCGGCCCGCTGCCTGCCAGACCTGCATGCCGCCGTCGACGTTCACCGCGTCGATGCCCTGCTGGACCAGGTACATCGTGACCTGGGCCGAGCGGCCGCCGGAGCGGCAGATGACGTGGACGCGGGCGTCCTGGGGGGCCGCCTCGGTGAACTCGCCGTAGCGGGCCACGAACTCGCTGATCGGGATGTGCAGGGCACCGGCGGCGTGGCCCGCCTGCCACTCGTCGTCCTCGCGGACGTCCAGCAGGAAGTCGCCGTCCTTGAGGTCCACGACCTCGACCGTGGGCACACGCGCTGCGAAGTTCATGTCTCCGACGCTACCCGACGGCTACTCCTGCATGAGCAGCGCGGCCAGCTCCGCCTCCCGCTCGGCGACGTCCTTGTAGAGCTTCTCGGCGATCTCGTCGAGGAGTCTGTCGGGGTCCTCGGGGGCCAGCCGGAGCAGGCCTGCGATGGGGCCGTCCTCCAGTTCCTTGGCGACGAGGGTGAGCAGTTCCTTGCGCTGGTCGAGCCATTCGAGGCGGGCGTAGAGCTCCTCGGCGCGGCTGGGCCTGCGCTCCGGCGGGACCGGACCGGCCGCCCACTCCTCCGCCAGTTCGCGCAGCAGGGCCTCGTCGCCGCGGGCGTAGGCCGCGTTGACCCGGCTGAGGAACTCCTCGCGCCGCTCCTGCTCGGCCCCCTCCTGCACCAGGTCGGGGTGGGCCTTGCGGGCCAGCTCGCGGTAGAGCCTGCGGGCCTCCTCGCTGGGCCGCACCCGCTGCGGGGGCCGTACCTCCTGCTCGGTGAGCATCGCGGCGGCCTCCGGGAACAGACCGTCGCCGTCCATCCAGCCGTGCAGCAGTTCCTCGACCCCGGGCATGGGCATGACCCGGGCCCGGGCCTCCTCGGCCGCGCGGATGTCCTCGGGGTCACCGGTGCGGGCGGCCTTCGCCTCGGCGATCCGCGCGTCCAGCTCTTCGAGGCGCAGATAGACGGGGCCGAGTTTCTGTTCGTGCAGGCGGGAGAAATTCTCGACCTCGACACGGAAGGTCTCGACCGCGATCTCGTACTCGATCAACGCCTGCTCGGCGGCCCGTACGGCCCGCTCCAGGCGTTCCTCGGGCCGCGGTGCCTGGGACTGCTCAGCTTCCGGGGTCGTCACCCGACCAGCCTAGGGCCTCTCGTCGTCGTCGGTGGCCGGGACCCACTCTGCGACCAGGTCCGTGCAGGCCACGACGAGCGTGCCGGGGCGGCAGGCCAGCTCGTGGGTGCAGCCGTCGGGGTGCGGGAGGATCTCGTCGAGGATCACCTCGCCGAGCGAGCCGAGGTCGCAGGCGCCCAGGACGTCCGACTGGAAGCGGGAGACGCCCGTGTAGCGGATGATCAGGTCCTCGTCGTGCTGGAAGCAGTTGTGGCGGAAGCGGATCTCGATGTCGGCGGGGGCCGTGCGGCGCATGTCCAGCGGACGCAGGTCCTTCACACAGCGACGGCCGCCGAACTCGTAGTGGCGGGGGTCGGTGGCGAAGGCGCGGGCGCCGGGCGGCAGACCGCCGGCGAGTTCCGGCAGCCGCGCCAGGTAGGGGCCGGCGTCGATGAGGACCGCGGCCTCGCCCTCGCCGATCTCGACGTACTTCACCTCGGCACCTCGTCTCCACGGACGTACGTCACCGGAGATCACACCCCGAGCTCCGCCGCGATCCGCCCCGCCCGCACCGCGGCCACCAGTTCCTCGTGGTCCGCCTCCGTGCGGTCGGCGTAGGTCACCGCGAACGCCGCTATCGCCTCGTCCAGCTCCTCGCTCTTGCCGCAGTAGCCGGCGATCAGGCGTGGATCGGCGCTGTGGGAGTGGGCGCGGGCCAGCAGGGCGCCGGTCATCCGGCCGTAGTCGTCGATCTGGTCGGGGGACAGGGCGGCCGGGTCGACGCTGCCCTTGCGGTTGCGGAACTGGCGGACCTGGAAGGGGCGGCCGGCCACCGTGGTCCAGCCGAGCAGGATGTCGCTGACCACCTGCATCCGCTTCTGGCCGAGGACCACCCGGCGGCCCTCGTGGTCGACGGCGGCCGCCTCGAAGCCGGCCGTCGCCAGGTGCGGGACGAGCGCGGACGGGCGGGCCTCCTTGACCTGGAGGATCAGCGGTTCGCCGCGGTGGTCGAGGAGCAGCACGACGTACGACCGGGTGCCGACGCTGCCGGTGCCGACGATGCGGAAGGCGACGTCGTGCGGGGTGTGCCGGGAGAGCAGCGGGTGGCGGTCCTCGGAGAGCGTGGTGACGTAGTGCTCCAGGGCCGCGGTGACCGCTTCCGCCTCCGCGTCCGGGACCCGGCGCAGCACCGGTGCGGCGTCGACGAAGCGGCGGCCGCCGTCCTCGGTGGGCTCGGTGGAGCGGGCCGCGAACCGGCCGCTGGTGTTGGCCCGGGCCTTCTCCGAGACCCGGCGCAGGGTGCCGATCATGTCGTGGGCGTCGGAGTGGGAGACCAGTTCCTCGTCCGCGATGGCGTTCCACGCGTCCAGCACCGGGAGCTTGGCCAGCAGGCGCATGGTGCGGCGGTAGGCGCCGGCCGCGTCGCCCGCCGCCTTGTGGCACATGTCCTCGTCGGCGCCCGCCTCCCGGCCGGCCAGCACCAGCGAGGCGGAGAGCCGCTTCAGGTCCCACTCCCAGGGGCCGGACACCGTCTCGTCGAAGTCGTTCAGGTCGATGACGAGGTCACCGCGCGGGCCGCCGTACAGGCCGAAGTTGGCCGCGTGGGCGTCGCCGCATATCTGGGTGGCGATCCTGGTCATCGGGGTGCGGGCCAGGTCGTGCGCCATCAGGCCGGCCGAGCCGCGCAGGAACGCGAACGGGCTCGCCGCCATCCTGCCGACCCGTATCGGGACGAGCTCCGGGATACGGTCCCGGTTGGACTCCTCGACCGCGCTCACCGCACCGGGACGGGAGCCGTCCAGGTCCAGGGCGTGATGGCTGCCGCGCGGTACCGCCGAACGCAGCGCCTTGCCCTCCTCCTTGGGAGAACTCTTCGGGGGCCACTGCGCAAAGCCCTTCGGCGAGGGCAGCGTGCGCGCCCCGGCCGTCGTCGGCTCTTCCAGTCCGGTCACGTCGACCGCCTCCCCCGTACTCCACGCACGCACACTCTCGAACATCAACTCGTGGAGACGGTACAGGTGGGGGCCGAAAGGCGTCAGACCCTGTGGATAACTTCGGGACGGTCCGGGCGAATTGGGGTTGAGACGGCTCACGGGTCGGGGCTTCACACCTGTCTTCACACCTGTATCGAGCCAATCCGGGCGCACCGGTCCGCCGCGGCACGTGCGACGACGACGGATGCGCACGGTCGCCCGGCGCACGGCGACACTCGGCCGTGCGGCACCCGGAGTGGCCGGATCACCGCATTCAGTGGCGACTTGTCGCGCAAAGTAATCCCACGAGGACGCGGCGGGTGACATCATCTCCGGTACTCGCTGCAGCCGACCCGTGACGGGCCTGCCGTGAGAGGGCTGGGCACACACGCCGAGGGGGAGCCCGGCTCACCTTCCGCTCGCCTGCGGCGGTCCTATCTGTCCATGCATGACTTGGGGCCGTTCATGACTTGGTACCACCACGGCTGGCTCACCGGTTACGCGTTACCGGCCCTGCTGAGCGCCGGTCTTGCGTGGGTCGGCCTGGTCCGCCACTCCGTCGGCAAGGGATGGCTGCTGGGCAGCTGGCGCTCTGCCGGCCTGACGCTTCTGGTCCTCGTCCTGACGGGTGCGGTCGGGGTCGCCGCCGGTCTGGCGCTTCCCCACCTGGCCAAGCTGCCGCCGGCGGCCGCGGGTCTGGCGACGGGTGTCACCGCCATGCCCCGCAAGAGGCAGGACGACACGACCCAGCCCTACGTCAAGTTCATGACGCTCGGCATCGCCTGGCTGAGGGAACGGCTCGAATACCGCATGCTTCTCGACGCGCACAGCTGGTGCGACCGGTTCCTGGACGGCTTCGAGAAGTCGACGCAGCTCCGCGTGTTCGTCCACGATCTGAGGAACTACCTGGTGGACCGGCATCCGGCGCTCACCAAAACGATCACGAACCTCTTCGACGCGGCCGACCGGGCCATGATCCACGCGCTGGAGGTGCAGACGAAGACGGACGAGGCCCGCCGTGACATCGACGGGTGGATGCGAAAGCCGACCGCCGAAGAGACCTATCAGTGCCGGAGCGCCGTCGGCGAAGCCCAGAACCGCTGCGGAGACCTCTTGTTCTGCGCCTACGTACACGGCCGCCGGACGGAACAGACCGCGCTCGAGGCACTGCGCGCCGCGGCGCTTCCCAGCGACGCCTTCCACAGTTCCGCGCTGCCCCCGCAACGACGACGGTTCGGCCTCCGCCGCAACCGCGCCCGGCGGTAGCCGTCAGCGAGGCCGCGGGCCCGCCGGCCCCGTGACTCGCTCAGCGATGCGAGGCGACACCGCTCTTGTGCAAGGACAGCGGCTCTCCGTTGCTCACGGACGGGCCCTGTGCGGTCTGCGGGAGACGGGGAGAAAACCTGATCTCTATGTCGGCCCCCAGCGCTTCCGCCACAGCGGCCAACGTGCGCATCGTCAGGTTCGAGTCCCCCGACATGATCTGGCTGACTCGGCCGGGGCTGACCCCCATGGCCTTGGCAAGGTCGGCGCGTGACGTGCCGAGCCCGGCCAGCAGGCCCGCGAGAGAGGCCGAAGCCTGCCGCGCCAGCTGGGCACCGGCTAACTCGACGTTGCTCTCACCACTAGCGAAGAAGCTCATCGTATGACCCCCAACTGAAGCCGCTGCAGCGGATGTTGCCGCTGCCTCAAGGATGCCACCTTTAGCTCTGGCTAAACAGTCGATTCCAGCGGAATCTCCGTGCACGACGACGCGAACCGTCCCGTAGAAAAGTCTGTGACCTGCGACTATGGACTTCCCGGACAACCGGTCCATGGCCGGTCGGACGTCACTCCAATGGGGGCGACGTGAGGGCAGGTGAGGGCTCTCCTCCCGTGAGATAGCTCACGGGCCGAGGCCCCTCACCTGCCCTTACCAAGCTGTGCGATGTCTCACAGCCGTCGGCCGACGAGAAACGGGCCCCTGCCGTGACTTCCGTCACCGGCAGAGACCCGTTCATCGGTATCTCTGTGCGCGAGGGGGGAGTTGAACCCCCACGCCCTTGCGGGCACTGGAACCTGAATCCAGCGCGTCTGCCTATTCCGCCACCCGCGCATTGGGTGTGTCCTCCGGTTCCGGCCCCGTTTCCTGCGGGCTGGCCCCTTCCGACATCCAGAACACTAGCACGTGGGACAGGGTGGGTTCACATCCCATTTCCCCGGGCAGCGCTCACCTGAAGCCCGCGTACCGGGCAGTCTGCGTTCTCGTATCAACCTCGTACCGGTCCGGCCCATCTGTCCAGGAGACGGATCGGGTCCACAGTCGGGTGCGGGACACTGGTCGTAGGCCACCTCTACGATCCTGTGCAGAAGACTCGCGGATCCTTGACAGGAGAAGCGTGCGGAGGAGTTCGAAGAGGGGCCGCTCGGGGAACCGGCTGATTGCCGGGCGCGTAGATACGATCAGTGAGCAGTAGCGGAAGAAGCAGCAGTACGGGCAAGGCGACAGAGGAGGTGCCCTGTGGGAGTCCTGAAGAAGTTCGAGCAGCGTCTCGAAGGTCTGGTCAACGGCACCTTCGCCAAGGTGTTCAAGTCCGAGGTCCAGCCCGTGGAGATCGCCGGCGCACTGCAGCGTGAGTGCGACAACAACGCGACCATCTGGAACCGCGACCGGACCGTCGTACCCAATGACTTCATCGTGGAACTGAGCGCCCCCGACTTCGAGCGGCTCAGCCCCTACTCCGGGCAGCTCGGCGACGAGCTCGCCGGGATGGTCCGCGACTACGCCAAGCAGCAGCGCTACACCTTCATGGGGCCGATCAAGGTCAACCTGGAGAAGGCCGAGGACCTCGACACCGGCCTGTACCGGGTGCGCAGCCGCACGCTCGCCTCCTCGAGCAACCAGCAGGCCGCGGAGCGCGCCCCGGCCGGCGGCGCCCCGCAGCGCCCGGGCGGCTACGGCTACCCGCAGTCGGGTCCCGCCGCCCCGCCGATGCCGAGCGCACCGCCGCCCGGCGCCCCGCAGCGCCCCGGTGGCTACGGCTACCCGCAGCCTGCGCAGCCCGCCGGCCAGCGGCCCGCCGGTCCCTCCGGGCCCGTCGGCGCCCCGGCGCCCGGCTCCCGTACCCGCTACTGGATCGAGATCAACGGCACCCGCCATCAGATCTCCCGCGCGACGCTCGTGCTGGGCCGCAGCACCGAGGCCGACGTGCGGATCGACGACCCCGGCGTCTCCCGCCGGCACTGCGAGATCCGGACCGGAACGCCCTCGACGATCCAGGATCTCGGGTCCACCAACGGCATCGTGGTGGACGGGCAGCACACCACCCGCGCTACGCTCCGCGACGGCTCGCGGATCGTCGTGGGCAGCACCACCATCATTTACCGGCAAGCCGAAGGGTGAAGCGGGGGCAATGTCAGAGCTGACCCTCACGGTCATGCGGCTGGGTTTCCTGGCCGTACTGTGGCTGTTCGTGATCGTGGCCGTGCAGGTCATCCGCAGCGACCTGTTCGGTACGCGCGTCACCCAGCGCGGATCGCGTAGGGAAGAAGGACGCCGGCAGCAGCCCGCCGCCCGGCAGCAGGCCGCGCCTCCGCAGCAGCGCGCCCAGCAGCCCGCGGGCGGCGGCCGGCGGCGCAACGCCCCCAGCAAGCTGGTCGTGAGCGAGGGCACCCTGACCGGGACGACGGTCGCGCTCCAGGGGCAGACCATCACGCTCGGCCGTGCGCACGACTCCACGATCGTGCTGGACGACGACTACGCCTCCAGCCGCCATGCCAGGATCTACCCGGACCGCGACGGCCAGTGGATCGTCGAGGACCTCGGGTCGACGAACGGCACGTACCTGGACCGGTCCCGGCTGACGACTCCCACACCGATCCCGCTGGGCGCACCGATCCGCATCGGCAAAACCGTCATCGAGCTGCGGAAGTAGTGCTACATCATGAGTAGGCGCGAGCGGAGCGAGCACGCAGCGGCGGACCGGACGCCGGTCCTTTGCGCGCTCCCGACCGGAGGGTGGGCACCGTGCGGATGTACCCGGAGCCGACGGGCGAGGTGCGCATGAGTCTGTCACTGCGCTTCGCCGCCGGATCGCACAAAGGCATGATCCGCGAGGGCAACGAGGACTCCGGTTACGCCGGTCCCCGCCTGCTCGCCATCGCCGACGGCATGGGCGGCCAGGCCGCCGGTGAGGTCGCCTCCTCCGAGGTGATCTCCACGCTGGTCACGCTCGACGACGACGTGCCGGGCTCCGACATCCTCACCTCCCTCGGCCACGCCGTGCAGCGGGCCAACGACCAGCTGCGTTCCATGGTCGAGGAGGACCCGCAGCTGGAGGGCATGGGGACCACCCTCACCGCCCTGCTGTGGACCGGGCAGCGGCTCGGTCTCGTGCACGTCGGCGACTCGCGCGCGTATCTCCTCCGTGACGGTGTGCTCACACAGATCACCCAGGACCACACCTGGGTGCAGCGGCTCGTCGACGAGGGCCGGATCACCGAAGAGGAAGCCACGACCCATCCGCAGCGCGCGCTCCTCATGCGCGCGCTCGGCAGCGGTGAACACGTCGAGCCCGACCTCTCGATCCGCGAGGTCCGCGCGGGTGACCGTTATCTCATCTGCTCCGACGGGCTCTCCGGCGTCGTCTCCCACCAGACCCTGGAGGAGACCCTCGCCAGCTACCAGGGCCCGCAGGAGACCGTGCAGGAGCTGATCCAGCTCGCACTGCGCGGCGGCGGCCCCGACAACATCACGGTCATCATCGCGGACGTCCTCGACCTGGACACCGGCGACACCCTCGCCGGCCAGTTCTC
This sequence comes from Streptomyces sp. NPDC048277, assembly GCF_040652235.1. Classification (NCBI taxonomy): domain Bacteria; kingdom Bacillati; phylum Actinomycetota; class Actinomycetes; order Kitasatosporales; family Streptomycetaceae; genus Streptomyces; species Streptomyces sp. NPDC048277. The sequence goes on from NZ_JBEZLQ010000014.1 coordinate 230,251, forward strand.
CGACACCCCGGTGGTGGTCGGCGCCGTCGCCGAGAACCAGCACCACCTGCACGACAACGGCTTCATGCAGACCCCGGCAGGACGGGCCGCGAACCTCGGCCGCCAGGTCCCCGGCCAGGGCGGGGGCGGCGAGTTCGGCCCGCCCGGCTCCGGCGACACCACCGGCTATGTCCCGGCCGGCAGCTTCGGCGACTACACCGACGACGACTTCGTGAAGCCCCGCAAGGGGCGGAAGTGGCTGAAGAGAACCTTCTACAGCGTGCTCGCCCTCGCCGTCATCGGCGGGGGCCTGTACGGCGGCTGGCGCTGGACGCAGACGCAGTACTACGTCGGCGCCAACGGCGAGCACATCGCGCTGTACCAGGGCATCAGCCAGGACCTGGCCTGGGTGTCGTTGTCGAAGGTGGAGAAGGACCACCCCGAGATCGAACTCAAGTACCTGCCGGCGTACCAGCAGAAGCAGGTCAAGGCCACCATCGCCGAGGGCGGTCTCGACGACGCCCAGTCGAAGGTCCAGGAGCTGGCCGTGCAGGCCTCGGCCTGCAAGAAGGAGTCGGAGCGCGCCGCGGCCGAGTCCAAGACCAACTCCAAGACGGGCCAGGGCGAGGCTGGAGGCACCACGGGAACCACCAAGACCTCTCTCACGTCCAAGGCATCGCCCAAACCGTCGAACTCGGCGTCCTCCACGGCGTCACCGTCCCCGTCCCCCTCAGCGACCCCCAGCCCCGGCCCCACCCTCTCGGAGGATGAGCAGAAGGTCGTCTCGCTGTGCGGTAAGCAGTAGTAGGCAAGCCGTGAGAGGCCCCGTCACACGATGAGCAGTACTACCAACACGTCGACGAACCACACGTCCACGATCGGCTCCATCGGCACGCCGAGCCGGCGCAACACCGAGCTCGCGCTCCTGGTGTTCGCCGTCGCCATCCCGGTGTTCGCCTACGCCAACGTGGGCCTGGCCATCAACGACAAGGTCCCCGCCGGGCTGCTGAGCTACGGCCTGGGCCTGGGCCTCATGGCCGGCATCGCCCATCTCGGCGTGCGGAAGTTCGCCGCCTACGCCGACCCGCTGCTGCTGCCCCTGGCCACACTGCTCAACGGCCTGGGGCTGGTGGTCATCTGGCGCCTCGACCAGTCGAAGCTGCTGCAGTCGCTGCCGAACTACTTCCAGGCCGCGCCCCGCCAGCTGCTGTACACCGCGCTGGGCATCGGCATGTTCGTCGTCGTACTGATCTTCCTCAAGGACCACCGCGTCCTGCAGCGCTACACCTACATCTCGATGTTCGGCGCGCTGGTGCTGCTCATCCTGCCGCTGGTGCCGGGCCTCGGCGCCAACATCTACGGCGCCAAGATCTGGATCCGGGTCCCGGGCCTGGGCTCGCTGCAGCCCGGTGAGTTCGCGAAGATCGCCCTGGCGATCTTCTTCGCCGGGTACCTGATGGTGAAGCGCGACGCACTGGCCCTGGCCAGCCGCCGCTTCATGGGCCTGTACCTGCCGCGCGGCCGCGACCTCGGTCCGATCCTGGTCGTCTGGCTGATGTCGATCCTGATCCTGGTGTTCGAGACCGACCTCGGCACCTCGCTGCTGTTCTTCGGAATGTTCGTCATCATGCTGTACGTCGCCACCGAGCGGACCAGCTGGATCGTCTTCGGTCTGCTGATGTCCGCGGTCGGCGCCGTCGGCGTGGCGAGCTTCGAGCCGCACGTCCAGCAGCGCGTCCAGGCCTGGATGAACCCGCTGCACGAGTACAAGCTCAGCCAGCAGGGCGTCGTCGGCCACTCCGAGCAGTCCATGCAGGCGCTGTGGGCCTTCGGTTCCGGCGGCACCCTCGGCACCGGCCTCGGCCAGGGCCACTCCGACCTCATCCGGTTCGCCGCCAACTCCGACTTCATCCTCGCCACCTTCGGCGAGGAGCTGGGCCTGGCCGGCATCATGGCGATCCTGCTGATCTACGGCCTGATCGTGGAGCGCGGCGTGCGTACCGCCCTCGCCGCCCGCGACCCCTTCGGCAAGCTGCTCGCGGTCGGCCTGTCCGGCGCCTTCGCCCTGCAGGTCTTCGTCGTCGCCGGCGGTGTCATGGGGCTCATCCCGCTGACCGGTATGACCATGCCGTTCATGGCGTACGGAGGTTCCTCCGTGCTGGCCAACTGGGCGTTGATCGGCATCCTCATCAGAATCAGCGACACCGCGCGCCGCCCGGCGCCCGCCCCCGCCAGCAACCCCGACGCCGAGATGACCCAGGTGGTCCGCCCGTCATGAACAAGCCCCTGCGCCGGATCGCGCTCTTCTGCGGCCTGCTGGTCCTCACGCTCCTCCTGCGTGACAACTGGCTTCAGTACGTCAAGGCCGACAGCCTGAAGAACGACACGTTGAACCGCCGGGTCACGATCGCCCGCTACTCCACCCCGCGCGGCGACATCATCGTCGACGGCAACCCGATCACCGGCTCCACGACGTCCAGCTCCTCGGGTCTCAACGACCTGAAGTACAAGCGCACCTACAAGAACGGCCCGATGTGGGCGCCGGTCACCGGGTTCGCCTCGCAGGCCTTCGGCGCCAACCTGATGGAGTCCGTCGAGGACGGCATCCTCACCGGCAACGACGACCGGCTCTTCTTCCGCAACACCCTCGACATGATCACGGGCAAGCAGAAGTCGGGCGGCAACGTCGTCACCACCCTCAACGCGGCCGCCCAGAGCGCCGCCTACAACGGGCTGAAGTCGCAGGGCGGCAAGGGCGCGGTGGTCGCCCTGGAGCCCTCCACGGGCAAGATCCTGGCCCTCGCCTCCTACCCGTCGTACGACCCCTCGGTCTTCGCGGGCGCCTCGGACAACGACGCGAAGGCCTGGAAGAACCTGCAGAAGAAATACAACCCGAACGACCCGATGCTGAACCGGGCGCTGCGCGAGACCTACCCGCCGGGCTCCACCTTCAAGGTGGTCACCGCCGCGGCCGCGCTGGAGAACGGGCTGTACAAGGACGCCGACTCGGCCACCGACTCGCCGCTGCCCTACGTCATGCCGGGCACCACGACCGAGCTGAAGAACGAGGGCAGCATCCCCTGCAAGAACGCGACCATGCGGATCGCGCTGCGGTACTCCTGCAACACCGTCTTCGGCAAGATCGGCGCCGACCTCGGCAACGAGAAGATGCTGGCCGAGGCCAAGAAGTTCGGCTTCGACGCCGAGCAGTTCACCCCGGTCCGCTCCAGCGCCTCGGTCTTCTCCGACAACATGAACCAGTCGCAGACCGCGCTGTCCTCGATCGGCCAGTACAACACCGCCGCGACCCCGCTCCAGATGGCCATGGTCGCCTCGGCGGTCGCCAACGACGGCAAGCTTATGAAGCCGTACATGATCGACAAGCTGCAGTCGTCGAACCTCGACACGATCTCGCAGACCGACCCCGAGGAGATGAGCCAGCCGCTCTCCTCCTCCAACGCCCAGATCCTCCAGTCCATGATGGAGACGGTCGTCAAGGACGGCACGGGCAAGAACGCGCAGATCAACGGCATCACCGTCGGTGGCAAGACCGGTACCGCCCAGCACGGTGTGGAGAACAGCGAGAACCCCTACGCCTGGTTCATCTCGTACGCCAAGCTCCCCGACGGCAGCAAGCCGGTCGCGGTCGCCGTGGTGATCGAGGACGACCAGGCCAACCGTGACGACATCTCCGGCGGCGGCCTCGCGGCCCCGATCGCGAAGAGCGTGATGGAGGCGGTCATCAACTCCAAGAAGTGACCCCGCTCACGTTCCCTTCACATCGGTGCACGTTGCGATACCGGTCCTGTATCGGGTTACGGGCTTGGCCAGGTCACACAAACACAGCCGGGTACGGTAGGCCCGGACGGCAGCCTCCGACCGCACACCCGTGCCGGTCGGGACCGACGGAGAGGGCTGGTAGGTAGCTATGGAAGAGCCGCGTCGCCTCGGCGGCCGGTACGAGCTGGGCCACGTGCTCGGCCGTGGTGGCATGGCGGAGGTCTACCTCGCGCATGACACCCGGCTCGGCCGCGCGGTGGCGGTGAAGACGCTGCGCGTGGACCTCGCGCGTGATCCGTCCTTCCAGGCCCGGTTCCGCCGGGAGGCCCAGTCGGCCGCCTCGCTCAACCATCCCGCGATCGTCGCGGTCTACGACACGGGCGAGGACTACATCGACGGGGTCTCGATCCCGTACATCGTCATGGAGTACGTGGAGGGCTCGACACTGCGCGAGCTGCTCCACTCCGGCCGCAAGCTCCTGCCGGAGCGCGCGATGGAGATGACCATCGGCATCCTTCAGGGCCTGGAGTACGCGCACCGCAGCGGCATCGTCCACCGGGACATCAAGCCGGCGAACGTCATGCTGACGCGCAACGGCCAGGTCAAGGTGATGGACTTCGGCATCGCCCGCGCCATGGGCGACTCCGGCATGACCATGACCCAGACGGCAGCGGTGATCGGCACCGCCCAGTACCTCTCCCCGGAGCAGGCGAAGGGCGAGCAGGTCGACGCACGCTCGGACCTGTACTCGACGGGTTGCCTCCTCTACGAGCTGCTGACGGTACGCCCGCCGTTCGTGGGCGACTCCCCGGTCGCCGTCGCGTACCAGCACGTCCGCGAGGAACCGCAGCCCCCGTCGGTGTTCGACCCCGAGATCACCCCGGAGATGGACGCGATCGTCCTCCGGGCCCTGGTCAAGGACCCGAACTACCGGTACCAGTCGGCCGACGAGATGCGCGCCGACATCGAGGCGTGCCTGGACGGCCAGCCGGTCGCGGCCACGGCCGCCATGGGCTCGGTCGGCTACGGCGGCTACCCGGACGACCATGCGACCACGGCGCTGCGCGCGGACGCCGGTGCGACCACCATGCTGCCGCCCATGAACCCGGACGACGGTGGCTTCGGCTACGACGACCGCCCGGACCGCCGCCGCCAGCAGAAGAAGCGCAACACCTCGACGATCCTGCTCGTGGTCGCCGGCATCCTGGTGTTGGCGGGCTCGGTCCTGATCGGGAAATGGGTGGTCAGCGGCCACGGCGGGGACAAACCGTTCCCTGTCCCGACCTTCGTCGGCCAGACCTACTCGGACGCGCAGAAGATGGCCGACAACTCCGGTCTGAAACTGGGGACACCGACCAGGAAGGCCTGCGCCAGCCAGCCGAAGGGCAGCGTCTGCTCGCAGGACCCGACCGTTGGGTCCAACGTCAACAAGGGCGACACGATCAACCTGGTGGTGTCGACCGGGGCGCCGAAGGTGGTCGTACCCAGCGTCGTCGGCCAGAACGTCGACGACGCCACGACGACGCTCGAGGGCGACAAGTACAAGTTCGTCGTCAAGACGAAGCAGAAGACGTCCGCGGAAACCGCGGGCACGGTCCTGGAGCAGGATCCGGTCCTCGGCACCGAGGTGGAAAAGGGCTCGACCATCACCCTCACGGTGGCCAAGGCCGAGGAGAAGTCCACGGTCCCGGACGTCACCGGCAAGTCCTGTGACGACGCCAAGGCCCAGATGACGGCCAACAACCTGGTCGGCAACTGCACCGAGGTCGACACCTCGGACTCCAACCTGGTCGGCAAGGCCGTCTCGACCGACCCGCAGGCGGGTCAGCAGGTCGACAAGAACTCCACGGTGAACATCCAGATCGGCAAGGCCCAGCAGCAGACGGCCGTGCCGAGCGTGGTGGGCCAGACCGTGAAGCAGGCCAAGCAGACCCTGCAGGCGGCCGGCTTCACCAACATCCAGTTCAACGGCGACTCCAGCGACAACGCGTTCGTCACCAACCAGGACCCGTCCGCCAACACCGGCGTCAACGACCCCGGCAGCACGCAGATCACCCTCACCACGGTGAGCTTCGGCAACAGCAACAACAACGGCGGCAACAACGGCGGTACCAACGTCTTCGGCGGTACCAGCGGCTGACGTTCCGCGGCCAGTTCCGCGCCCAGTGACGAAGGGGCCCCTGCCGGTGATTCCCGGCAGGGGCCCCTTCGCCGTGTCCGGGCCGGCTAGCGCAGTTCCTTCGGCGGGGTCCGCTTGCTGTCGACCTTGTCGACCCGGACCAGTTCGCCCCACACCACGTACCGGTACCGGCTCGTGTACACCGGCGTGCAGGTCGTCAGGGTGATGTAGTGGCCCGGCTTGGTCTTGCCGGACTCCTCGGGGACCTGGGAGAGGACCTTGACGTTGTACTTCGAGGTCTCGGGGAGGATGTCGTAGACCTTGTAGACGTACCAGTCGTCCCGCGTCTCGAAGACGATCGGGTCGCCGACCTTCACCTTGTCGATGTTGTGGAACTTGGCGCCGTGGCCGTCGCGGTGGGCGGCGAGGGTGAAGTTGCCGGTCTTGCCCGTGGTGGGGAGCGTGGCCTTGGCCGGGTCCGTGTAGTAGCCGGCCACACCGTCGTTGAGGACGTCCGTCGACGTGCCCTTCTCGACCAGCACCTCGCCGTTCTTCATCGACGGGACGTGCAGGAAGCCGATGCCGTTCTTCGTGTTCAGCGCGCCCGGGCCGGTGTCCTGGTGGGCCCAGGTGTCACGGACCTGGTCGCCCTCGCGGTCCGCCTTGCGGTCGGCGACCACGTTCGTCCACCAGAGCGAGTAGACGACGAACAGGCCGAGCACCAGGCCCGCGGTGATGAGGAGTTCGCCGAAGACACTGACCGCCGTCGCGATCCGGCCGATCGGCCGACGGCTCGGGAGGGGCGCCCCGTCGTCCGGCGCGTCGGTCTGTTCTTCGGTGTCGTCGGCGGTCGCTGCCACTGTTCCTCTGCCTCTGCCCTTACTCGACGAGCGCGTCCGGCTTGCCCTCGCTGCGAGGGCGTTCCTCGACCATCTTGCCCCAGACGATCAACCGGTACTTGCTGGTGAACTCCGGAGTACAGGTGGTGAGCGTGATGTAACGGCCCGCCGTGGTGAAGCCCGAGCCCTTAGGGATCGGGTCCAGCACACTGACGTTGCTCGGCGACGTCACCGGCAGCATCGACGTCACCTTGTACACGTAGTACTCGTCCTGCGTCTCGACGACGACCGCGTCACCGGCCACCAGCCTGTTGATGTACCGGAACGGCTCGCCGTGCGTGTTGCGGTGCGCGGCCAGGCCGAAGTTGCCGGTCTTGTCCTGGGGCATCGCGGTCTTCAGCGCACCTTCGCCGTAGTGGCCGACCATGCCCTTGTCGAGGACCTTCTTGTTGCTGACGCCCTCGGCGATCGGCGCCACCACGTCCAGCTTGGGGATGTGCAGGATGGCGAAGCCCTGCCCGGGCGCGAAGACACCGGGCGCGCGCTTGCCGCTCGCCCAGTCCTTCTGCAGGGTGCTGGCCTCGCTGCCCGCCTGGGCATGGGCCCGGACGTTGGTCCACCACAGCTGGTAGGTGACGAACAGCAGCATCAGCACACCGGTGGTGATGAACACCTCGCCGATCGCCCGGCTCGCCACGACGGCCGGGCTGGGCTTGCGCAGCCGCTCCCGGCGACGGGCCTCGACCCGGGAGAGCGTCCGTCCCGAGCCGCTGTTCGCGCTCGGCGGTGTCTCCGGAGCCTCCGGTGCGCCGCCGTGCCGCCCGCCACGCCGCTTGGCTGCCTTTCTGCGGGCCGCTCGGCCGCCCCCTGGTGTTCCTGTTGCGGAAGGGGCTGCCGTGCCCGCAGACGCCGATATGGGCAGCGGATCGGGGATCCGCAGCGCGACGGTCTCCTCGTCGATCGGCGGAAGATAGGCCGTCGCCGGCTCCTGGGCCGTGACGGGAGGCAGATACGCCGTCTCCCCGAGCGCGCTCGACCCCCCGTACGACTGATCCCCGTACGAGGTATCGGTCTCGCGCTCGGGGCGCAGCGCGGTCACGCCGTGGCCCTGCCCACCACCGGGGCGAGCCCCGCCGACCTCGCCACGGCCCCCTCGTACCCGCACTCCACCAGCCAGTTGGCCAGCATCCGGTGCCCGTGCTCGGTCAGCACCGACTCGGGATGGAACTGCACACCCTCGACCGGGAGTTCACGGTGACGCAGCCCCATGATGATCCCGTCGTGGGTGCGGGCGGTGACCTCCAGCTCGGCCGGGACCGTGTCCGGCTCGGCCGCGAGGGAGTGGTAGCGGGTCGCGGTGAAGGGGGTCGGCAGGCCGGCGAAGACGCCCTTGCCCTCGTGCTCCACCAGCGAGGTCTTTCCGTGCAGCAGTTCCGGCGCCCGGTCCACCACCCCGCCGTACGCCACCTGCATCGACTGCATGCCGAGGCAGACACCGAAGACGGGGACACCGGTCGCGGCGCAGTGCCGGACCATGTCCACGCACACCCCGGCCTCTTCCGGCGTGCCGGGTCCGGGCGAGAGGAGGACGCCGTCGAAGCCGTCCTGGGCGTGCGCCGTCGACACCTCGTCGTTGCGCAGCACCTCGCACTCGGCGCCCAGCTGGTACAAGTACTGGACCAGGTTGAAGACGAAGCTGTCGTAGTTGTCGACGACGAGAATCCGCGCGCTCACTGGTTGTCCACCGTCACATCGTTGAAGGGCAGCAGCGGTTCGGCCCAGGGGAAGACGTACTGGAACAGGACGTAGACCACGGCCAGGACGAGCACGAGCGAGAGCAGCGCCTTCACCCATGCGTTCCCCGGCAGATGCCGCCAGATCCAGCCGTACATGCCGTCCCTTCCGTTCCACCACGGCACCAGAATCCCGCCGTACTGCACCAGACTAACGGCGCAGCGCCGCGGGTTTGCCTGTGTCCACAGGCTGTGTGGAGTCCAAATGCGCCCAGACGATCAGCCGATGGCTGTGCCCCCATTCCGGATCGCACGTGGTCAGCGTGAGATAACGCCCCGGGCGCGTATACCCCGACTTACGTGGCACAGGGTCGATCACTTCAACGTCCGTCGGAACTGTTTTGTAGGGGCCTTTGTCGATCCGATACGTGAACCAGGTGGTCCCGTCCGTCAGCACGATCGCGTCGCCCTTGCGCAGCTCCGGGAAGTTCAGGAACGGATCGCCGTACGTGCGGCGGTGGCCGGCGACCGCGAAGTTGCCCACCTGCCCCAGCCGGGCGGTCCGGGCGTAGTGCGCGAGGCCCTTCTGCAGCACGTCGGTGCCGGTGCCCTCCAGGACCGGCTTGTTCCACGTGAAACCGAACCGCGGGATGTACATGATCGCGAAGGCCTTGCCGTAGTGATAGGCGGCCGGCGCGGCGGGAGCAGACGCGGTCGCGGTCGCCTTGGCCTTCGGGTGCACCGTGGCGCTGTCGGACCACTGCTGCTGTAACTGATCGATCTGGTCGTGCATCACGCTGTCGGCCTTCACGCCGGTCCAGAACAGTACATAGACCACAAAAAGGACGATGAGGGTGCCGACGGTGATGCAGAGCTCGCTGACGGTCCTGACGATCACGCGCACCGGCGGCTCCAGAAAGACTCCGGGAAGGCGGCTACTGCACGGGCTTCGCGTAGTGCAGATCCACTGTGCCCGAGTAGCCCGGCAGAGTCACCGTCCCGTCCTCGGTGACTTTCCAGCCGAGGCCGTACACGTTCACGTACACCATGTAGTTCTGGATGGCCTCGGAGTCCGCGAGCGCCTGCTGCATCTTCGCCGGGTCCCCGACCGCCTGGATCTTGTACGGCGGCGAGTAGACCCGGCCCTGGAGGATCAGCGTGTTGCCGACGCAGCGCACCGCGCTGGTGGAGATCAGCCGCTGGTCCATGACCTTGATGCCCTGGGCGCCGCCCTTCCAGAGCGCGTTCACCACGGCCTGCAGGTCCTGCTGGTGGATGACGAGGTAGTCGGGCTGCGGCTCCGGGTAGCCGGGGAGCTTGGCGGTGGCGTTCGGCGGGGCGTCGTTGAGCGTGACGGTGATCGCCTTGCCGGAGAGCTTCTGGGTCCCCGCGTCCTTCTCCAGCCCGGTCAGCTTGTCGTCCTGGGCCTTGGAGGAGCCGTCGTCGCGCTCGGCGAGCTTCTCGTTCTGGTCGCGCGAGCTCGCGTTGGCCTCGTCCAGCTCCTTGTTCTTGCGGCTGCGCTCCTGGATCAGGTCGGACAGCTTCAGCAGGTTGTCGTCCGAGCGGATGTCGGTGCCCTTGGCCGTGTTGAAGCTGGTGAAGAAGAGAAGGCCGGCGAGGGCGAAGACGCCCACGGTGAGAATCCGCACCGGACGGAAGCCGCCCTTGCGGGCCGGGGCGGGACCCATTGATCCGGTCGCGTTGGAGTCGGCAGAATTGCTCAACGTACCCTTATCTCCTTCGACGCCACGGAAGCACTACGCTAACGGACGCCCGGGGGAGCGCTCGGTGAGCCCTTACTGTCCCCTTGTACGCTGCCCCGAGCCCGACCCAGTTACCTGCGCGGCCACGCAGCGCATCGACAGGAGAGACCCTCGTGCCGAAGTCACGTATCCGCAAGAAGGCCGACTACACGCCGCCGCCGGCGAAGCAGGCGACCGCCATCAAGCTGAACAACCGGGCCTGGGTCGCACCGGTGATGCTGGCCATGTTCCTCATCGGGCTGGCCTGGATCGTCGTCTTCTATGTGACCGACGGTTCGCTGCCCATCGACAGCCTCGACAACTGGAACATCGTCGTGGGCTTCGGCTTCATCGCCGCCGGCTTCGGTGTCTCCACGCAGTGGAAGTAGCTCGGCGGTAGCTCTGCCCAGGGTTATCCGCTGAGTTATCCACAGGCCTGTGTATGGACCTGGGGAAAAGAAGACGATCTGTGGATAACCCGTGGGGCGTTGACGCCGGTACGACTACCACAACGCCCCTCGCCTGAACCAAGTGCCCCCTGCCTGACCTGCGGAAACGCAAGTGAGGGACAGGGGGCACAGGTGTGCGCGCACGTTGTGCACAAGATCGGCCACCGACTGTGGACAACGGTTCGGTATCAGGTGAGCTGAGCTGTTCGCACGATCGTCAGGACGACGGCCACGGCCAGCACCAGCGCACAGGTGCCGTACTGGATCAGGTTCCGCCGCTCGCGCGGGGCGTGCACCATCGCGTAACCGGTGACGACACCGGCGACCAGGCCGCCGATGTGGGCCTGCCAGGCGATACCGCCGCTGAACGTGAAGATGAGGTTGATCACCAGCAGCGCGATGATCGGCCGCATGTCGTAGTTGAGCCGGCGGATCAGCACCGCGGTCGCGCCGAAGAGCCCGAAGATCGCGCCGGACGCGCCGAGCGAGGGCTGGTTCTGGGCCGCGAGCAGATAGCTGAGCGCACTGCCGGCCAGGCCCGAGACGAAGTACAGCGTGATGTAGCGGGCGCGGCCGAGGGCGGCTTCCAGGGGGCCGCCGATCCACCACAGGCTGAGCATGTTGAACGCGATGTGCATGTAGTTCGAGCTGTCGTGCAGGAACATCGCGGTCAGCAACCGGTAGTACTGGCCCTGCGCGACGCCCTCGACGTCGCCGTACTGCGGGAACCAGGCCTGGCCGATCAGGTCGAAGCGGTTGGTGAAGCTGTCCCCGACCGAGAGCTGGACCAGGAAGACGGCGATGTTGACGCCGATCAGGATCTTGGTGAGCAGCCGCGGGTCGGCGACCATCGTGCCGCCCGCGATGGTGCGGGGCCGGGAGGCCGCCGGGGGCGGTCCGCTCCGGCCCTCGGCGGTGCCGCGCACGCACTCGGGGCACTGGAAGCCCACGGAGGCGCTGACCATGCACTCGGGGCAGATGGGGCGCTCGCACCGGGTGCAGCGCACGCCGGTCTCCCGGTCCGGGTGCCGGTAGCACATGGGCAGGCTGTGGGCGTCGCGCGCGCTGCCTGCCGCCTGGTCCTCCATGGGGTCCCCTCGCTCGTCGTGAGCACCATTGTGCCCCGCACATCCTTACGGACGAGCGGGGTGTTTGGTTCCCTTCGGAGCTTTGTCCGGCGGTTCCCCGCGGGGTGTGCCCGGGGCGGCTCAGCTCTCGCGTTTCCCGACCACGACCGTGTCGATCACGACGTCGTTCTCGGGCCGCTTGTTCGGTCCGCTGACGGTGACGGCGGCGATCTTGTCCACGACCTTCTGGCTGTCCGTGTCGACGACCTCGCCGAAGATGGTGTGCTTGCGGTTGAGGTGGGGAGCGGGGTTGACCGTGATGAAGAACTGCGAGCCGTTGGTGCGGGGGCCGGCGTTGGCCATGGCGAGCAGATAGGGCCGGTCGAAGCGCAGGTCGGGGTGGAACTCGTCCTCGAACTTGTAGCCGGGGCCGCCGATGCCGGTGCCGAGCGGGTCGCCGCCCTGGATCATGAAGCCGCTGATCACCCGGTGGAAGATCGTGCCGTCGTAGAGCGGGTCCGTGGAGACCGCGCCGGTGGCCGGGTGGGTCCACTCACGCTCGCCCTGCGCCAGTTCGACGAAGTTCCTGACCGTCTTCGGCGCGTGGTTCGGGAAGAGCCGGACCTCGATGTCGCCGAGGCTGGTCCTCAGGGTGGCGTAGAGCTGCTCGGCCACGGTCCACCTTCCGTTGTGCTCGGATTCAGTGCCCCGATCCTCGCACGGTACGGCAGGCCCGCAGTCCGTGCCGGGCTTCCGGCCCCGGATCCTCACGAATCACTTGCCGAACCCCTTCTGTCATGCGGGGGCGCGCGGCGCCGATCCGTGGCATTGTCGTCGACAAGCCCCTCTTAGCTCTGGTTGCACCCGTATGCCCGCCCTCGCGCGCCACTCGGCCCGTTGGCAGGCATGATCCGTAAAAGGGTGGAAAGTCGAAATACCGTACGCCACCGAGGAGGAGGAAACCCGTGACCCGCAAAGACAGCGTGCGCGCCGCGACCAGTTCGGCGAAGGACAGCGTGCGGCACGCCGCGGAAGCGGTGGCGCCCTATGCCGACACGGCCAAGGAGCGTGCCGCGTACTACGCGCAGGAGGCACGCGTACGGCTCGCGCCCGTGGTGTCGCAGGCCGCCGAGCAGGCCCGCGTCCAGTACGACGCCCGTCTCGTGCCGCGTCTGGAGCAGGCCCGGACGCATGTGCCGCCGATGGTGGACCAGGCCGCGCACGACGCCGCGGACCTGACCCGCAGGGCCGCCCGGCAGGCCGCCGACTACTCGCGTCCGAGGATCGAGCAGGCCGTGGCGGCGGCCGGGCCGGTCCGCGACGAGGCCACCGCGCGGGGCGCTGCCGCGCTGGCCGCGCTGCGCGGCAACGTCTCGGCCGAGGACATCGAGAAGCTGGCGCGCAGGAACGCCCGGCGCTCGGCGTGCGGCCGTGTGTTCAAGGCGTTCGCCGTGGCCGGTGTGCTGGCCGGTGCCGCCTTCACCGCCTGGAAGTGGTGGGACAAGCAGGCCAACCCCGACTGGCTGGTCGAGCCCCCCGCGGCCACGGAGGTGCCGGACTCGAGCCGGCTCAACTCGGTGGACGGCAGCTCCCCGCTGGACCCCGAGGTCCAGGCGAAGGAGGCCGAGGACCGGGCGTCCCGGGACGACAAGAAGCGCTGACCTCGAAGCAGTGGACTGGTGGGGCGGGAGGCGCGAACACCTCCCGCCCCACGGATCACCAGCCGATTCCGGCCGCCACCGGCAGGTGGTCGCTGCCGGTGGCCGGCAGTACCCACGAGCTCTCCGGCCGCACGCCGCGGACCAGGATCTGGTCGATCCGCGCCACCGGGAACGTCGCCGGCCAGCTGAAGCCGAAACCGTCCCCCGCCTCGTCCTGGGCCGAGCGCAGCCGCGAGGTGAGCCCGTCGAACGCGCGGTCGTCGGTGGTGCCGTTCAGATCGCCGAGCAGCACCAGCCGCTTGTTCGGCTCGGCGGCGACGGCCTTGGCAAGCGCCTTCGCGCCGCGGTCCCGGCTGTCCGTCCAGAAGCCGTTCCTGGGCAGTACGCGCACGGACCCCAGATGGGCCACGTACACCGCCAGCGGCCCCCGGTCCGTGGTCACCGTCGCGCGCAGCGCCCGGTTGTAGGCGAGCTTGGCACTGGCCGGCTTGGTGGCCGCCAGCGGTCCGTAGTCCGTCGCGATGTCGACCGGCCGGATGTCCGACAGCGGCAGCTTGCTCCACAGCCCGACCGTGCCCTGCACCGTGTGGTAGCGGTACGCCTTCGCCAGCCCCTTCTCGTACAGCGGCTCGGCCCGCGGGGTGATCTCCTCCAGCGCCAGCACGTCCGCCCCGGAGGCGGCCAGGTCGCGGGCGGTGCCGGCCGGGTCGGGGTTGCCGGCGTCGACGTTGTGACTGGCCACGGTGAGGTCACTGCCCGGGTGGGACTTGTCGCCGAGCAGCCCGCCGAAGAGGTTCAGCCACACCGTCACCGGCAACAGCAGCGCGACCACCGCGGAGGCGGAGCGGCGCCAGAGCGCCCCGGCCAGCAGCACCGGAACGAACAGGCCGAACCACGGCAGGAAGGTCTCCACCAGGCTGCCGAGGCCCCCGCGGTCCGTGATCCGCGCGTGCAGCAGCATGAGCAGCCCCAGCAGCAGCGCCAGCGCGGCCGGCACCGGGCCGCGCTTCCAGGGTCCTGGCCGGGTGGCGCGGCGGAGCGCCCGGTGGACGCGTGCGCGCCGGGCACCGAGGCCGGTGTCGCGGCGGTCGGCGCCTTCCTGTCCGGTCGCCTCCGTCTGTCCGGTCGCCTCCGTGTGCGCTGTGTCCGGCTGTGGCGGGGTGCGGTTCATGCCGCCAGTCGACCGGGCGCCGTGTTGCCGGCGCGTATGCGATTTTCGATACGCCGACGATATGTGCCGGCTCGTAGCCTTGAGGGCATGCGTGTGCTGATCGTCGAGGACGAGCCGTATCTGGCGGAAGCCATTCGCGACGGCCTGCGCCTGGCGGCGATCGCGGCCGACATCGCCGGTGACGGCGACACCGCCCTGGAGCTGCTGGGCGTCAACGCCTACGACATCGCCGTCCTCGACCGCGACATACCCGGGCCGTCCGGTGACGAGATCGCCGAACGCATCGTCGCCTCCGGCAGCGGCATGCCGATCCTCATGCTCACCGCGGCCGACCGGCTCGACGACAAGACGTCCGGGTTCGAACTCGGCGCGGACGACTACCTCACGAAACCCTTCGAACTCCAGGAACTCGCGCTCAGGCTCAGGGCGCTGGACCGCAGACGCGCCCACAGCAGGCCCCCCGTGCGGGAGATCGCGGGGCTGCGGGTGGACCCGTTCCGCAGGGAGGTCTACCGCGACGGCCGCTACGTCGCGCTGACCCGGAAGCAGTTCGCCGTGCTAGAAGTCCTGGTCGCCGCCGAGGGCGGGGTCGTCAGCGCCGAACAACTCCTGGAACGCGCGTGGGACGAGAACGCCGACCCGTTCACCAACGCCGTGCGCATCACCGTCTCGGCGCTGCGCAAGCGTCTGGGCGAGCCCTGGATCATCGCCACCGTGCCGGGCGTCGGCTACCACGTCGACACACGTTCGGAGGCCGGGGACAGGGACGGGGTCAGGGGCGGAGGAGGGGGCGGGGGAGGGAACCGTGGATAGAGCGCCCGGGTTGAGCGTTCGCCTCAGGCTCACGCTCAGCTACGCCGGGTTCCTGATGCTCGCCGGTGTCCTGATGCTCGTATCGGTGTGGGTTTTCCTGCTGAGGGACCTGCCCAACGTGAAGGCCGGCATCGGCGGAGTGCAGGTCCGTTCTCAGCTCGCGCTCACCTTCCTGTCGGGGGCAGCCGTGGTCATGGCGTTCCTGCTGGTGTTCGGGCTCCTGGGAGGATGGTTCCTCGCCGGCCGCATGCTCGCCCCGCTGACCCGCATCACCGACGCCACCCGCGTGGCCGCGAGCGGATCGCTCTCCCACCGGATCCGGCTGCCGGGCCGCATGGACGAGTTCCGCGAACTCGCCGACGCCTTCGACACGATGCTGGCGCGGCTCGAAGCCCACGTCGCCGAACAGCGCAGGTTCGCGGCCAACGCCTCGCACGAACTGCGCACCCCGCTGGCCATCTCGAAGACGCTTCTCGACGTGGCCCGCACCGATCCGGCGCGCGACACCGGCGAAGTCATCGACCGCCTCCACGCCGTCAACACCCGGGCGATCGACCTCACCGAGGCGCTGCTCGTGCTCAGCCGGGCCGACCAGCGGTCCTTCACCCGGGAACGCGTCGACCTGTCCCTGCTGGCGGAGGAAGCCACCGAGACGCTCCTCCCCCTCGCGGAGAAGCAGGGCATCACCATCGAGACCAGCGGCGACATCACCCCCACGACCGGATCGCCGGCGCTCCTGCTGCAGCTGACCACGAATCTCGTGCACAACGCGATCGTCCACAACCTGCCCGGACAGGGCACCGTGTGGGTCCGTACCGGCGTCCGCCCCAGGACCGTGGTGCTCACCGTCGAGAACACCGGCGAGCAGGTCACGCCCCGGCTGGCCTCGACGCTCACCGAACCGTTCCGGCGCGGCACCGAGCGCGTCCACACCGATCACGCGGGCGTCGGCCTCGGCCTGGCCATCGTCGAGACCGTCGCCCAGGCCCATGAAGGAACGCTCACCCTCACCCCGCGCCCGGCCGGCGGGCTCCGCGTCACCGTGGAACTGCCGGCGGCGTCACCGGGCTGACACATAGGCACGCAAAAACCCCTCCGAACCGCGTTTTCGCAGGTCGGAGGGGTTGTTGTGGAGCCTAGGGGAGTCGAACCCCTGACATCTGCCATGCAAAGACAGCGCTCTACCAACTGAGCTAAGGCCCCGGCGCACACCAGAGTACCGGGTCACCCCCCGTACCTCGCAAAAAGATTGGGGGTCCCCCCGGATGACCACGCTCCGTAAGATGCTCGACGAGGTTCGCTGTAGCGAACCGTGGATTTTTTGGGGAAGCGATGGGGAGACGCAATGGACGCCGCACAGCAGGAAGCCACCGCCAGAGCGCGGGAGCTGCAGCGGAACTGGTACGGAGAGCCGTTGGGGGCGCTCTTCCGTAAGCTCATCGACGACCTGGGGCTCAACCAGGCTCGTCTGGCGGCGGTCCTCGGACTGTCCGCGCCCATGCTGTCGCAGCTGATGAGCGGCCAGCGGGCGAAGATCGGCAACCCGGCCGTGGTCCAGCGGGTGCAGCTGCTCCAGGACCTGGCCCAGCAGGTGGCGGACGGCAGCGTGAGCGCGGCCGAGGCGACCGAGCGCATGGACGAGATCAAGAAGTCCCAGGGGGGCTCGGTGCTCAGCAACACCACACAGACGACGAGCGGTTCGGGAGCGCCGACGGTCAAGCGGGTGGTCCGCGAGATCCAGTCGCTGCTGCGCTCGGTGGCCGCTGCGGGCGACATCATCGACGCGGCCGACACCCTCGCCCCGACCCACCCGGAGCTCGCGGAGTTCCTCCGGGTGTACGGCGCCGGCCGCACCTCGGACGCGGTCACGCACTACCAGTCCCACCAGAGCTGAGCCACGGCCCGGTACACCGGAGGGGGTCCGGTGAACCGGGCGGGGCCACGCTCTGGCCGAGGGGGTCACGCGAGAGGGGTCGTATCGCTCATCCGGGGGAAGCAAGGGGGGTAACAGGCAACAGGGGTGGCAGGGGGGACCCGAGGGGGAGGGCTACGGGCAGTCATGGGTGAGGTCTTCGCGGGCCGGTACGAACTGGCCGACCCGATCGGTCACGGCGGAGTGGGCGCCGTCTGGCGCGCCTGGGACCACCGGCGGAAACGCTATGTGGCGGCCAAGGTGCTCCAGCAGAGCGACGCCCACGCGCTGCTGCGGTTCGTGCGGGAGCAGGCGCTGCGCATCGATCATCCCCATGTCCTGGCTCCGGCCAGCTGGGCCGCCGACGACGACAAGGTCCTGTTCACGATGGACCTGGTCGCCGGCGGTTCGCTGGTCCACCTCGTCGGGGACTACGGTCCCCTGCCCCCCTCGTTCGTCTGCACCCTCCTCGACCAGCTCCTCTCCGGGCTCGCCGCGGTGCACGCCGAAGGTGTGGTGCACCGGGACATCAAGCCCGCCAACATCCTTCTCGAAGCGAGCGGCACCGCCCGTCCCCGGCTGCGCCTGTCCGACTTCGGCATCGCCATGCGGTTCGGCGAGGCCCGGCTGACCGAGACCAACCTCGTGGTCGGCACGCCGGGTTACATCGCCCCCGAGCAACTCCTGGGCGCCGAGCCCGACTTCGCGGCCGACCTGTACGCCGTCGGTCTGGTCGCGCTCTATCTCCTGGAAGGCGCCAAGCCCGACGCCAAGGCGCTCGTCCAGTACTTCGCCGAACACGGCACCCCGGGAGCCCCCAAGGGCGTCCCGGAACCCCTCTGGCAGGTCGTCGCCACCCTCGTCCAGCCCGACCCCCAGTCCCGCTTCCGTACGGCCACAGGCGCCCGCAAGGCCCTCGCCCAGGCCAGGGAACTCCTCCCGGAACCGGGCATCGACGACGAATCGATCGAGATCTTCGACCAACTGGGCCCACTGCCACCGGGGTTCGGACCGGGGGGACCACTACGGGTCGCCTCCGGCGTCGACACGGCGACGGGCACGAGGCCGACAACAGGCACAAGCAAGCCGACTGCAACGGCAGTACCGGGAACGGGCGAGCAAGCGGCGCCACGGGGCACGGGAGCACCAACGCCGACACCGGGCACAAGCGCGCAAGCGGCGGCGCCAGGCGCAGGGGCGTCGGCATCGACTCCGGGCGTGGGCTCGGCGGTCTGGCCGGGGGCAGCCGCTGGATCGGTGACGCCGGGAACGGCAGCCGACGGCTGGGTGACGGCCGGGGAATCAGCCGCCACAACGGGTCCGGGCAACGCTACGGCGGGCCCGACCGCCGGCCCGGAGGCCCAAGGAACGGCAGTCGGCTGGGTGACGGCCGGAGAATCAGCCGCCGCAGCAGGTCCGGGCCAGGCTACGGCGGCGGGTGCGACTGGCGGCTCAGTGGCGCCGGGAACGGCAGTCGGCTGGGTGACGGCCGCGGAATCAGCCGCAGCAGCAGGTTCGGGCGAGGGTACGGCGGCGGGCGCGGCTGCCGGCCCGGAGGCACCGGTCGCGGCAGAAACGGGTTCGGACTCGGGCTCGGCGGTCGGCTCGGGCCCCGCCTCCGCGTCGTCCGCGGCCCCGCCGGGGGACGGGGACGCTCCCCCGGTCTCTGTCACCGGCCGCGCCGGATCTCCCTCGGGCCCCGTCTCCATGTCCGACACCGGCAGCTTCCGGCTCCCCCCGCCCCAGGCGCCTACGCCCCCCACCCCGTACGCGGAGCGCCCTCAACCGGCACCGCCGCATCCTCCGTACGCCCAGCCCCAGCCCCAGCAAGTCGCCCCCACCCCGCGGCCCCCCGCTCCCTGGCCCTCCGCGCAGCCTCTTCCCCCTGCGCGGCCGAACGCCGACACCGCGAGCACCGCCACCTACACCACCCGCGATCCGCAGACCCCGCAGTCCGCTCCCCGCACCCATGGCCGGCGTCGGCGGCGGCGGGTGCGTCGCCCCGGTCCTCCCGCCAAGGCGGCCGTGCCGATGCTGCTCCTCGCGCTGGCCTGTTACGCCGTGGGTTTCTGGGCGCTGGCCCGGATCTGAGAGCGCCGGGCGGCCAGCGTCCACCCGGCCAGTACCAGGAGCAGCGCCGTGCCGGTGCCGATCCCGGCCACGGCGAGCGCCCTCATCGCCGTGTCGTCGTCGCCGGTCGTGGTCAGGAGGCCGCCCTGGTCCGACGACGACACGTCGAAGACACCCTTCGGGACGGACGAACCGGCGTAGTCCGGGCCGGAGTTCGGGCTGCCGTCGACACGGACCCGGAGTGTCACGCCGTACGGCCCCGTCCCGAACGTGGCCGCCGTCTGCCCGGAGAGGTGGACGACGAGGTAGTAGGCGCCGGCGACGCGGACGGAGTTCTCCGCGGCGGGGATGGCGTACCGGTTGGTGTACGCCACGGGTGGCAGGGGCTGGAGGGAGGAGGATTTCTGGGTGCCGTCGTAGCCGAGGGAGACGTCGTCGACGTAGCCGCGGACCGGGTTGTAGAGGGAGAGGTTGAGCGCGGCGCTGACATAGCCGTGGCGGTCGCCGCTGGTGCTGCCCAGGTCGACGGTGGCGTGCAGTTGCCGACCCCAGTCGAGGGGGACCGCGTAGAAGAGGGTCTGACCGGGGGTGATGTCGGTCTGCCAGACGCCCTCGTCCAGCGTGCGGGCCGTGCTGAAGCCCGCGCCTCCGGTGCGGCGGCGGGGTTCCCCGGTGAGCGGCTCGGGGGACGCCGAGTTCCAGGTCTCGGGGGCGGTGGTGGCGCCGGCCCTGGCCAGGCCAGGTTCGGCGACGGGGGCGATCTCCAGGTCCCAGCTTCCGTGGGACGTGGTCCGTGAGCCGGTCACGAGCCGCTCTACGACCACGTAGTACGTGCCCGCGTCCTGGCACAGCGCCTTGTCCGCGTCCCGCCGCCCCAGCGCCGTGATCGGCCGGGGGCTCAGCGCGGCGCCGAAGCTGGCGCTGGTGTTGGTGCAGGGCAACCCGTTGGCGTCCTCGACCGAGACCCCGATGCCGTCGCTCGCGGAGACGGTGGCGTCGGCGGGCGGGACGGCGGTGACGGGGAGGTAGGCCGTGGTGGCGGCCGCGAGTTCGAGGCGGAAGTAGCGCTCGCCCTTCTCCGGCAGGGAGCTGCGGTAGGTGGTGCCGGGCTCCAGCGGTACGGCGTCGGCCGTGCCCTTCGCTCCGGTGATCGTGCGGGCGTCCGGGGCGAAGGCGTACCCGCTGCCGCCGTCCGCCGCAACCGGAGAGGCCGGCAGCAGTGCCGTCAGTGCGAGGGCGGCCGCCACGCCGATGCCCCGCCACCCCGCCGTACGCCACCGCCGTATCACGCGCGCCCCCAGCCGTAGCCCGCCAGCCGCCGAAGTCCCGGACGGGCCCCATACTGCCCCGCGCGCCCGCCCGCCACCCGGCGATCCGTACGACCGGCCGAAACACCCGCATCAGGCGCACCGCCTGACGGGCCGGGCAACGCAAAACCCCGACCGCGAAGGCGGCCGGGGTCTCAGTGTCGTCTGTTGTCGGTACTCACGAACCCGTGGGCACGGAGTCGGTCGCCTCCGTCCACAGATCCTGCTCGGCGCGATCCGCCTGGATCTGGCGGTACACGAGGAGCCCGCCGATGGCGGCCAGTGCGACCAGGAGAAGCTTCTTCACCGCGCGACCTCGTCTCTTCCTTGACGTAGGGGACCTCTGGCGCCCGACTATACACACCGACCGATATCGATCGGTGACCTGGCTTCCGGCCTCAACTCCCGCCCGTGTCAAGGCGTTGCACGAGGTCGGCACCGTTCCGATCGGAGGGTGATCACACCCCCACGGACGGTTACTTTGCTCCCTCTCGCTCCTTTCGGAAGCATTTCTTGGGATTTTCCCCCACCCGTGCACCCATCCGTGTGGTGTTGATCTGAACATCGACGCGCCGCGGGTCGACGTCCCCCACTTCGCGATCCCCATACACATCATGAGGAAAGTACGCAAATCGCCCAACCCGAAAGTGAGGGGCCATGGCCCGGAACGCCAAGGTCATGAAGCTGTGGACCGCCATCGTCGCCGCCTTCCTCGCGCTGTTCACGGCGCTCGGACTCGCCACCGCCACCACCGCCGCGGCGGTACCGCAGACCGAGACCCCGCGCAACAGCAGCAGCGACGACCACATCGCCGCCCGGCAACTGGTCCCGGCGAGTGGACACTGGCTCTGGTCCCAGGCCAGGTCCCTGCCCCCCACGATGAAGCAGCGCATCCGGGCCGAGGCCCACGGCAAGACCCCCAGCTGCCGCCACCGCCCCCTCGACACCACCGAGTCGGAGAACCCGGACGAGCTTCCCGCGGCGCCCCTCGACTGCTGACCCCCGCGGCAGGAGCCGGACGCAACGGCGCAAGGGCGACTTGCGTACGTACCAGCGCCTACTGCGACAGAGACCCGCGACCGGGAACCGGCCGCGGGTCTTCGCATTTCCCCGGAAAAAGATCCGGATGTCCCCTGAACGGCCCCGGAAGAACGGCTCGACTCATCAACTCCTCTTAAGGAGTCGTAGGCTGAGCCCGTGCCCAAGGCCTACGAGGAGATCGCCGACGACCTCCGCCGCTCCATTAGGAACGGTGAGCGCAAGCCCGGGGCCCGGCTGCCCTCCGAGGCGGAGCTGGCCCGGCACTACGGCCGGAGCGTGCCGACGATCCAGAACGCGCTGCGGCTGCTGAACGCGGAGGGCCTGATCGACAAGCTGCACGGCAGCGGCACCTTCGTGCGCCGCCCGCGCACCCGCGCGATCCGCGACAACAAGCGGTACCAGTGGGAGAAGGACCGCGCCCGGATGCCGGAGGCGACCCGGGCCCAGACGGGCGCGACCGAGCACGACACCGGTCTGGTCCTCGGTGACCTGGTCTTCTTCGCCCGCTACCGCGAGCTGACCGCGCCCAGCGACCTCGCCGACGCGTTCGGGGTGCCGGAGGGCACCGTGCTCCTGGAGCGCACCTACCGGACCCGCTGCTCTGCCGAGACGGCCCCCTTCAGCCTGGTGACCTCCTATCTCGTCCGGGACATGATCGCGGCGAACCCGGAGCTCCTGGACGAGACCAGGGAACCCTGGCCGGGCGGCACCCAGAACCAGCTCCACACCGTCGGCATCGAGGTCGGCCGTGTCGAGGAACGCTGCACCGCCCGCCCGCCGACGCCCGAGGAGGCCCGTGAGCTGGACCTGCCGGCCGGCACCTCGGTGATCCGGCTGCACAAGACGTCGTACGACATCCACGACCGCATCGTGGACATCACCGTCGTCACGCTCCCCGGCGACCGCACCGAGCTCCTCTTCACCACACACCTGGAAAGGTGGTGAGCGCTGCGTGAGCCGGCGCATCACCGTCGTCACCGCGGTCCACGCGCCGTCGGCCCGCTTCCTGCCGGAGGCGTACACGTCGCTGTGCGAGCAGCGGCTGCCGGACGGCTGGGAGTGGCAGTGGGTGATCCAGGAGGACGGGTACGGCGAGGAGGTCCGGCCCTACGTCCCCGACGACGCCCGGGTGTCGTTCCGGCAGGGCCGCAGCGGCGGTCCCGGGGTCGCCCGCACCATCGCGCTGGCCCGGGCCGACGGGTCGTACGTCAAGATCCTGGACGCCGACGACCAGCTGCCGCCCGGCGCACTCGCCCGTGATCTGGCCGTGCTGGAGGCCGACCCGGCCGTCGGCTGGGCCACCTCACGGGTCCTGGACCTGCTGCCCGACGGCTCCACGGCCGGTTTCCCCGGCGATCCCGAGGAGGGCCCGGTCGAGCGCGGGACGGTGCTCGACTTCTGGGCGGCGAACGGCTTCCGCGCGCAGGTCCACCCGGCCACCCTCTTCGTCCGCCGTGAGCTGCTGCTGGCCCTCGGCGGCTGGATGGCGCTGCCCGCCTCCGAGGACACCGGTCTGCTGCTCGCGCTGAACGCGGTGAGCCGGGGCTGGTTCTCGGCGGAGGTCGGGCTGCTCTACCGCAAGTGGGAGGGCCAGGTCACCGGCCAGTCCGCGCACACCGACCCGGTGGAACGGGAGGCCCGCATGGCCGTCGTCGCGGCGCGGGCACGGGCCCTGGCGGACTACGGCTGGCAGTATCCGCCCGCCCACTGACCGCCCTGGGGGTCCGGCGGATCAGGTCGGCTGGAAGATCGGCTGGAAGATCGGCTGGAAAAAACGCCGCTTCCCGGCCGATGAGAACCCTGGTGGACGTCCGCGAGGCGGTCACCTGATACCGGCGGCCCCGGCTCGCCGCCGAACTCGCGGGCGCCCAGGTCGCGCCGACCGCCGCCGTGGTCACCGCCGGGATCCCGGCGGAGCGCGTGCCAGGGCCCGCGACGCCGCCGTGTTCCGCCGGGCACCCCCTGGCTACGGCAGGGTCGCCGCGTCCACCCTGGAGAAGACCAGGTCGCTCTCCTCGGTCACCGGGCCGTCCCAGCGCACCGGGATCACCGGCTCGCCGTGCAGGGCCCGGGGGTAGCTGTCGGCCGCGTAGCTGTTGGCGAGCCGGTAGACGTGGTAGCCGGCGTCGGTCATGGTGCGCAGCAGCTCGTCCGCCGAGTCGCCCAGCTGGGCCATGCGGTCGGGGGTGACCTCGACGGTGATCTCGGCGTCCGGGCGCAGCTTCTCCAGCAGCGGCGCGAGCCCGCGCACCACCGCGCCCTCGGCGCCCTCCACGTCGATCTTGACGACCCGCGCGGTCTCGATCTCCTCCGGCCGCAGCAGCTCGGGCAGCGGCACCGCCTCGATGTCGAAGCTGGACTCGGCCGGGCCGTCCCACGGGACGATGCTGTTGGCGCCCATGTTGCGGGAGCTGGCGAGCACGAAGGTCAGGGTCCGGTGCGTGTCGGAGACGGCGGCGTTGAGGGCGCGGATGTTCCGGCAGCCGTTGAGCGCGCTCTGCTGTCCGAGCCTGCGGTGGAAGTCGGGGGAGGCCTCGACGGCCACGACCCGGCCCTGGTCGCCGACCAGCTGCGCGGCGAGGACGCTGAAGACGCCGATGTTGGCGCCGACGTCGACGAAACAGTCCCCCGGCGCCAGCCGGGCGCGCAGCCAGCGGGTCATGTGCGGCTCCCACACCCCGAAGAGGTAGAGGTAGCGCTGGATGAGGTCCTGGGTGTCGACCGCGAACCGGGCGCCGGAGAGCGTCTCCACGACGCGCTGCCGGGGGTGGTCGCGCAGGTAGGGGTTGAGGGCGCGGGCCGCGAGGGCCTTGCCCCACGGGGCCGGGAAGTCGCGGACGTAGCGACGGCCGAGGGTGGCCAGGAGTTCGGTGGCGCTGTTGCTCATGCGCTAGTCAGTGACCCTTCGGCCGTCGATCCGGATCGCCTGGGACGGGCAGCGCTCGGCGATGTCCCGGATCAGCTCGTCGTCCCCGGACTCCTCCCGCCCGGGCAGGACGAAACCGTACCCGTCCTCGAAGCCGAACACGGCGGGTGCCCGGAAGGCGCACTCACCCGACCCGTAACAGACGTCGGCGTCCACGGAGACCTTCATGCCGGGTCCCCTGCCCAGCGGGGGACCCGCTGAACCGGTCAGGTGAAGGGCAGCTCCAGCATCCGGATCGCGTTGCCGCGCAGCAGCTTGTAGGCCACCTCGGGGGCCAGTCCGCCCACGTGTTCCTGGGCGACCCGCTTGGTCTCCGGCCAGGTCGAGTCGACATGCGGGTAGTCCGTCTCGAAGGTCGCGTTGTCCACCCCCACGGTCTCGATCGCCTCGATGCCGTGCTTGTCGCGGAAGAAGCAGCAGAAGATCTGCCGGTAGTAGTACGTCGAGGGCGGTTCCGGGATCAGGTCCTT
Organism: Streptomyces sp. NPDC048277; assembly: GCF_040652235.1. Classification (NCBI taxonomy): domain Bacteria; kingdom Bacillati; phylum Actinomycetota; class Actinomycetes; order Kitasatosporales; family Streptomycetaceae; genus Streptomyces; species Streptomyces sp. NPDC048277. The sequence goes on from NZ_JBEZLQ010000014.1 coordinate 255,330, forward strand.
GACCCCGCCCCAGGCGCGGTGCTCCTCCCAGACGTCGTCGGCTCGCTCCAGGGCGTACGGGATCCAGCCCATCTGGCCCTCGCTGTAGGCCAGTTTGAGCCGGGGGAACTTCACCAGGACCCCGGAGAAGAGAAAGTCCATCATCGAGGCCATCGCGTTGTTGAAGCTCAGCGAGGCCTGCACGGCGGGCGGTGCGTCCGGGGAGGCCGCGGGCATCTGCGAGCTGCTGCCGATGTGCATGTTGACGACCGTCCCGGTCTCCTCGCAGACCGCGAAGAACGGGTCCCAGTAGCCGGAGTGGATCGACGGCAGGCCCAGGTAGGTGGGGATCTCGCTGAAGGTGACCGCGCGCACGCCCCGCGCGGCGTTGCGCCGGATCTCGGCGACGGCCAGGTCGATGTCCCACAGCGGGATCAGGCAGAGCGGGATCAGCCGGCCGCCGCTGTCGCCGCACCACTCCTCGACCATCCAGTCGTTGTAGGCGCGGACACAGGCCAGCGCGACCTCCTTGTCCTCGGCCTCGGCGAAGGTCTGCCCGCAGAAGCGCGGGAAGGTCGGGAAGCAGAGGGAGGCCTCGACATGGTTCATGTCCATGTCCTTGAGGCGTTCCTTGGGGTCCCAGCAGCCGCGCCGCATCTGCTCCCGGGTGATGCCGTCGAGCGTCATCTCGTCCCGGGAGAAGCCGACGGCCGCGATGATCCGCTTGTACGGGAAGAGCAGGCCCTCGTACTCCCACCAGTCGGTGACCTGGCCCTCGGGGTCGGTGGTGAACCGGTACTTGCCGCCGACGTAGGCGAGTTCGCCGATTCCGGCGGTGAAGGGCTTGGGCCCCTTGTCGCGGTACTTGCCCGGCAGCCACTTCTCGAAGAGGTGCGCGGGCTCGATCACGTGGTCGTCCACGCTGACGACCCTGGGCAGATCCTGGGTGCCGGTCGCGTTCTCTGCCATGCCTACCCCCTGCTGCCTGCTTCGACCCTCGATTAACTGACGGTCCATCAGATTTGGCTGTGGCACTCAGGCTAGGCCCAGGAGCCGGTACCAGCAAGAGCCGCCGGACCTCTTGCGACCCGCTCCGGCTTCCGCTGAACTGACGGATCGTCAGATGCGTTCGGGGAGCCGGGAGGGTGCGGAAGATGCGAACAGCCTTGCTGAGTGGTGCCGAGTGGTTCGCGGTGCTCCGTATCGGGCTCGGTCTGTGGTGGCTGGAGAGCTGGCGGCACAAGGACAAGAAGCAGTGGTTCGGCGGCGGGGGCATCCGGTGGGCGGCGGGTGTCGCGGAGAAGCACCGCTGGCCGGTGGTCCGGCGGGGCTTCGACGTCGTCGTCGCGCCGCGTCCCCGGCTGATGGCCTACGTGGTGGCGTACGCGGAACTCGCCCTGGGCCTCGGCCTGGTCTCCGGCTTCCTCACACCGGTCGCGCTGGTGGCCGGGTTCCTGCTCAACCTGGTCTATCTGGTCCTCATGATCCACGACTGGGCGGAGCAGGGCCAGAACCTGATGATGGCCCTGATCTCCCTGGTCGGCCTGTTCGCGGTGTGCTGGCAGAGCTGGTCCCTGGACTCGGCGCTGGGGCTGTTCGGGTAGCCTCGGCGATCATCAACCGAGGGGCGCAGGGGGAGAGTTCGGGGCCGGCGAACAGCTCGTGACCGTGAGGGCGGTACTGATCGGCGCGCGGCTGCGGATGGCCGCCGCGGGCCGGCTGTTCGACGTACGGGCGGGCATCGGCACGGAGCACCGGTCGGAGGAGGAACTGCGCGAGGAGCTGACCGAGGCCAACCAGCGCTGGGGCTCGGCCTTCGAGCGGGTCATGCTCCTCGGCGGCGACGACGCCATCGAGGCGGGACACGAGCTGAACGCGATGATCGCCGAGATCGAGTGGCAGGCCACCGGACGCGTCACCGGCACCCACCCCGAGTGGCGTGAGCGGTACCGGACGGCCTTCCAGCTGATCAACTCCTTCCACGACGCCGCCCGCACCGACCTGGGCATACAGGGAAACGTCAGCGGCGAGAAGCACCCACAGCGCGACCTGCTGCTGCCGGAGGCCCGCGGGGCCGAGGAGAGCTGACCCTTTCCGCCGCCTGCTCCGCCGTTGAGTTCCGGCGCGTGTCTGGTCTCTTCGCGGCCGGCGTGGCACCCTGCCCGCGCCCGGAAGCGAGGAGGCGGAGATGACCGGTCCTTCGGCGGAGACGCTCAGAGAACTGCACTCCACGCGTGCGCGCAGTGCGTACGAGCGCGCGGTGGCCGCCTGCCGCCATGCGGGGATCGGCCCCGACGCGGCCCAGACCGTCCCGACGAGCCCGGTCGGCCGGGCCGCGAACGCCCTCCGCCTGTCCGCCCAGTCCCTCGCCGCCCTGGCCGACTCCGCGCCCGACCCGGCGGCCGACGCCCGCTGCGCCCGCAACGCCGCCGCCACCGCGGCGCTGGCCGCTCAGGTGGCCGGTTCCCTGGACGACCGCCCCGAGGCGGCCGCGGCCCTGCGCGCCGCGCTCACCGCGTCACAGGCGGCGGCGAAGGCAGCCGGCGGTACGGCGGCGGGACAGGACGCGGCCCTGAACACGGAGGCCGACGACGCGGAGGAACGCGCGGTGGAGGCGGCACACACGGCGGGTTGGACACGGACACGGCGCTGAGGGCGCGTTGACGGGTGGGCCGACCCTGGCAGCGAGGGCGCGTTGACAGGGCGAGGTTGACGGGGCGGGCCGGATTCGGTGGGCTCGATGGTTCGCTCCCCACCGCCGATCGGTGAACCCGTGCCGTTCGGCACCGGTCCCTCCCCACGTGGGGACCGGTGCCGAACGGCGCGGGTGGCGTCGGGTCGCGCCTCCGGGCGAGAGGCCCGCCCGGTCGGCGGGAGCGGCTGCCGTCGTTGCGCCACTCCGGCGGGTAACCGCCGGTGGAAGCTGACCGAGAACATGCGGTGCCGTGAGCGGCCTCTTCGGACCCTGGCCAGGTCGGGCCGTCCGGGCGGCGCCCGGCTACCGCGTTGCTGGGGCGAAATCCTGCCAGTCGAGGTGCACATCTGAGGAGGCCGGCCCGTCCGGTCCAGGGCTTCGCCGCAGGTCAGCCGTATAAAGTGAGTTTTCCGGTCCGGATGACCAGCAGCGGGGGAAGTAAGGGGTGGAGAGCCTTGGGTCCCGACGCAGGGGCACGCACAGCCTTCGCGGAACGACTCGCGTTGCTGTACAAGGAGGCCGGTAACCCTCCGCTCAAACGCGTCGCCGAGGCGGTCGACCGGCTGCATCGCGTCGACGAGCGGGGCCGGCCGGTGCGGGTCTCCGCCCAGCGGATCAGCGACTGGCGGCGGGCGAAGAACGTGCCCGCGCAGTTCGCCGCGCTCTCCGCCGTGCTCCATGTCCTCATCCCGCAGGCCCGCCGCTCCCAGCCGGCCCCCGTCTCCTCCGGGCTGTACGACCTGGCCCAGTGGCAGAAGCTGTGGGAGCGGGCGGTGGCCGACCCGGTCGGTGAACTGCCCACGTCCGAAGCGGCGGAGGAGACTGAAGCACCGTCACCGGTCGACAGCGTCTGCCCGTACCGGGGGCTGGCCTCCTACCGGCGTGAGGACGCCCGCTGGTTCTTCGGCCGGGAGCGCAGCACCGACGCACTGGTCGCCCAGCTCCACGCGGCGGAGGACGGCGGAGGACTGGTCATGCTGGTCGGCGCCTCGGGGGCGGGAAAGTCCTCGCTGCTGAACGCCGGTCTGGTCACCGCGCTGCAGAACGGCGCTCTGGCCGACGAGGAGGGCCGCCCGCGCGAGATCCTCCAACTCATCCCGGGAGCGGACCCGGTCAAGGAACTGACCCGCCGAATACCCGAACTGGCCGATCTGTCGGACCCCGACGACTCCGGGGCCGTACGGGAAGCGATCACGGCCTGGGCCCGCCGTGAAACCGGGGATGTTTCACGTGAAACATGGCCCGCGGGAGCCGCTCCGGCCCGCCCGGTCCTGATCGTGGACCAGTTCGAGGAGACCTTCACCCTCTGCGCCGACGAGACGGACCGGCTCGCCTTCGTCCGCCTCCTCCACGCGGCCAGCACGCCCGGCGCTCCCGAGGAACCCGCCGCCGCCCTGGTCGTCCTCGGTATCCGTGCCGACTTCTACGAACAGTGCCTCGGCTACCCGGAACTCGCCGACGCGCTCCAGCACCGGCACATGGTGCTCGGCCCGCTGACCACCGCCGAACTGCGCGAGGCGGTAACCGGTCCCGCCAAGGCGGTGGGCCTGGAACTGGAGCCGGGTCTCGCCGAGCTGATCGTCCGGGAGGTGAGCGCCGACGGCCCGCGCGGCGCCCATGACGCAGGCGTCCTCCCGCTCCTGTCCCATGCCCTGCTGGCCACCTGGCAGCGCCGCAAGGCGGGCCGGCTGACACTGGCCGGCTACCGGGCGGCCGGCGGCATCCAGGGCGCCGTCGCCGCGACCGCCGAGCGTGCCTGGTCCAGCCTCGACCCGGCCGCCCGTACCGCCGCCCGGCTGCTCCTGCTGCGTCTGGTCCGGCTCGGCGAGGACACCCAGGCGACCCGCAGACGCGGCACCCGGCGCCAGCTGGCCGCCGAGTCCACCGACCCGAACAAGACGGAGGAGTCACTCGAAGCCCTGGTCCGGGCCCGGCTGGTGACCCTCGACGCGGACACGGTCGAGATCACCCACGAGGCGCTGCTGCACGCCTGGCCCCGGCTGCGCGAGTGGCTGGACGAGGACCGCAACGGCAATCTGCTGCGCCAGCGCCTGGAGGAGGACGGCCGCTCCTGGGACACGTCCGGCCACGACTCGGCGCTGCTCTACCGGGGTTCACGGCTCGAACAGGCCCACACCTGGGCGAGATCGGCCGGTGACACCTTCCTGACCCGCAGCGCGGTGGAGTTCCTGGCGGCCTCGGTACGGCTGCGCAGACGCACGGTGTGGCTCAGCCGGACCGCCGTCGCGGCGCTGGTCGTGCTCGCGGTCCTGGCGGCCGGATCCGCGGTGATCGCCCGTCAGCAGCGGGACGACGCGGTGTTCGAGCAGGTGGTCGCGGAGGCCGACCGCTTCCAGTACTCGGACCCCTCGCTGTCCGCCCAGCTCGACCTGGTCGCCCACAGCCTGCGCAAGGACGACGAGGGCGCCAACAACCGTCTGATATCCATCGTCAACGCGCCCCTGGCCACGCCTCTCCTCGGCCACACCGGCGCGGTCTACCTCACCACCTTCAGCCCCGACGGCAAGGTCCTGGCCACCGCCGCCTACGACCGCACGGTCCGGCTGTGGGACGTGAGCGACCCGACCCGCCCCAAGGCCCTCGGCAAGCCGCTGCTCGGCCACACCAGCTGGGTCTCCAGCGCGGTATTCAGCCCCGACGGCAGGACCCTCGCCAGCGCCGGCGACGACGGCACCGTACGCCTGTGGGACGTCTCCGACCCGAGGCACCCGGCGTCCCTGGGCGCCCCGCTGACCGGCGACGACGGCACCGTCTACCTGGTCGCCTTCAGCCCCGACGGCCACACCCTGGCCACCGCCGACGAGGACAGGACCGTCCGCCTGTGGGACGTGCGCGACCCACGGCACCCCACGTCACTGGGCACCCTGACCGGCCACACCGAGGCCGTACGCTCCATCGCGTTCAGCCCCGACGGCCGCATCCTCGCGGCCGGCAGCGACGACAACTCGATCCTCCTGTACGACGTCTCCGACCCCCGGCACCCCGAACGTGCCGGCACCCCGCTGACCGGACACACCGCGACCGTCCACTCGGTCGCCTTCAGCCCGGACGGCCACACCCTCGCCAGCGGCAGCAAGGACGACACCGTACGGCTGTGGGACGTCACGGACCCGAAGCACGGCAAGGCCCTCGGCGCACCGCTCACCGGCCACACCGGGCCCGTCTGGTCGGTGGCCTTCAGCCCCGACGGCTCCATGCTCGCCGCGGGCAGCGCGGACTCCACGGCCAGCCTGTGGAACGTCGACAACCCGGCCTTCCCCTCGCAGGTGGGCGAGCCGCTCGCGGGCAGCAGCGGCGAGATGTACGCCGTCGGCTGGAGTCCGGACGGGCACACCCTCGCCACCGGCAGCGGCGACGGCAAGGTGCGGCTGTGGTCGGTCCCCGGGTCGGACATGATCGGCCAGATCGGAACGTTCAGCCCGGACGGACGGATCCTGGCCACCGGCGGCGGGGACGGCAAGGTCCGGCTGTGGAACGTGATGGACCCGGTCCGGCCCACGACGCTGGGCGAGCCGTTCTCGGCGGTCGACCTGGACCTGCGGTCCATGGCGTTCACGCCCGACGGCCGCACGCTCGTCATCCTGACCGGCTCGGGCAACACGCTGCAGCTGTGGAACATCGCCGACCCCGCCCACCCGGTCCGCTACGGCGCGCCCCTCGGGCTGCGCACCCGGTACGCGGGCGCCGACGCGCTGGCGCTGAGCCCCGACGGCCGCACCCTGGCCGCCGACTACGACGACCGCACGATCCAGCTCCTGGACATCAGCGACCCGGCTCACCCCCGCGTCCTGGGCAAGCCGCTCACCGGCCACACCGGATACGTCAACGCGCTCGCCTACAGCCCGGACGGCCGCACCCTGGCCAGCGGCAGCGCGGACGGCACGGTCCGGCTGTGGAACGTCTCCGACCGGACCCGCGCCACGTCCCTGGGCAGCCCCCTCACGGGCCATCTGGGCCCCGTCAACACGCTCGCCTTCAGCCCTGACGGCAACACCCTGGCCAGCGGCAGCGACGACGACACGGTCCGCCTGTGGAACGTCTCGGATCCCGCCCGGGCCACCCGCCTGGGCGCGGCCCTCACCGGCCACACCGAGGCGGTCGTGTCCCTGACCTTCAGCCCCGACGGCAGGACCCTGGCCAGCGGCGGCAACGACAACACGGTCCGCCTCTGGAACGTGTCGTCCCCCTCCTCCGCGCACCCCATCGGCCAGTCCATGAGCCCGAACGCCAAGACGGGCAACTTCCTCTCCTTCAGCCCGCAGAGCCACATGCTGGGTGTCTCCAGCGGCGCGGACACGGTCCGCCTCTGGAGCCTGGACGTCGACAAGGCGGTGACCCGCATCTGCTCGGTCACCCACAACGTCCTGACCCCGGCCAAGTGGCGCGAGTACCTCCCCCGTCTCACCTACGACCCGCCCTGCGCCACCTGACCGCACATGAGTGATCCCGATCACAACTGCTCATTACGGCTGAGAAGTTGACTCCCACCGCACAGGCCACCTTGTTACGCTGGCCGTAGCCCGATCGCTGGTGCATCCCCCGTCGCCAGCGGTCGGGCCTTTTCATGCCCCGGTGTCAGCCTCTGATGTCAGCCGGCCGGCACGGTCGCGGTGCGGATGTCGCTCTCCGGCGAGTGGTTCCCGGCCGCGTCATAGCTGTGGGCCCGGTACTCGTAGCTGCGCCCGTCGCTGGGCAGCGCGTCGCAGACGGTGGCCGTGGCCGGGTCGAGGCGCGGGTCGAAGGCCTTGTGCAGAACGACCGACCAGGCGGCCGTCCCCACCTCCCGGCGCTCGATCTCGAACCCGATGAAGTCGCGGATCGGGGCCGGCGTGTAGTCGGTGACGGTCGCCTGGACGCCGCTCTCGCACGTGCCCAGGCTCAGGTCCGGGGCGTAGCCGGGGGCGATGCCGTCGGGGATGTCCAGCCAGAGCTCGTTCGTGGCGCCGGCGTCGAGCCAGTTGGGGTTGTAGGTGGTGGTGCCGCCGTCGTTGGTGACGAGGACCCGGTAGTGACGGGTCTCGCCGTCGGCGGTGACGGGACCGGTGGTCCAGGTGTTGCCCTTGGTCGTGCCAAGAGGGACCCACTTGTAGGAGCCGTCCACCAGGTCGTTGCTGAGGACCGTGTAGTGGTCGAACTGCGGCTCGGTGTTGAGGGGCCACTTCAGGCCGACCTTGCCGGTCGCCCTGTCGTAGGTGCCGGTGAGCGAGGTGACGACCGGCAGCGGCTGGACGATGGTGTCCTTGCTGCCCGACGAGGTGTTGCCCGCCTTGTCCCTGGCGCGGACCTCGTAGTAGTACGGCGTGCGGTCGTCGGGGTTGACCAGGGGGTCGGTGAAGCTGCGGGCGGTGGTCGTGGTGACCTTCGTCCAGGTGCCGGAACCGACGGGCCGCCGGTAGAGGGAGTAGTTCGCCAGGTCCATCTCCTTGTTGGCGGACCAGGAGACGGTCGTCCTGCGGACCTTGGTGTCGTAGGCGGTCTTCACCCCGGTGGGGGCGAGCGGCTTCGTCCTGTCGTACGTGGCCGAAGTCCGCGGGGTGTACGTGTACTTGACCTTCGCGGCACCGGACCAGTTCACGTAGTCGACGCGGAGGGTGTGCCTGCCGGAGCCGACGGTGAGATTCACGCTCTTGGAGCGGGCGGTGTCACCGGTGTTCTTCCACAGGTCGATCTTGCGGACGCCGTCCAGGTAGACGCGGACACCGTCCGTGGCCGAGACGGCGAAGGTGAAGGGGCCGCCGGAGCCGAAGTCACGGGTCACCGACCAGCGGACACCGAAGTTGTTCGACGGCACACCGGAGGCCGGGCTGCCGGACCAGCTCTCGCCGACGCCGCCGTCGCAGTCGGTCCGCACCGGGGAGCCGGAGAACGAGGTGTTCTTGTAGAACGTCCGCTTGTAGACGTTGGCGGAACAGGTGACGCCGGCGGCTTCCGCCTGCGGAACGGCGGCCAGCAGGCTGCCGAGAACGACGGCGGACACGACACCACCGGTCCGGGCCACGGCAAGACTCTCGGATGCACGGAATCCTTTCGCGCTGTGCGAGCGTACGTACAGCGGGAAGACCAACGACCCGAGAGCAAGGTTGCACGGCGCACCGGACTGCTGAGCCGGGATCAGGCGTCGGCCGCCCGTGGGGCGCCGAGTGTGCAGGTGGTGCCGACGCTGCTCTGCACCCAGGCGTCCGGGAGGGCCGCGGCGAGGGTGTGCTGGGCGCGCCAGCCGGTGCAGTGACCGGGGACGATCAGCTCGGGTGCGAGTGCGGTCAGGGCGGCCACCGTCGGGCCGATGACCGGCTCGAAGGCGGGGCCGCTCAGGTGGAAGCCGCCGATGAGGGCCAGCAGTTCGGTGACGCCGGTCAGCCTCATGGCGTGCCGGACGATGTTGACCACTCCGGCGTGACCGCACCCGGTGACGACGACGAGTCCCCGGCCGCGCACACGGATGACGAGCGCCTGGTCGTCGATGACGGCGGGGTCGTGTCGCCAGCCGTGCCCGTCCCAGGCCTGGTGGGCCCGCGGCATGCCGTGCTCGAACTCGGTGACGCGGTCCACCTCACCGGTGATCAGGATGCCGCCGGCCAGCAGCGACGGCTGCCGCCGCTCGATCACCTCGAACCCCTCGCGTTCCAGGGCGCCCCGAGACAGCGTGGGCATCTCCAGCCCCTCGCCGCCGGGCAGCTCCAGGCGGCGGCGGGTCCAGACCGCGGGGTGGACGGTCAGCGGCAGGCCGGAGCGCCCGCGCAGCCGGGCCAGCCCGTCGAAGCCGCCCGCGTGGTCGAAGTGTCCGTGGCTGAGCACGACGCCCTGCAGGCCGCCGACATCGACGCCGAAGCGCTCGGCGTTCACCGCCAGCCCGTCCGGCGAGGCGCCGGTGTCGAACAGCAGCGTGCTGCTCGCGTTCCCGCTCCGGACCGTGACCAGGGCGGAGAAGCCGTGCTCGGCACGCAGCCCCGCGAGGGCCTCGCCGCCGGCGAACTGCCGCGCGGCGGTCCGCCCGACGCCGACCGACGCCCGGGTGACGCCTTCGGCCGAGGCGAGCAGGGCGTCGAAGGTGTTGTCGACCATCGTCGTGACCCTGACCTCGTCGACCTCGGGCAGCGTCACCGGGTCGACCGCCGGTCCCTCCGCGACACGAGGCGCCGACCACGCCGCCTCGGCCGCCGAGTACCGGTGATCGTCACACATACCGGAAAACGCCTCCCCGCCGATACGACCGGCCGGACCGGCCGTGGGCGCCTCGCGGTGTCATGCGTCCACTCGCGCGGGCGGGACGACGACGTCGATGAGCCCGGTGGCCACGTCGTACACGAGCCCGGAGACGAACACCCCGGCCCGGAGCTTCCGCTTGAGGATGCCGACGTCGACGCGGACGGCGGCGACCGGGTCGGTGACCGCTCTGGCGTCCAGGTCTCCGGCCGGAACCTCGAAGTAGTCGGCCAGCAGCTCGGGGTACGCGGCCAGGTCGGTGATCCCGCAGTCGGTGTGGTGCAGGACCGCGTAGTGGTTGTCGCCCGGTCCGGGGCCGCCCGTGCGGGCCCGCACGACCTTCGCGAGCATCCCCAGCGTCCGCAGTGTCGCGGGCGTGACCCGCCCTCCGACATTGCGGATCACCGCTGCCTCGCCGAGCCCGAGCCCGAGCACGTCGGACGGGTCGACTCGCGGATCGACGCATCCGATGACCGTCAGACTGCCCCTGGGCATGAGCCCGAGGCCGGCGAACGATCCGCCGTCGGCGAAGCCGGCGTTGCGATGAGCGAGCTCGTCCGTGTCGATCACTGTGACGGTAACCTCCGGTTGCCGCCCATCCTGGCCCGCCGCCTCCCCTGCCACCCGACTTTGCGCCACCGGACCCAAACAGAAGACCCCCGATCCTGGTGGACCGGGGGTCTTCTCGATGGTGGGGCTAACAGGATTTGAACCTGTGGCCTCATCCTTATCAGGGATGCGCTCTAACCAACTGAGCTATAGCCCCGCCGCGCTCTGCGGTGTGTGTCCCGCGCGCTGACTCCTGAAGATTAGCGCACGACCGGGGCAGTCCCAAAATCGGTTGTCGGGGGACCGACAGGAGAGGTTTGAACTCCGGTTACTCGTCCTCGGCCAAGGTCAGCTCGATGCCGCCGACGAAGCCCGCGGAAAGGTTGTAGATGAACGCGCCGAGGGTCGCCAGCGCCGTCGCGAGGACGACGTCGATGACCGCGATGACCGCCGTGAACATCAGGACGTGCGGGAGGGAGAGGAACGACTGGAGGTCGAAGCCGTTCGACTCGTTGGAACCGGTCGCCTCCGAGATCGTGCCGCCGACCGTCGAGAACACGCCCATCGCGTCCAGGACCATCCACAGCACCGCCGCCGCCACGATCGAGCAGATGCCGAGCGCGATGGAGAGCAGGAAGCTGACCTTCATCACCGACCAGGGATCGGCCTTGGCGACCCGCAGCCGGGCCTTGCGGGTGCGCGGGGCGGTGCGTGCCCCGGCTCCGGTGCGCGGCCGTCGTACCGCCGCCGCGGGCCCCTGTTCGGCCTGCGCCGCCGCAGGGTAGGCCTGCGGCGGGTGGTAGGGCCCGGCGGGCTGCTCCGGGTGCCGCTCACCGGGCAGCGGGGAGGCGGCCGGCGCCGCCGCCGGCCGGTCGCCCGGCGCGGCCTGGCCTCGGGTGTCGGTCACGGTTCCCCCCTGGGATCCCTCCGCGTCCGGCGCGGGCGCCTTCGCGGGGGCCTTGATCGCCTTCAGCTGGGTGGTGTGCGTGTCCATCGGCTGCGCACCGCCCCCGGTGGCCCCGCCGGACGCGGCGGAGCCACGGCCGCCGCCGTCCGCATCCGTACCCGTCGGGGTACCGGCCGATCCGGCGCCCGTGGCTCCGCTCACGATGACTCACTCCTCGTGCCTACTCGGCCGAGGGCGCCTCACCCTCGTCCGTGCCGCTGGTCGCGACACCCTCGGCGGTCTCGTCCACGGCGTCCTCGCCGTCGACTTCCTCCGCCTCGCTGCCGGCCTCGGCGTTACGTGCGATGCCGACGACGGCATCGCGCTTGCCCAGGTTGATCAGTTGGACGCCCATGGTGTCACGGCCCGTCTCCCTGACCTCGCTGACTCGCGTACGAATCACACCGCCGGACAGGGTGATGGCGAGGATCTCGTCGTTCTCCTCGACGATCAGCGCGCCGACGAGCGAACCACGGTCCTCCACGATCTTGGCGGCCTTGATGCCGAGGCCGCCGCGGCCCTGGACGCGGTACTCGTCGACACGGGTCCGCTTCGCGTACCCCCCGTCGGTGGCAGTGAACACGAACGTACCGGGTCGAACAACATTCATCGACAGAAGTTCATCGCCCTCGCGGAAACTCATGCCCTTGACACCGGAGGTGGCCCGGCCCATGGGACGCAGAGTGTCGTCGGAGGCGGTGAACCTGATGGACTGTGCCTTCTTGCTGATCAGAAGCAGATCATCGGCTGCCGAGACCAGTTCGGCACCGATCAGTTCGTCGTCCGAACCGTCCTCGCGCTCCCGCAGGTTGATCGCGATCACACCGCCGGAGCGGGGCGAATCGTAATCCTTCAGAGGCGTCTTCTTGACCAGACCGGCCTTGGTCGCGAGCACCAGGTAGTCCGACGCGTCGTAGTCGCGGATCGCGAGGATCTCGGCGATCGCCTCGTCCGGCTGGAAGGCCAGCAGGTTCGCCACGTGCTGACCGCGCGCGTCCCGGCCGGCGTCCGGCAGCTCGTACGCCTTGGCCCGGTACACGCGGCCCTTGTTGGTGAAGAACAGCAGCCAGTGGTGCGTGGTGGAGACGAAGAAGTGGTCGACGATGTCGTCTTCCTTCAGCTTCGTACCGCGCACGCCCTTGCCGCCGCGCTTCTGCGCCCGGTAGTCGACCGTCTTGGTCCGCTTGACGTAGCCGCCGCGCGAGACGGTGACGACGATGTCCTCCTCGGCGATCAGGTCCTCGATGGACATGTCACCGTCGTAGGGCACCAGCATGGTCTTGCGGTCGTCGCCGAACTTCTCCACGATCGCGGCCAGCTCCGCGCTGACGATGCCGCGCTGGCGCTCCGGCGAGGCCAGGATCGCGTTGTACTCGGTGATCTTCGCCTGGAGCTCGTCGTGCTCCTGGATGATCTTCTGACGCTCCAGGGCGGCCAGCCGGCGCAGCTGCATCTCGAGGATGGCGTTCGCCTGGATCTCGTCGATCTCCAGGAGCTCCATCAGGCCCGTACGCGCGATCTCGACCGTGTCGCTGGCCCGGATCAGCGCGATGACCTCGTCGATCGCGTCCAGCGCCTTGAGCAGGCCGCGCAGGATGTGCGCCCGCTCCTCGGCCTTGCGCAGCCGGAACTTCGTACGCCGGACGATGACCTCGATCTGGTGTGTCACCCAGTGCCGGATGAACGCGTCCAGGGAGAGGGTGCGCGGCACGCCGTCGACCAGCGCCAGCATGTTGGCGCCGAAGTTGGTCTGCAGGTCGGTGTGCTTGTACAGGTTGTTCAGGACGACCTTGGCGACCGCGTCCCGCTTCAGCACGATGACCAGGCGCTGGCCCGTCCGCGACGAGGTCTCGTCACGGACGTCCGCGATACCGCCGACCTTGCCGTCCTTCACCAGGTCGGCGATCTTCTGCGCGAGGTTGTCGGGGTTCACCTGGTACGGCAGCTCCGTGACCACCAGGCACTGGCGGTTCTGGATCTCCTCGACCTCGACGACCGCCCGCATGGTGATCGAGCCGCGGCCGGTGCGGTAGGCCTCCTCGATGCCCTTGCGGCCGACGACGAGGGCGCCGGTCGGGAAGTCGGGGCCCTTGATGCGCTCGATCAGCGCGTCCAGGAGGTCCTCGTGCGAGGCTTCCGGGTTCTCCAGGTACCACTGGGCGCCGGCCGCGACCTCGCGCAGGTTGTGCGGCGGGATGTTGGTCGCCATGCCGACCGCGATACCGGCGGAGCCGTTGATCAGCAGGTTCGGGAAGCGGGCGGGCAGAACCGTCGGCTCCTGGGAGCGGCCGTCGTAGTTGTCCGTGAAGTCGACGGTCTCCTCGTCGATGTCGCGGACCATCTCCATCGACAGCGGCGCCATCTTGCACTCGGTGTAGCGCATGGCGGCCGCCGGGTCGTTGCCCGGCGAGCCGAAGTTGCCGTTGGAGTCGACGAGCGGCATGCGCATCGACCAGGGCTGGGCGAGGCGGACCAGGGCGTCGTAGATAGAGCTGTCGCCGTGGGGGTGGTAGTTACCCATGACGTCACCGACGACACGGGCGCACTTGTAGAAGCCGCGCTCGGGGCGGTAGCCGCCGTCGTACATCGCGTACAGCACGCGCCGGTGGACGGGCTTGAGACCGTCCCGGACGTCGGGCAGCGCGCGGGAGACGATGACGGACATCGCGTAGTCGAGGTACGAGCGCTGCATCTCCGTCTCGAGCCCGACGGGCTCGATGCGCATCACGACGTCGCCGCCCTCTTCAGGGGTGACAGGAGTGTTCTCGTCGGCCATTGCTGGTGAGGATCCTTCCTGGTGCGGTCAGCTGAGACCGACTCAGATGTCGAGGAAGCGGACGTCCTTGGCGTTGCGCTGGATGAACTGGCGGCGGGCCTCGACGTCCTCGCCCATCAGGACCGAGAACAGGTCGTCGGCCTGGGCGGCGTCGTCGAGGGTGACCTGGCCGAGGACCCGGTGGTCGACGTCCATGGTGGTCACGCGCAGCTCCTCGGCGTTCATCTCGCCGAGGCCCTTGAAGCGCTGGATCGAGTCCTCCTTGACGCGCTTGCCCCGCTGTCGGCCCAGCTCCAGCAGGGCGTCGCGCTCGCGGTCGGAGTACGCGTACTCGACCTCGTCCCGGCCCCACTTGATCTTGTAGAGCGGGGGACGGGACAGGTACACGTGCCCCTGCTCCACCAGGTCCCGCATGAAGCGGAACAGGAAGGTCAGCAGCAGGGTGTTGATGTGCTGGCCGTCGACGTCGGCGTCCGCCATCAGGATGATCTTGTGATAGCGGAGCTTCGAGATGTCGAAGTCCTCGTGCACACCGGTGCCGAACGCGGAGATCAGCGCCTGGATCTCCTGGTTCTGCAGGATCTTGTCGATCCGCGCCTTCTCGACGTTGAGGATCTTGCCCCGGATCGGGAGGATCGCCTGGTACTGCGGGTTGCGTCCGGACTTGGCCGAGCCGCCGGCGGAGTCACCCTCGACGATGAAGATCTCGCACTTGGTCGGGTCGTTCGACTGGCAGTCGCTCAGCTTGCCCGGCAGCGAAGCCGACTCCAGCAGCCCCTTGCGGCGGGTCAGGTCGCGGGCCTTGCGGGCCGCCACGCGCGCGGTGGCCGCCTGGATGCCCTTGCGGACGATGTCCGCGGCCTCCACCGGGTACCGGTCCAGCCAGTCGTTGAGGTGCTCGTAGACCGCCTTCTGCACGAAGGTCTTGGCCTCCGTGTTGCCCAGCTTGGTCTTCGTCTGGCCCTCGAACTGCGGCTCGCTCAGCTTCACCGAGATGATCGCGGTCAGACCCTCACGGATGTCGTCACCGGTGAGGTTGTCGTCCTTCTCGCGGAGCAGCTTCTTGTCGCGCGCGTACTTGTTGATCAGCGAGGTGAGCGCCGCGCGGAAGCCCTCCTCGTGCGTACCGCCCTCATGCGTGTGGATGATGTTGGCGAACGAGTACACACCCTCGCTGTAGCCGCTGTTCCACTGCATGGCGACCTCGAGGGACAGGCTCTTGTCCTTGTCCTCGGCCTCCAGGTCGATGATCGTGGGGTGCACCGCCTCTCCCTTGCGGGAGTTGAGGTACTTCACGAAGTCGACGATGCCGCCCTCGTAGTGGTACGTGACCGTCTTGACCTCGGACTTCTCGTCCGCGCCGGCCTCGTCCGCCCCGGCGACGGCCTTCGCCGACTCGCGCTCGTCGGTGAGCCGGATGGTCAGGCCCTTGTTGAGGAACGCCATCTCCTGGAAGCGCCGCGAGAGCGTCTCGAAGGAGTACTCGGTGGTCTCGAAGATGTCCGGGTCCGCCCAGAACGTGACCGAGGTGCCGGTCTCGCCCGTCTCCTCGTGCTGGGCCAGGGGAGCCGTCGGGACGCCCAGCTTGTAGTCCTGCGTCCAGCGGTGGCCGTCCGTCCTGATCTCGACGGACACCCTGCTCGACAGCGCGTTCACGACGGACACGCCGACGCCGTGCAGACCACCGGAGACCGCGTAGCCGCCGCCGCCGAACTTGCCGCCCGCGTGCAGCACGGTCAGCACGACCTCGACGGCCGGCTTGCCCTCGGACGCCACGATGCCGACGGGGATGCCTCGGCCGTTGTCGACGACGCGCACGCCGCCGTCGGCCAGGATCGTCACGTCGATGGTGTCCGCGTGGCCCGCCAGAGCCTCGTCGACGGAGTTGTCCACGACCTCGTACACGAGGTGGTGCAGGCCGCGCTCGCCGGTGGAGCCGATGTACATACCGGGTCGCTTGCGGACCGCGTCCAGCCCTTCGAGCACGGTGATGGCGCTGGCGTCGTAGGAGGCGGTGACCTCACCGTTCGCGCCGGCGTCGGTGGACGGGATGTTCTCGTTGGGGTTGCCGGAATCGGCCACGAAGCGCCCTTTCTGGCACAGCACGAGCCGGGCTCGTCGGCGGGTTGCCGGAGCGGCTGCGGCATGTTGCGTTGGTAAGCCTTGATCAGCGTTGCTCAGCTTTTCCCGGACGGTCCCCACGTTTGGGGCGGGATTGGCTTCCAGTCTACCGGTAGCGCCGACAGTGATGGGGGTTTGCCGGTACCTGAGTCCGCATGTGCCGCCCTGAACCCGCCTGTGCCGACTCCCGATATGCGGATGGGGGCTCCAAGAGGCTCACGGAGGCACTCAGCGCTTCCGGCTGTCAACCCTTGGCTACTCCGGGGTCAGGTCGCGATTCGCAACCGCGTCCGGTTGTACGACGATCAGCCGAGGGGGCCGTACGACGGCACCGCACCCGGCTCGTGGCGTGACGTAAGTCACCCGTAGGTATCGCCCGGACCGGTACTCCCGGGGGCGCGCAACGGGCCGTAGCGCCGGGCCGGACCGCCCGGATTGAGCACCTTGATCATGCGTACGGTGCCGTGCCCCAGGTCCTCGTTCAGGCGGGCGACCAGCGCCGGCGCGAGGTGCCGCAACTGGGTCGCCCAGGCCGTGGAGTCGCACTGCACGACCAGCACCCGCTCGTCCTCGTCGTACCGCTGCGGCACGCAGTGGTTGGCCAGGTCGTCGCCGACGATCTGCGGCCAGCGGCCCATGACCCCGCCGACGGCGGCGGGCGTCTCCCAGCCGCGCTCGGTGATCAGCCGGTTGATGGCGGATCCGAGCGCCATGGGGTCACGGCCGTCGGCGCGCGCGCCGGAGCGCAGGCCGCCGCGCCGCGCCTGCTTCTTCTGCTGCGCCGCGTCGCCCCGCGCGCGTGCCGCTTCTTTCGCCGCGCGCAGCGCCACGCGCGCGAGGTCGACGCCCGAAGGCTCCTTCTCGGGGGCCGGTCCGTCGGTCGTCATGCGCGCTCCACCGTCCCGTCCGCCACCGCGTACCGCGTGCCGGTGAGAAGGTGCGGTACGTCGTCGTCCACAGCGGCGGTGACCAGCACCTGCTCGCCGGGCGCGACCAGCTCCGCCAGCCGCTCCCGGCGGCGGGCGTCCAGCTCGGCGAACACGTCGTCGAGCACCAGCACCGGCTCGTTGCCCTCGGCCCGCAGCAGGTCGTACGACGCGAGGCGCAGCGCCAGCGCGTACGACCAGGACTCGCCGTGCGAGGCGTACCCCTTGGCGGGCAGCTGCCCCAGCCTGAGGACGAGGTCGTCCCGGTGCGGGCCGATCAGGGTCACGCCCCGCTCGATCTCCTGCTTGCGGGCGTCCGCCAGGGCGGCCATCAGCTGGGTGTACAGATCCTCGCGGGTGTGGGCCTCGCCGGGCGCGGACGGCTTGTACTCCAGGGCGATCGGCCCGCCGCCCGGCGCCAGCTGCTCGTACGCCTTGTCCGCGAGGGGCTGGATCGCGGCGACCAGGTCGAGCCGCTGGGCGAGCAGCTCGGCGCCGGCCCGCGCCAGATGCTGGTCCCACACGTCGAGGGTGGACAGATCCATGGACCGCCCACCGTGCCGTCGCGCGAGGGCGGCGGTCTTCAGCAGGGTGTTGCGCTGCTTCAGCACCCGCTCGTAGTCGGACCGCACGCCGGCCATCCGCGGCGACCGCGCGGTGATCAGCTCGTCGAGGAAGCGGCGCCGCTCGCCCGGGTCGCCCTTCACCAGTGCGAGGTCCTCGGGCGCGAACAGCACGGTCCGTACGATCCCGAGCACGTCCCGCGGCCTGACCTGCGAGGACCTGTTGATGCGGGCGCGGTTGGACTTGCCGGGGTTGAGCTCCAGCTCGACCAGCTGCTGCCGGTCGCCCTGCCGGACCTGGGCGCGGATGATCGCGCGGTCGGCGCCCATGCGGATCAGGGGGGCGTCGGTGGCCACCCGGTGGCTGCCGAGGGTCGCGAGATAGCCGACGGCCTCGACGAGGTTGGTCTTGCCCTGGCCGTTGGGGCCGACGAAAGCGGTGACGCCCGGGTCCAGCGGGACCTCGACCCGGGCGTAGGAGCGGAAGTCGGCCAGCGACAGATGCGTGACGTGCATGAGTGTTTTGCCGACCTCCCCGTTACCTGCTACTTCGTCTCTACGGCATGGCCGCCGAACTGGTTGCGCAGCGCGGCGATCATCTTCATCTGCGGCGAGTCCTCCTGCCGGGAGGCGAACCGCGCGAACAACGAGGCGGTGATCGCGGGCAGCGGCACCGCGTTGTCTATCGCGGCCTCCACAGTCCACCGGCCCTCGCCGGAGTCCTGTGCAAAACCCTTCAGCCTGTCCAGGTGCTCGTCCTCGGCGAGGGCGTTCACCGCGAGGTCGAGCAGCCAGGAACGGATGACCGTGCCCTCCTGCCAGGAGCGGAAGACCTCGCGCACGTCCGTGACGGAGTCGACCTTCTCCAGGAGCTCCCAGCCCTCGGCGTAGGCCTGCATCATCGCGTACTCGATGCCGTTGTGGACCATCTTCGCGAAGTGGCCCGCGCCGACCTTGCCGGCGTGCACCGAACCGAAGTCGCCCTCGGGCTTCAGCGCGTCGAAGACCGGCCGCACCTTCTCCACATGCTCGGCGTCGCCGCCGTACATCAGCGCGTAGCCGTTCTCCAGGCCCCAGACGCCGCCGGAGACCCCGCAGTCGACGAAGCCGATGCCCTTGGCCGCCAGCTCCTCCGCGTGCCTCTCGTCGTCCGTCCAGCGGGAGTTGCCGCCGTCCACGACCACGTCACCGGGCTCCAGGAGCTCGGCCAGCTCGTCGACGGTGGACTGGGTCGCCGCCCCGGCCGGGACCATCACCCACACCACGCGCGGCCCACTGAGCTTGCCCACAAGCTCCTCCAGGCTGTGGACATCGGCGAGGTCCGGGTTGCGGTCGTATCCGACGACGGTGTGGCCCGCGCGGCGGATCCGCTCGCGCATGTTGCCGCCCATCTTGCCGAGGCCGACGAGACCGAGCTCCATCAGTTGTGATCCTTAGGTTGCGGTGTGGCAGGAGAGGCACTTTCGTACCGCGTCCGAGCCTAATCCCGACCCTTTGTGCACAGTTGTGGGCATAGCCGCTCAACTGGGGTGATCACCTGTGGATACCCCACCCAGCCACAGTGCCGGGCGCCCACAGGAGGCACCCGGCACTGTGCACAGCTGTGGACGAACGGTCAGCCGCTGAGCCGCACCGGCATGATCAGGTACTTGTAGGCCTCGTCCGACTCCGCGTCCAGCGCGGGCTTTCCGCTCAGCAGCGCCGGCTTCGTGGACGTCGTGAACGACAGCTGGGCCACCGGCGAGTCGATCGCGCTCAGGCCGTCGAGCAGGAAGGTCGGGTTGAAGGCGATGGAGACGTCGTCGCCCTCCAGCTGTGCGTCGACCCGCTCCACAGCCTGTGCGTCGTCGCTGGAACCGGCCTCCAGGATCAGCACGCCCTGCTCGAAGCTGAGCCGCACCGGGGTGTTCCGCTCGGCGACCAGGGCGACACGCTTGACGGCCTCCACGAAGGGGGCGGTCTCGATCACGGCCACGGAGTTGAACTCGGTCGGGAACAGCGACCGGTACTTCGGCAGGTCGCCCTCGAGCAGACGCGTGGTCGTCCGGCGGCCGGCGCCCTCGAAACCGATGAGCCCCTCGCCCGCACCCGAGCCGGAGAGCGCCAGGATGACGCTGTCGCCGCTCGTGAGGGCCTTGGCGGTGTCCAGGAGCGTCTTGGCGGGCACCAGGGCCACCGCGGACGCCTCCGGGTTCTCCGGCTTCCACAGGAACTCGCGGACCGCGAAGCGGTAGCGGTCGGTGGAGGCCAGGGTGACCGTGTCACCCTCGATCTCGATGCGCACACCGGTGAGCACCGGCAGGGTGTCGTCACGGCCGGCGGCGATGGCCACCTGGGAGACGGCGGAGGCGAAGACCTCGCCGGGGACCGTGCCCGTCGCGTTCGGCATCTGCGGCAGGGAGGGGTACTCCTCCACCGGCAGGGTGTGCAGCGTGAACCGGGAGGATCCACAGACCACCGTCGCCCGTACACCGTCTGTGGAAATCTCCACCGGCCGGTTGGGCAGGGCGCGGCAGATGTCGGCGAGCAGTCGGCCGGAGACCAGGACCGTGCCCTCCTCCTCGACCTCGGTCTCGACGCTGACCCGCGCGGAGACCTCGTAGTCGAAGCTGGACAGGCTCAGCTGCCCCTCCTCGGCCTTGAGGAGCAGGCCGGCGAGGACCGGCGCCGGCGGACGGGCCGGGAGGCTGCGTGCCGCCCAGGCCACTGCCTCCGCGAGTACGTCGCGTTCCACCCGGATCTTCACCGTAAGCCCGCCTCCTGCTGTTGCCGGGGCTTCTCGCCCTGCTGCGTCTTCGTCGTCTGTCTCGGTGTCGTCGGCCCCGGGGAGGGGAAGAACACCGGGGACCAGTCTGACGCACCGCACTGACAGCTGGTGCCTCTCGGGGTCAAGTCGTGACGAGGCGCGGTCAGAGGCCGAAGAGCGAGTTGTGCACAGGGCCCTCTTCGAAACGGATTCCGAGCTCTCTCTAGTTGTCAGTAGTAGTAGGGCCTGTGGATACCGTGGATAACCTCGTTTGCCCAGCTCAGGGCCGAGATTTTGTCCACTGCCCCTGTGGGTGAAGCCGGTGGACAACTAGGTGTCGCTGTGGAGAACAGAAAGTTCTGCACACGCCGTGCACAGCCCGAGGGGACTTCTCCCCAACGCCGTCCCCAGCTTTACCCACCTTTCCCACAGCCCAACCCGGCACCTTCGTGTGACGCCTTTCACTCGACCCGGTGAGCGGGCGCGTCACGTTGCCGAACAGTGGACAGCGGTGTGGAGAAGCTGGGGATCGCTGGGGACAACTGCCCCTCAGCCTGTGGGCTACCGGTGGACAACTTCATGCACACCCTGTGGATCATTTCTTCGTCCACAGTCTGTGGAGATCCGTCATCCACGATTCCACAGCCACCTGAGCTGCCCTGATGCCTTTTCAACCCCCAGCCTGTGGACGACGTTCGGGACAACTTCACAGTCCCCAGGGTGTGGACGCAAGAAAGTCGGCAAATCTGTGGAGGACGGCCGTAACCCGGCCGGTAATCGAACAGCGGAGGGCGTTTCCTTGCGACCCCGCGTGGGCGCGACCAGCCCCCACCGGGCCCGCAGCGACGCACCCCCGAACCACCCCAGGACGCCAAAAGGCGCCCCCGGGATCTCTCCCAAGGGCGCCCTGAGCGCCGTAGAACCGTCGGCTAGCCGTTCTTGATGCGGTTGGTCAGCTCGGTCACCTGGTTGTAGATCGACCGTCGCTCGGCCATCAACGCCCGGATCTTCCGGTCGGCGTGCATCACCGTCGTATGGTCCCGGTTCCCGAACTGCGCCCCGATCTTCGGCAGCGACAGATCCGTCAGCTCCCGGCACAGGTACATCGCGATCTGCCGCGCCGTGACCAGCTGCCGCCCGCGCGAGCTCCCGCACAGGTCATCGACGGTGAGGCCGAAGTAGTCGGCGGTCGACGCCATGATGGCCGTCGCGGTGATCTCCGGCGTCGTGTCCTGGCCGCCGGGGATCAGGTCCTTGAGGACGATCTCCGTCAGCCCGAGATCGACCGGCTGCCGGTTGAGCGACGCGAACGCCGTCACCCGGATCAGCGCGCCCTCCAGCTCACGGATGTTGCGCGAGATACGGGAGGCGATGAACTCCAGTACCTCCGGCGGGGCGTTCAGCTGCTCCTGGACCGCCTTCTTGCGCAGGATCGCGATCCGCGTCTCCAGCTCCGGCGGCTGGACGTCGGTGATCAGACCCCACTCGAAACGGTTCCGCAGCCGGTCCTCCAGGGTGACCAGCTGCTTGGGCGGCCGGTCGCTGGACAGCACGATCTGCTTGTTCGCGTTGTGGAGCGTGTTGAACGTGTGGAAGAACTCCTCCTGCGTCGACTCCTTGTCCGCGAGGAACTGGATGTCGTCGACGAGCAGGATGTCCATCTCGCGGTAGCGCTTGCGGAAGCTGTCGCCCTTGCCGTCGCGGATCGAGTTGATGAACTCGTTGGTGAACTCCTCCGAGCTCACGTACCGCACGCGCGTGCCCGGGTAGAGGCTCCGCGCGTAGTGCCCGATCGCGTGCAGCAGATGCGTCTTGCCGAGCCCTGACTCCCCGTAGATGAAGAGGGGGTTGTACGCCTTCGCGGGCGCCTCGGCGACGGCGACCGCGGCCGCGTGCGCGAAGCGGTTGGACGCGCCGATGACGAACGTGTCGAAGAGGTACTTCGGGTTCAGCCGCGCGGTCGGCTCACCCGGCCCGCCGGCCGGCGCGGGCTTCGCGCCCATCGACCCGGACCCGCCGGGGCCCGCCAGGTCCGGCCGTCCGGGACCGCCCCGGTGGCCCTGGCCCGCCCCGCCCGGGGGCTCGGGCAGCTCACGGCGGCCCGCGTCGCGCTGGTCGTAGTCGGACCGGTCGTAGCCGGGTCGCTTGTCGTAGTCCGGTCGCTTGTCGTAGTCGGGGCGCGGCGGCTCGTACTCGGCGCGCTGCTGCTCGTACGACGGCCGGTCCATCGGCTGCTGCGGCCGGTACTCCTGGGAGTAGGAGTCGCCGTAGCCGTCCGAGCGGTACCCGTCCTGGGACGGCGAGGCATAGGGGTCGCGCTCGGGGAAGCCGAGCCGCGGCTGCTGCCAGCCGTACTCGTCCTGTCCGGGGCGCGGCCAGGCGCCGGGCTCGGGGCGCTGGTACTCGGAGGGGTAGGCCGGTCGGGCGCTGGGAAGGTCCCGTCCGCCCTGGTCCTCGGCGCGATGACGGCCGTAGCCGCCCTCGTACGGAGCCGAGGGGAGCTCGGGCTCCTCATAACGCTGCTGCTGCACGGGCGGCGCCGGCGGAGCCGGGGGCTCGCCGGCCGACTCGTCCACGGTGATCGCGATCCGGATCGGGCGGCCGCACTCCCGGCTCAGGGTCTCGCTGACGATGGGGGCGAGACGGCCCTCCAGTACGTTCTTCGCGAATTCGTTCGGCACGGCGAGCAGGGCGGTGTCCGCGACCAGCGCGAGCGGCTGGCAGCGCCGGATCCAGTGTTCGTCCTTTGCCTCCACACCCTGACCGCGGCCCTCACCGAGGAGCTGCTCCAGTACTCGTGGCCACACTGCGGCAAGATCGGCAGGTACGTCAGCCACAGGGCACGCTCTCTCACAGGTCCCACGAACGTGTGGTTCGAGGACGGGTCGGGATGAAAATCAGGTCGGGCGGGGATAAAGGAACGAATCGGAGTTCAGCCACGGTAGTCAGCGTGGCGGCTGCGGTTCAAGTTGTTGTCCCCAGCCTGTGGATAGTGTCTCTCCGTCACCGCTGGTTTGACCGAATGGCGTAGCCCCGCGTACCGTAACCAGGTCGAGTTGTCGATGGCTGCTGCCGCCTGCCTCCGATGGGCACAGATCGCTGAAGGTGATCGGGAAGCGGTGCACTCGGGCGTGATGCGAGCTACTCGTGGGCGCACGGTGACAGCCAGGACGGCACCCGCCACCACCGATTTGATTTCTGGAGCCCCCGAGTGAGCAAGCGCACCTTCCAGCCGAACAACCGTCGTCGCGCGAAGACCCACGGCTTCCGCCTGCGGATGCGTACCCGTGCCGGCCGCGCGATTCTCGCGAACCGTCGTGCCAAGGGTCGCGCCAGCCTGTCCGCCTGATCCCGATCAGGTCATGACGTCGTGCTGCCTACCGAGCATCGGCTGAGGCGGCGCGAGGACTTCGCGACCGCAGTACGACGGGGTCGCCGGGCCGGTCGCCCGTCCCTCGTCGTCCACCTTCGTAGCGGTGCCACGGACCCGCACGCGCCTGGGGAGAGCGCTCCCCCGACGCGTGCGGGTTTCGTCGTGAGCAAGGCAGTGGGTGGCGCGGTCGTGCGCAACAAAGTGAAGCGCAGACTGCGTCATCTGATGCGTGAGCGAGTCGCCCTGTTTCCCCCCGGTAGCCTGGTAGTCGTACGAGCGCTGCCCGGAGCGGGCGACGCCGACCATGCACAGCTGGCCCGAGACCTGGATGCCGCCGTGGAGCGGCTGCTGGGAGGGGGCGCGCGATGAAGTACCCGCTGCTGGCTCTGATCAAGCTGTACCAGTGGACGATCAGTCCGCTGCTCGGGCCGGTGTGCAAGTACTACCCGTCGTGCTCCCACTACGGCTACACGGCCATAGACCGGCACGGTGCGATCAAGGGGACGGCCCTCACGGCCTGGCGCATCCTGCGGTGCAACCCGTGGTCGCTGGGCGGTGTGGACCATGTCCCGCCGCGCAAGCGCCCGCGGTGGCACGAAATGCTGCGTGGCGCCTGGCGCGCACGCAAGGGCGGGCCCTCCGCCGCCGAACCGGCCACCGAAGCGAAGCCGTCCTCAGAGGCTCCTTCGAGCCCGGCCGCAGAGACTTCGTCCCATGCCCAAGGAGCATGATTAGTGGACACGATTGCCAGCCTGTTCAGCTTCATCACGACACCCGTTTCATGGGTCATCGTCCAGTTCCACTCGGTGTACGGGAAGATCTTCGGTCCCGACACCGGCTGGGCCTGGGGCTTGTCCATCGTGTCCCTGGTGATCCTGATCCGCATCTGCCTGATCCCGCTCTTCGTGAAGCAGATCAAGGCGACCCGGGCCATGCAGACGCTGCAGCCCGAGATGAAGAAGATCCAGGAGCGCTACAAGAACGACAAGCAGCGCCAGTCCGAAGAGATGATGAAGCTGTACAAGGAGTCGGGCACCAACCCGCTCTCCTCGTGCCTTCCCATCCTGGCGCAGTCCCCGTTCTTCTTCGCCCTGTACCACGTGCTCAACGGCATCGCGACGGGCACGACGATCGGTGTCATCAACGAGTCGCTGCTCGCCAGCGCCCGTAAGGCCCACATCTTCGGGGCTCCGCTCGCCGCGAAGTTCACGGACGGCTCGTCGAAGGTGGAGGCGCTCGGTGCCTCCCTCACCGACGTCCGGGTGGTCACCGCGATCATGATCGTCCTGATGTCGGCGTCGCAGTTCTACACGCAGCGCCAGCTGATGACGAAGAACGTCGACACCACGGTGAAGACGCCGTTCATGCAGCAGCAGAAGATGCTGATGTACGTCTTCCCGGTCATGTTCGCCGTCTTCGGCATCAACTTCCCGGTCGGTGTCCTCGTCTACTGGCTGACCACCAACGTGTGGACCATGGGCCAGCAGATGTACGTCATCCGCAACAACCCGACCCCGGGTTCCAAGGCCCAGGCCGCCTACCTGGAGCGCCTCACCAAGCACGTCACGGACCACGGCAAGACCCGTCGCCGGAGCGAGAAGACCATCGTCAAGGCGATCGTCGCCAAGGGCCGTGACCGCAACGAGTTCGAGCGCAAGTTCATCAACGCGCTGAACAAGGCCGGCCTCGCGGCCCAGACCGACGGCACCGTGGTGAAGAGCGAGGCCCAGGCCGTCGCACAGACGACCGAGGACGGCGTCACGACGACCACCGGCGCCGCCAAGCGGCAGCAGCCCAAGCGCCAGACCAAGTCCCAGCGGCAGTCGGGCGGCCCGAAGGCGGCCGGCGACGCCACGTCGGACTCCTCGGACTCCTCGGATTCTTCGGAGCCGGAGAAGACGACCTCGCTGGAGAAGTCCGACGAGCCGCAGGACGCCAAGCCGAACGCCGCACAGACGCCGAAGGGCGGCTCCAACGGCCGTAGCAGGGCCCAGTCCGGCCAGCGCAAGGGCGGTCCGCAGCGCCCCAAGTCCCCGTCCAAGAAGTAAGAAGGAGCCCATCCCGTGACGGAAGGCACCACCTCCGCCGCTGCCGAGGGTGCAGACACCCTGACCCGCCTGGAGCAGGAGGGCGAGATCGCGGCGGACTACCTCGAAGGTCTGCTGGACATCGCCGATCTCGACGGCGACATCGACATGGACGTCGAGGCCGACCGGGCCTCCGTGTCGATCATCAGCGACACGGGCGGTCGCGACCTGCAGAAGCTGGTCGGCCGCGACGGCGAGGTGCTGGAGGCGCTCCAGGAGCTGACCCGCCTGGCCGTGCACCGGGAGACCGGTGATCGAAGCCGTCTGATGCTCGACATCGCGGGCTACCGGGCCAAGAAGCGGGCCGAGCTCTCCGAGCTGGGCGCCAAGGCCGCGGCTGAGGTGAAGAGCACCGGCGAGCCCGTCAAGCTCAAGCCGATGACCCCGTTCGAGCGCAAGGTCGTGCACGACGCGGTCAAGTCGGCCGGACTGCGCAGCGAGTCGGAGGGCGAGGAGCCGCAGCGGTTCGTCGTCGTGCTGCCGGCCTGATCGGTCCCCGCATATCCCCGGCCCCGTCTGTTGAGCAGGCGGGGCCGAACTTTGTCAGCCTGGTAGTTCTGGTGGCCGACGCGCGGAGCGTCGGCGCTGTACGGAAGGACGGTCCCCGTGACGGAGGCTGCGGAGCTCCCCCCGGCGCCCGAGCAGGCGCGGGAAGTGTTCGGTGAGCGCTACGCCGATGCGGTCCGCTACGCGGAGCTGCTCGCCGAGGCAGGCGTTCAGCGTGGTCTGATCGGCCCACGGGAAGTGCCACGCCTGTGGGAGCGGCACCTGCTGAACTGCGCGGTGCTCTCGGAGGCCGTCCCCGAAGGGGTGACGGTGTGCGATGTGGGCTCCGGTGCGGGCCTGCCGGGCATCCCCCTGGCTCTCGTGCGGGACGACCTCAACATCACCCTGCTGGAGCCCCTGCTGAGGCGCACCAACTTCCTCACCGAGGTCGTCGAACTGCTGGGCCTGGACCATGTGACCGTCGTACGTGGCCGCGCCGAGGAGGTCATGGGCAAGCTGCCTCCGGTGCATGTGGTGACGGCCCGTGCCGTGGCGCCCCTGGACCGGCTGGCCGCCTGGGGCATTCCGCTGCTGCGTCCCTACGGCGAGATGCTCGCCCTCAAGGGGGACACGGCGGAGGAGGAGCTGAAGGCCGCGGCCACCGCCCTGACCAAGCTCGGTGCGGTCTCCACGTCGATCCTGCATGTGGGTGAGGGGGTGGTGGATCCGCTGTCCACCGTCGTGCGGGTGGAGGTCGGGGAGAGCCCGGGTGGTGTGCGCTTCGCGGCCAAGCGGGCCAAGGCGGCTCGTACGGGGAGGGCACGTAGGCGCCGCTGATCCGTCCTGCGGACGAGACGTACTCCACACAAGCTGCCAAACCTACGCATGACGGAGTGTCGCGGCTTTTCGGTACCGCTCGCTGTGCATCGTGTTTCACG
Source organism: Streptomyces sp. NPDC048277 (assembly GCF_040652235.1). Taxonomy (NCBI): domain Bacteria; kingdom Bacillati; phylum Actinomycetota; class Actinomycetes; order Kitasatosporales; family Streptomycetaceae; genus Streptomyces; species Streptomyces sp. NPDC048277. The sequence continues at coordinate 282,739 of NZ_JBEZLQ010000014.1, forward strand.
TGAAACGTCGCTCACTGCTGCACGGCATCATCGGTCGAACCCGCGCCGCGGCCGAACCACGCGACCGAAAATCTCTCGGAGCCCTCGGAGAGGGGGCCTCTGGTGACACTCCGTCCCCCTTGAGGGGCACGGAGTTGTCCACAGAGGTGGATTTCTCCACAGAACAACAGGCCTCACTGGTTCATGACCCCGAAGACATGGGAGGCTCTGTTCATTGCGAGCCTGAAGTCGAGGAGAGTGAATCCTTGCGGTCCGACGCCAACATCGCGGGACCGATGACCGATCCGGTCCCCGGTCCCCGTACCGAGTCGATGGGGGTGGATGTTTCACGTGAAACACCGCCTCCGATGGACGACACTCCCATCGGTCGTGCTGCCCAACTCGCGGTGGAGGCTCTGGGCCGCGCCGGTGAAGGCCTGCCGCGTCCGGAGCAGACCAGAGTCATCGTGGTCGCCAACCAGAAGGGCGGCGTCGGCAAAACGACCACCACGGTCAACCTTGCCGCATCGCTGGCCCTGCACGGCGGCCGTGTCCTGGTGATCGACCTCGACCCTCAGGGCAATGCGTCCACAGCGCTGGGGATCGACCATCACGCCGAAGTTCCGTCCATCTACGACGTGTTGGTCGAGAGCAAGCCGCTGGCCGAGGTTGTCCAGCCGGTGGTGGATGTCGAAGGTCTTTTCTGCGCCCCCGCCACGATCGATCTCGCCGGTGCGGAGATCGAGTTGGTGTCCCTGGTGGCACGGGAGAGCCGGCTTCAGCGGGCGATCCAGGCGTATGAGCAGCCGCTGGACTACATCCTCATCGACTGCCCGCCCTCGCTCGGCCTGCTGACCGTCAACGCCTTGGTCGCGGGTGCCGAAGTGCTCATCCCGATTCAATGCGAGTACTACGCACTGGAGGGCCTCGGCCAGCTGCTGCGTAACGTCGACCTGGTGCGGGGGCACCTCAACCCCGACCTGCATGTGTCGACCATCCTGCTCACCATGTACGACGGCCGGACGCGTCTCGCCTCCCAGGTCGCGGACGAGGTGCGCAGCCACTTCGGCGAGGAGGTGCTGCGGACGAGCATTCCCCGCTCGGTCCGTATCTCCGAGGCACCGAGCTACGGGCAGACGGTACTGACCTACGATCCTGGATCGAGCGGTGCCCTCTCCTACCTTGAGGCGGCCCGAGAAATCGCGCTGAGGGGTGTCGGTGTCAGCTACGACCCGACGCAGGCCCATATCGGCGCCCAGACGAATCCGAGCATGGTGGAGGGGATGCAGTGAGCGACCGACGGAGGATTGGCCTGGGCCGTGGTCTTGGCGCACTGATCCCTGCTGCCCCGACGGAGCGCACCCCGGCTCAGACCGCTGTGGAGGAGCCGGTCGCGGTAGCACCCGCAGGGGTCCCGGCGCTGACCGACCGCGGGGTTGCGGCGGCCAAGGTGGCCATGCTGCCGCCCGTTTCGCAGGAGACCGAGGAGCCGTCGGTGTTCGGCGGAGGCGTGGAGACACCCGCTCCTCCCATGGGTGCCCACTTCGCGGAGATCCCTCTCGACGACATCACCCCCAACCCGCGTCAGCCGCGTGAGGTCTTCGACGAGGACGCGCTGCAAGAGCTGGTCACCTCCATCCAGGAGGTCGGCCTTCTCCAGCCCGTCGTCGTCCGGCAGTTGGGCCCCGCGCGCTACGAGCTCATCATGGGTGAGCGGCGCTGGCGTGCCTGCCGCGAGGCGGGCCTGGAGGCGATCCCGGCGATCGTCCGGGCGACCGACGACGAGAAGCTCCTTCTGGACGCGCTGCTGGAGAACCTGCACCGCGCCCAGCTGAACCCGCTGGAAGAGGCAGCCGCCTACGACCAGTTGCTGAAGGACTTCAACTGCACGCACGACCAGCTGGCCGACCGTATCGGGCGCTCCCGCCCGCAGGTCTCCAACACCCTGCGGCTGCTGAAGCTCTCGCCGGCGGTCCAGCGCCGGGTCGCCGCCGGAGTCCTGTCGGCCGGGCATGCCCGGGCCCTGCTCTCCGTCGACGACTCGGAGGAGCAGGACCGACTGGCCCACCGGATCGTGGCCGAGGGCCTGTCGGTGCGGGCCGTCGAGGAGATCGTGACCCTCATGGGCTCACGCCCCCAGACGGCGACGCGTTCCAAGGGACCGCGGGCCGGTGCTCGGGTCTCCCCGGCGCTGACCGACCTCGCGACCCGGCTCTCGGACCGCTTCGAGACCCGGGTGAAGGTCGACCTGGGCCAGAAGAAGGGCAAGATCACCGTCGAGTTCGCCTCGATGGAGGACCTTGAGCGGATCCTCGGCTCGCTTGCCCCGGGCGAGGGGCCGGTTCTCCATCAGGGACTCCATGACGGCGACTCCATGGACTCCGAGGAGTCCGAGGACTGACCAGCACCGGGTGCTTCCGCCCGGTCCGTGTCCCGTCGCTCAGAGAGCGGATCGCGTCCGGTAGGTACCGGAACACGATCCGCTCTTTGCATTCAGGCGGTGTCGATGGAATCGCTGTGTGGATACGATGCGACAGGTATGGCGCATCCACCTGACAGCTGGCAGCACCTCTGAGTGGGAGGCGGGGGCCATGCGATCGATGAGCCGCACCGGACTGGTGAGCGCGGTCCTGGGCCTGGGCGCGGTCGGCGGGTTCGTCGGCAGCCTGCTCAGGGAGCGCAGCGCTCTGGCAGCCGCTCGCGACGCCGCGGGCGAAGGAAGCGAGGAACAGCCTTCATGGGGCGCCGGCTCGTACCTCTCACGCTGGACAACCTCCAGGACCTTCCCAAGCGCTGTCGCTCGTGTGTCTTCTGGGAACTGGACCCCGTCAGCGGCGAAGCAGCGGTAAGGGCGGGGACACCCGCACTGGAGAAGGAAGCCTGGATCTCCGCCGTCCTGCTCGACTGGGGATCGTGCGGCCGTGTGGTGTACGTGGACGACGTACCGGTCGGCTTTGTGCTCTACGCTCCGCCCGCCTACGTCCCGCGCTCCACGGCGTTTCCCACGAGCCCGGTCTCGCCGGACGCCGTGCAGCTCATCACCGGCTTCATCATGCCCGGCTATCAGGGGCAGGGACTTGGACGCGTGATGGTCCAGACGGTCGCCAAGGATCTGCTGCGGCGGGGCTTCAAGGCGATCGAGGCGTTCGGCGACGCCCGCTACAAGGAGCCGGCCTGTCTGCTGCCCGCCGACCATCTGCTCGCCGTGGGCTTCAAGACGGTCCGGCAGCACCCCACGAACCCCCGGCTGCGGCTGGAGCTGCGGACAACGCTCTCCTGGAAGGAAGACGTGGAGCTGGCGCTCGACCGGCTCCTGGGGGCCGTACAGAAGGAGCCGGTGCTGCGGCCGCTGTGAGCGGTGTTTCGGCAGTGGTCTCTCAAAGCGAATGGGCCAACCCCAAGGGGTTGGCCCATTCGTGTTTCACGTGAAACATCACTCGGCGATGAAGTCCTCGAGGTCGCGGACGAGCGCGGCCTTCGGCTTGGCGCCGACGATGGTCTTGGCGACCTCGCCACCCTGGTACACGTTCAGGGTCGGGATCGACATGACGCCGTACTTGGCGGCCGTCGCCGGGTTCTCGTCGATGTTCAGCTTGACGATCTCGATCTTCTCGCCGTGCTCGGCGGCGATCGCCTCGAGGGACGGGGCGATCTGGCGGCACGGGCCACACCACGCGGCCCAGAAGTCCACCAGGACGGGCTTGTCGCTCTTGAGGACGACCTCTTCGAAGTCGGCGTCGGTCACATGCTTCAGGGTGCCGGCCACGGCGGGCTCCTTTACTTGATGGTGCGGTGGGACGGAAGGGAGATGGTCAGACGGAGGTCTTCTCGGGCTCGGCCTTCTCCTCGTCCGCGAGGGCGGAGAGGAAGCGCTCGGCGTCGAGAGCTGCGGAGCAGCCGGTACCGGCCGCGGTGATCGCCTGGCGGTAGGTGTGGTCCACGACGTCACCGGCGGCGAACACACCCGTCAGGTTGGTGCGCGTCGAGGGCGAGGCGACCTTCAGGTAGCCCTCTTCGTCGAGGTCCAGCTGGCCCTTGAAGAGCTCGGTGCGCGGGTCGTGGCCGATCGCGATGAACAGGCCGGTCACCGGCAGGTCGGAGAGCTCGCCGGTCTTGACGTTGCGCAGCTTCAGACCGGCCAGCTTCTGCTCGCCCTGGACCTCGGCGATCTCGCTGTCCCAGGCGAACTTGATCTTCGGGTCGGCGAAGGCCCGCTCCTGCATCGCCTTCGAGGCGCGCAGGGTGTTCCGGCGGTGGACGATCGTCACGGACTTGGCGAACCGCGAGAGGAAGGTGGCCTCCTCCATCGCGGTGTCACCGCCGCCGATCACGGCGATGTCCTGGTCCTTGAAGAAGAACCCGTCACAGGTGGCGCACCAGGAGACACCGCGGCCGGAGAGCGCGTCCTCGTTCGGCAGGCCGAGCTTGCGGTGCTGGGAGCCCGTGGTGACGATGACGGCCTTCGCCTTGTGGACCGTGCCGGCGGTGTCCGTGACCGTCTTGATCTCACCGGCCAGGTCGACGGAGACGATATCGTCCGGAACGAGCTCGGCACCGAAGCGCTCGGCCTGCGCCCGCATGTTGTCCATGAGGTCGGGGCCCATGATGCCGTCGCGGAAGCCCGGGAAGTTCTCCACCTCGGTGGTGTTCATCAGCGCACCGCCCGCGGTGACGGCGCCCTCGAACACGAGGGGCTTCAGCGACGCGCGCGCGGTGTAGAGCGCCGCCGTGTAGCCGGCGGGCCCGGAGCCGATGATGATCACGTTACGGACGTCGCTCACGGCTTGATTCCTCGTCTCTGGTCTACGTCATTTCGACCGGTGGGAGTTTCTCTCGAAAGCTCCCACCCCACCCAACGGATCCTACGGGGCGCGCATTCCCGGTGTGTCCGGGCACACGGGCATCCCACACCGTACGGATTTCCACACCAGGACAAGACGATGCGTTCCAGGCTCAGCGGCTGTGCCGGGGGAGCTCAGGGGTGTGCCAGGGACTCCGTCAGCAGAACCTTGCCGGGGGAGGCGGACTGCTGGCTGACGCATGAGGCGTCGACGACGAAGGCCGTCACCCGGGTGCTGTCGGAGTCATCGGGCAGCACGACGAGGTAGGCGTCCTTCCCCTCGTATGTCCCCTGCTTCGAGCCGAGGACGGTGCCGGTCTGGCTGATGCCGTTGCGGACACACACCGGCACCGACTCCGGGGGCAGGCTCAGGGTGCTCGGACTTGCCGTTGAGCTGGGCCCGATGGACTGTCCCTCGATATGGAAATGAGGCTTCGAAGAGCCCCGAGGGATGCTCTTCTTCGTGCCGAGGATGTCCTTCACCTGGCTCGGGAGGGTGCTCTTGGAGAAGGTCCCGGCTGAGGTGGACGGATTTCCCTGAGCTGTCGTCGATCCATTGCCGCCGAGCGACTGGAGGAAGAAGGAGCCGGCGCCCAGGACGGCGGCGGTGAAGACGGTACCGAGGACGACGGTCCGGCGACGTCGGCCGCGGCCGCGGTCACGGCGACCGGGACCGGTGGCGGCGTTCGGCCGCCCGGAGGGGCGGTCCCCCGGGAACGAGATCTCACGGGGCGATGTTTCACGTGAAACATGCGCCTCGGGTGTAGCAGCACTCAGGAGAGCCTCTGCGGCAAGGGCGGCATCGATCCGGCCCGCGACATCGGCCGGCATCCGTGGCGGTCCCGGCAGGGTGCCCAGCAGACCCCGGATCTCCTCCAGCGAGGTATGGACGTCCGCGCAGAGCTCGCACTCGTCCAGGTGCCGGCGTACCTCCGCGGTACGGGCAGGTGGGAGCAGGCCTTCGGTGAGGTCGGAGATCTCCGCGACGTCCGGGTGCCCGGTCGTGTCTGTCGTGGAAGTCACGCTCGCCCACCTCCGCCCTTCACTGCGGCTGAATCACTCGGCCCGGTGTTCTGCGGGCCTCCGTCCTGGGGCCCCGCTGCCGGTGGGACGGATGTCCCCTCCGCCCGGTTCCGTGCCGGGTCCGGGTCATTCTCGTCGCCGGTGCTTTCCGGCCGTAGATGGGTGACCAGCGGCAGGAGTCTGGCTCTGCCGCGAGCGCAGCGGCTCTTCACCGTCCCTGTGGGCACATCGAGGATCCGGGCCGCTTCGGCGACCGGATAGCCCTGCATGTCGACCAGGACGAGGGCGGCGCGCTGGTCGCGCGGCAGTGTGCCGAGGGCTTCGAGGAGCTGGCGGTGCAGATCGTTCCGCTCGGCCGGAGCGGAGGCCGATTCATGCGGCTCCAGCAGTTGCTCCAGCCGCTCGGTGTCGTCGACGGGGGCGGTCTTCCGGGAGGCCGCCTTACGGGCCCGGTCGAGGCAGGCGTTCACCGTGATCCGGTGCAGCCAGGTGGTGACGGCCGATTGGCCCCGGAAGGTGTGGGCGGCCCGGTAGGCGGACACCAGGGCGTCCTGGACGGCGTCAGCGGCCTCCTCGCGGTCCCCCAGGGTCCGCAGGGCGACCGCCCAGAGCCGGTCCCGGTGCCGCCGGACGATCTCACCGAAGGCCTCGGGGTCGCCTTCCACATGGCGGGCGAGCAGATCCTGATCGCTCACTCCGTCGTATCCGGCGCCTTCCGCCATCTGCCCCCTCCGCCTTCGGTGCTTCCGGTGAGACGTCAGCCGGTGAACTTCACTTCGGTGATGGCCTGCTTGTAGCCGGCTCCCGAGTACGCGGCGGGGTCCGCACCCGAATTGGGCACGGCGGTCATCCATACGAGCACGTACTGGCTCTTCACCTTCTTGGTGACCTTCACCGCGGCGGTGTTCCCGGTGGTGGTGACGCTGCCGATCTTCGTCATCGAGCTGAGCGAGCCCGGTGTCAGCGAGTCGGCGGCGTACAGGTCGATCGTCGTGTGATCGCCAGCGTAGCGAAGGGAGATGGTTCCCGTGGCGAGTTCCTTGGCAGAGCCGAGGTCGTAGACGATGCCCACACCCGGCTTGTACGGCGCCAGCTCCGGGCCCGCTACGAAGGTGTTGGTCCTCCAGTACGTCGAGGTGCTTCCGTCGTACGTCTTCTTGACGTCGTTCGGATGCTGGGCGTCGCCCTTGGCCACGTACTCCTGGGCGTCCTGGATCTTTATCGCAGCGGCGGGCGTGGGGCTGGCGCTGTTCTTGTCGCCGTCGTCCGTCGTCTGGGTGTTGTTGGTGTCGTCGGACTTGTCGCCCTGGTCCATCAGGGCCTCGGCGAGCTGCCAGCTGCCCAGCCCCAGGGCGGCGATCAGGAGGGCGGAGACGGCCCACTTGAGCGCCCTGCCGGTACGGCTCTGGAGCGGCGGTGGCGGGGTCTGGATGGGCTGCGTCACGCCGGGAGGCGCGGGGCGTCCGTAGGTGCCCTGCTGGTAGGTCGTGCGCTGGTACTCGGGCGGTGCCGTGAACGCCGGCTCCGGCGGGCGGATGCGCGGCATCTCGCCGATCGCCTTCACCAGCTCCTCGGGCGTCGTGCACGCGGATTCATGGCGCGAGGCGGTGGCACCGTTGTTGACGAGGGCCCGCATGGCGAGCTCGGACAGACCGCGGTGGACACCGGCGCGCACCTGGTCGGGTGCGATCAGTCCGACGTCCTTGGGCAGCCCGGCCAGACCGTAGGCATCGCTTTCGTACGGCCAGCGCTGGGTCAGCGCCGCGTACAGCAGGGCGCCGATGGCCTCGGTGTCGGCGCGCTGCGGGGTGTCGGAACTGATGCCGCGCAGCGCCGCGTTCACCGCGAGCCCGCGGATGCGCCACTGGCCGCTGGACGTGCGCAGCACGGCGTTCGGGTTGAGACGGAGATGGGCCAGACCCTCGCGGTGCGCGGCCGCCATGGCCGAGGCGATCTGACTGACCATCTGGTACGCGTCGTGCGGCTCCAGCGGGCCGGCCGCGAGCAGCGCGGTCAGCTCGGTGGCGTCGGGCAGCCACTCGTGCACGACGTAGACGAGGTCGTTCTCCTCGACGGCGTCCAGGACCTGCACGAACCGCGGGTCGCCGAGCAGCGCGGCGGAGCGGGCGGCAGCCAGCACCGCACGGGTGCGCGCATGGTCGGCGGGGAGGATGTGGACGCCGACGGCACGCCGGAGTTTCTCATCGACCGCGCGCCAACTGCTGAATCCGTCCAGACGGGTGACGCACTCCTCGAGGCGATACCGTCTGGCGAGTTTGTGACCGCTGTGCAGTTCGGGAGGTGAGGTCTTCTTTCCGGGGTCCGCGGCTGTGCCGGTCCCCTGTGCCTCGTCGCTGTCCGTGTCCCGCTCCGGGTTCTGTGCCACCCCGTCGGCCGTGGACTGCCCCGCCTTGGCGGTCAGCGGCTTGTCACCGCTGTTGTCTGCCACGTCGACGGCAGCCGTGCTCCGTTCCGCCACCGTCGTTCCCTGCCTCCCCATCCGTTGCACGCTGTCCGACGCCGAATCCAATTGTGCCCACAGTCCCCCGCTATGCACGACACGCGGCGGCGGACGATGGTTGTGCGCTTACCCCCGGCTCAGCGCCCCAGACGCCCCCGCACCATACCCACGAGGGAGTTGAGCTCCTCGATGCGCATGCGGCGCGCGGCGACGTAGAAAACGCCGAGCAGGACGGCTCCACCGGCCAGCAGGGCGGCGAGCGAACCGATCGCACCCTGCCCCAGAGTGTGACCGATGCCGTAGCAGGCCGCACCACTGAGGAGTGCTGCCGGTACGGAGGCGATACACAGCCGGGCGTAGGTGCGGGTGACCCGGGAGCCGTCCAGGTCGCCGCCGAGGCGCTTGCGCAGCCGCTTCCAGGCGACGCCCACGCCGGTCGCGTAGGCGAGGCCGTAGGAGGCGGCCATACCGGCGACCGCCCAGCGGGCCGGCAGCAGAACATAACAGGCGACCGAGGCACCCGCGTTGACCGCGGCCACGATGACCGTGTTGTAGAAGGGGGTGCGGGTGTCTTCGTACGCGTAGAAGGCGCGCAGGACGACGTACTGCACCGAGTAGGGGATCAGGCCGAGGGCGAAGGCCATCAGCATGAATCCCATGTTGGTGGCCTCGCTGGTGCCGGACGAGCCGAAGATCAGCGTGCACATCGGGATGCCGAGGGCCAGGAAGCCGAAGGAGATGGGGACGATCGCGACGGCGGTCGTCCGGAGGCCCTGAGAGATGTCGTCGCGGACGGCGCCCGTGTCGTTCTCGGCGGCCGAGCGGGAGATCCGCGGCAGCAGGGCGGCCATCAGGGAGACCGTGATGATGGCCTGCGGCAGGCCCCAGATCAGCTGGGCGTTGGCGTAGGCGGCGAAGCCGGTGCCGTCGACCGGGGAGTGCTTGCCGGCCGAGGTCGACAGCTGGGAGACGACGAGTGCGCCCGCCTGGTTGGCGAGGACGAACAGCACGGTCCACTTGGCGAGCGTGGCGGCCTTGCCGAGACCGTGGCCCCTCCAGTCGAAGCGCAGCCGCAGCCGGAACCCGGTCTCGCGCAGATAGGGGATCATCGCCAGGGCCTGGACCACGAGGCCGAGCAGTACGCCGACGCCGAGCAGTCGCTGGCCCGCCGGCGGGATGGTGGTGACCTTCATGCCGGAGTGCGCGGCGGTGCCGTACACCCAGATGAACAGGCCGAGGGTGACGATGATGACGATGTTGTTGAGGACCGGGGTCCACATCATCGCGCCGAACTTGCCCCGCGCGTTGAGGATCTGACCCATCACCACGTGGATGCCCATGAAGAAGATCGAGGGCAGGAAGTAGCGGACGAAGGTGACGCCGACCTCGTTGGCCGCCGGGTCGCTGGCGACCGAGTCGGACAGCAGGCGGATGAGGAAGGGCGCGGCCGCGATGGTGGCCGCGGTGAGCAGGCCCAGCGCCACCATCACGAGGGTCAGCAGACGGTTGGCGAACGCCTCGCCGCCGTCCTCGTCCTCCTTCATGGCGCGCACCAGCTGCGGCACGAAGACGGAGTTGAGGCCGCCGCCGACGGTCAGGATGTAGATCATCGTGGGGAGCTGGTAGGCGACCTGGAACGTGTCACCGAGCAGACCCACGCCGAGTGCGGAGACGATCAGCGCGGAGCGGACGAAGCCGGTGAGGCGGGAGACCATCGTGCCCGCCGCCATCACGGCGCTGGACTTCAGCAGCCCCCCGGCCTTCCCGCCCTTCTTCGCGGGGGCGGACGCGGAAGCAGCCGGAGCCGCGGTCTGGACGGACGCCGGGGGCGCCACGCGCGCCGCACCGAGGTTCATCGTCTGATCGGCCGCGGGCTGCGGAGCCGACGGTGTCTGGTACTGCGGGGTCAGCGACGGCCCACCCGGGGCGACTGCGGGTCCCGGCACCGACGGGGGCTCCGACGGCAGGTGTCCGCCGGCCTGCTGCGGATCCCGGTAGCCGCCCTGCTGCTGGTCCCTGAAGAGGTGCGCGAAGGCGTCCGGCTCGTGGCGCTCCTCGCCGGAGTGCGTGACCAGGTCGTCCACGCCCACGAACTGGGTCGTGCGCGGGTTGTCGCCGTACGGGAGGTACTGGGTCGGGCCCTCCGGCTCCGGCGCCGGGGTCTGGGCCCATACGTTCGGGTCGGGGGCGTACGGTGACTGGGAGGGCTGCCCGTACAGCGGCTGCTGCGGATACGTGCCCGGGGGCGGCGGGGGGTGCGCGGCACGGTCGTAGAGCGCCTCGGCGACCGGGTCCTGGGCGGAGAGGTCCTGTGCCCGGTAGGGGTCCTGGTCGTAGGCGTCCTGGAGGTACATGTCAGCCGCGTGCTGCGGCGGGACCTGGCCGGGCTCCGGCGGCGGCTCGGGGTAGCCCGAACCGGCCGCGCCCTGGCCGCGTTCACCGTCGTACGGCGCGTTCATGGTTACCCCACCTCATCGTCCCGGGCCACACCGGCCACGACATCGCTCAACGGTCCACTCTCTCACCCGTCCCGGACGGGTCGGCGCTTTCCGGTGCGGTGTCCGGTGTCGGGTCACTCGGCTGCTCCGGGTCGTCTGCCCCGGACCGGGCCCCGGACTCCTCCAGGCGGCGATGCCCACCGGCGTCGGGGTTTCCCGGCCCTTCGGTGCCCTCGGAGCTCTTGGTCTCCGGGGTCTCCGGGGCGTCGGGAGCGTCCGTGGTGCCGTCGTCGGTCGCGTCGGGGCCGTCGCCTTCTTCGGCCCGGCGGGCGGCCGCCCGCTTGCGCTGGGTGTACATGCGGAAGCCGGCGAGCACCAGCAGCAGCACACCGCCGCCGATGACCAGCATCACGGTGGGCGTGACCTCGGTGACCTTCACGTCGAACTGGACGGGGGCGCCGTACTCCTGGCCGTCCTCGGTGTAGAGCTGGGCGATCACCCCCACCCGGCCGTTGGCGTTGGCCGAGGTGGAGAACTTCACGGACTGGCTGTGGCCGCCGGAGACCTCGACCGGCTGCTCGTAGTAGGCCTTGCCGCCGATCTCCAGGCGGGTCGGCATCGTCGAGGTGAGCCGCAGGACGAGGTGGTCGACGCCCTGGACCAGGTTGTTCTGGACGGTCACCGGAATGGTGGCGCTGCGGCCGGAGAGCTTGGTCTCGGACTTGTCGATCAGCTTGACCTGGTCGGTGAGGCTGTCGAGCCAGGACTCCACACCCGTGCGGAAGCTGTCCGCCTCGCTGCCGCGGCCCCGCCACGACGTGGACATCTCACGGTTTATGGCCCGCCCGAAGGGGGTCACCACCCGGGACTGGTTGGTGAGGATCACCTGGAAGTTGTCGAGCTTGTCCTGGGTGCGGGCGATCTGCTCGAAGGCCGTTCGGGGCAGTTCCTGCTTGCGCAGCGAGGAGGGGTACGCCGACGACGAGGGGATCTTCGTGGTCGCGCCGGCGTCGGGCTTGTCCTTGGCGGCCGCCGCGAGGTCCTGCGACTGCGACCAGTTGCTGCCCTGCAACGCCGTGATCGCCGTCGCCATCGCCTGGGCCTGGCTCGCCGACGGCGTCCGCTGCGGGGCGACGACGATGCTGCGCTGCTTGTCGGTCTGGGCGCTCAGCTCCAGGCTCTGCGCCAGGAACTGCTGCACCGCGAGGGTGGCCGAGTCGGCCTCCGTCAGATCGCCCTCGAAGGCCGTGGACAGCCGGGCGTCCGCGACCACCGCCGTCGTGCCGCCGCCGATCGGACGTGCCGCCGACGGCGTGTAGGACAGCCCGCCGGTCTCCTGGAGGCTGTCGCTGCGGGCGATCACCGTGTCGGCGCCGGCCGAGGTGGCGACCTTGATGATCGAGGGGTCGACGGCGCCGTTCACGGGCCATGCGAAGTCGGTGCTCGGTGTGACATGGAGCACGGTCTGCACGGTGGTGGCGGCGACGTCGGTGGCGTCCTTGAGATGGCTCAGCGAGCCGGTCACGCTGGTGCCGTTGTGGGCGAGGGAGGCCAGGTCCGGGTCGGCGAAGGGCAGGGCCACCACCTCCTTGTCCGCCACCGCGTCCTGCAGGTCGGCCAGGAACTGCTTGGCCACCGCCTGGTGGGTACCGGCTGTGGTGCTGTCACCGGCGCCCTGGATCCGGTAGCCACGGGTCATCGCGTCCACGGAGGCCAGCAGGTCCGGGTCGATCACCCAGGTGACGTCCAGGTCCTTGCCGAGCGCCAGCATCTGGGCCAGCCGGCCGCCGGGCGAGATCTCCTTGGCGAGGTCGTCGTTGAGGAAGACCGGCGTCTGCAGCTCGCCCGCCCCCGTCTTCGCCGTCACATGGACGGTGGAGATCAGCGGCCACAGATACGTGGTCTTCGTCTTCGTGCCGGCCTCGGAGGACTGCCACGGCAGGAACGTTCGCTGGATGCCGAGGACCTGGTTCCACGGCTGTGCGGCCGTCTGGCCGGACAGCGAGACGCCGAACTGGTACACGCCGTCCTGGCCGAGGTCGAGCTTGTCGACCGGCACGGAGATGCTGAAGTGCTCGGCGACCCCCGGGGCCAGCGAGTCGAAGTCCTCGGTGTACTTGCCGCCGACCGCGGTGCCGAGGCTCGACTGGAGGTCGTCGGAGTGCTGGGCGGCGGAGTCGATCGCCGACCGTGTGCTGAGCTGAGCACCCACCCGCAGGTCCACCTGGGCGTCCGTGACGGCCTGCTTGCCGTTGTTGGTCACCGTGCCGGAGACCGTCAGTGTGTCCCCGTCGCCGGGGGCACTGGGGCTGAGAGAGTCCAGGGCGACGGACACCGCGTCGGAGCCGGCCGCCTGCGCCGGAGCCGCCATGGACAGCTGTATCAGTCCGGCCAGCAGAGGCGCACCCGCGAGCAGTGCCCCGGTGCGCCGCAGCCAGCGGCGGGCAGGTGAGGGCGTCCCCTGGAAGTCTGCCGCCTCGGCCACGCGCTCGTCCGTCCCTCGTCGTCGTCAGTGGTCGTCGGAATGTGCGTCCACGCATGGTAACGAGGCGCGCTGAATGGAAGTGCCGCGGTCTGCTCCACAAGATCGCGTGAGGGGACCGGCCTGTCCCCTATATACCGGTGTCGGCAGAGGATTCTGTTAAGCGTCGATCACTGCACTTGTGCTGGTGTCGAGTGAGATGTCCCACCCTCTTTATACGGTGGCGCCGTAAGGGGCGCCGCCGGAATATGGAGGCGCTTCGGGCCGCCGGAGGCACGTACCCTGTTCTGTTGTGCCGAACGCCAATGAAGACACTCCCACTGCCCTGAGCCAGGTGCAGCAGCGCGCGGTGAGCGAACTGCTGCGGGTGGCGCCCGTCGCCGACGACCTCGCCCGCCGATTCCAGGAGGCCGGGTTCTCACTTGCCCTGGTCGGCGGCTCGGTCCGGGACGCGCTGCTGGGCCGGCTCGGCAACGACCTGGACTTCACCACCGACGCCCGCCCCGAGGACGTACTGAAGATCGTCCGGCCCTGGGCGGACGCCCTCTGGGAGGTCGGTATCGCTTTCGGCACGGTCGGGGCACAGAAGGACGGCTACCAGATCGAGGTGACCACCTACCGCTCCGAGGCCTACGACCGCACCTCGCGCAAGCCCGAGGTGTCGTACGGCGACTCCATCCAGGAGGACCTCGTCCGGCGTGACTTCACGGTCAACGCGATGGCGGTGGCGCTGCCGGAGAAGGAGTTCATCGACCCGCACGGCGGCCTCGATGACCTGGCCCTGCGCGCGCTCCGCACCCCCGGGACGCCCGAGGAATCCTTCTCGGACGACCCGCTGCGGATGATGCGTGCCGCCCGCTTCGCCGCGCAGCTGGACTTCGAAGTGGCCCCCGAGGTCGTCGCCGCGATGAAGGACATGGCCGGACGTCTGGAGATCGTCTCCGCCGAGCGGGTCCGGGACGAGCTGAACAAGCTGATCCTCTCCGCGCACCCCCGCAAGGGACTGACACTGCTCGTCGACACCGGTCTCGCCGACCATGTCCTGCCCGAGCTGCCGGCCCTGCGTCTGGAGAGCGACGAGCACCACCGGCACAAGGACGTCTACGACCACACGCTCATCGTCCTGGAGCAGGCGATGGCACTGGAGGAGAACGGTCCCGACCTCACCCTCCGCCTCGCCGCGCTGCTGCACGACATCGGCAAGCCGCGTACCCGTCGCTTCGAGCAGGACGGCCGGGTCTCGTTCCACCACCACGAGGTGGTCGGGGCGAAGATGACCAAGAAGCGCATGACGGCCTTGAAGTACTCCAACGAGCTGGTGAAGGACGTCTCACGGCTGGTCGAACTCCATCTGCGCTTCCACGGCTACGGCACCGGGGAGTGGACGGACTCGGCTGTCCGCCGCTATGTCCGTGACGCGGGCCCGCTGCTCGACCGGCTGCACAAGCTGACCCGGTCCGACTGCACCACCCGCAACAAGCGGAGGGCCGCGGCGCTCTCCCGTGCCTATGACGGCCTGGAGCAGCGCATCGCCGAGCTCCAGGATCAGGAGGAGCTCGACGCGATCCGTCCTGACCTCGACGGCAACCAGATCATGGAGATCCTCGGGATCCGTCCCGGCCCGGAGGTGGGGCAGGCCTACAAGCACATGCTGGAGCTCCGGCTGGAGAACGGGCCGATGGATCACGATGTCGCGGTGGCCGCGCTCAAGGAGTGGTGGGCCGAGCAGGGCTGAGTGTGGAACGAGCTCATGTTTCACGTGAAACATGACTCGACGGGAACGCGATGAGGGGCGATGTTTCACGTGAAACATCGCCCCTCTCCACTTCTCCCTTACTTCGAGTAGTCCTTCAGGCAGAGCAGGAAGGTCTCACTTCCGCTCTGTTCGGTGTAGGCGTACTGGAAGTCCTTGGCCTTGGTCTCGCAGGAGATCTGCGCGGAGGTGCCCGAGTAGGTGCCGTCGATCTTGGCGAGCACCACGTACTGCGCCTTGGAGGACGTGCATTCGACGACCTCGAGATCCGGATTGCTGTCGTTGCTGCTGCCTCGGTGCGACGATGACGATGTTCTTGATCGTCCTGGGGCCGACCTTACGCTGCGGCTGCGGCGGGCCCGCGTAAGTTAGCTGTCGCCACTGACATTGCTGTGACCAGGTGGCATTTCGTGACTCTGCTGTGCCCCCCGGCGGCGCTCGAAGCGGGCCATGGCCACGGCAACCGCTGCGTAGACGAGGGCGACCGTGATGACGAGGGTCGCGGAGCGGCCGTCCGGCGGGAGCATCAGGGCGGCGACACCGGCGGCCCCCACGAAGGCGACGTTGAAGAGCACGTCGTACACGGAGAAGATCCGGCCGCGGAAGCCGTCGTCGACGGACGACTGCACGATGGTGTCCGTCGCGATCTTCGCGCCCTGGGTGATCAGCCCCAGGACGAAGGCGGCGACGAGCATGGGACCGGTCGAGAACGGCAGCCCCAGGGCGGGCTCCAGCACGGCGGCGGACGCGGCGCACACGACGATCCAGCGGCCGGGGCCGAGCCGTCCTGCGGTCCACGGTGTCACCACGGCCGCCGCGAAGAAGCCCGCGCCGGAGATTCCCAGCGCCAGCCCCAGCAGCCGCAGGCCGGCGTCCGGGTTCGAGGCGAGGGCGTAGCGGCACAGCATCAGCACCAGGACCAGCAGTGCGCCGTAGCAGAAGCGCATCAGCGTCATGGCGAACAGCGCCCAGGCCGCCTCACGGCGCCGGGGTGCGGCGAGATGCCGTATCGCCGCCAGCAGATCCCGGGCGGTGGTGACGACGGCCGTGCCCAGGCTCGGTTGTGCCGACCGCCGGTCCGGGCCGAGCAGCCCCGGAGCCATGGTCAGCGAGGCGAGGGCCGCGCACAGGTACAGCGCGGCGCCCAGCAGGACCACCGCGGCGTCCGAGTCCGAGGCCACCAGTCGTACGGCGAAGGCGAGGCCGCCACCGGCGGTCGCCGCGAGGGTTCCGGCGGTCGGGGACAGGGAGTTGGCCAGGACCAGCCGCTCGGTGTCGACCACCCGTGGCAGCGCGGCGGACAGACCCGAAAGGACGAAGCGGTTGACGGCCGTTACGCACAGGGCGGAGACGTAGAAGAGCCAGGCGGGAACATGGCTGACCATCAGCACGGCGGTGACCGCTGCCAGCAGCGCGCGCAGCAGATTGCCGTACAGGAAGACCTGGCGGCGCCGCCAGCGGTCCAGCAGGACGCCGGCGAAGGGGCCCACGAGGGAGTACGGGAGGAGCAGCACCGCCATGGCCGAGGCGATCGCGGCCGGTGAGGTCTGCTTCTCCGGGGAGAAGACGACGTAGGCGGCGAGCGCTACCTGGTAGACGCCGTCGGCGCCCTGGGAGAGCAGGCGTACGGCGAGCAGACGGCGGAAGTTCCGCAGGCGCAGCAGGACACGCAGGTCGCGGACGACGGGCATGGTGCACAGCCTCACATATGGGACCGCGCGTATGGGAAGGGTCCCCGGGTCGGATGACCCGGGGACCCTCACAGCCCTGGCAGGAGCGTTATTTTTTTGGCGGAGACTCAGCGCACGGCGTTGTGCCGGGCTAGCGCTCGACGTCGCCGCGGATGAACTTCTCCACGTTCTCGCGGGCCTCGTCGTCGAAGTACTGGACCGGCGGGGACTTCATGAAGTAGCTCGACGCGGAGAGGATCGGGCCGCCGATACCGCGGTCCTTGGCGATCTTCGCGGCGCGCAGGGCGTCGATGATGACACCGGCCGAGTTCGGGGAGTCCCAGACCTCGAGCTTGTACTCCAGGTTCAGCGGGACGTCGCCGAAGGCACGGCCCTCGAGGCGGACGTACGCCCACTTGCGGTCGTCCAGCCAGGCCACCCAGTCGGACGGGCCGATGTGGACATTGCCCTCGCCGAGTTCCCGGTCACGGATCTGGGAGGTGACGGCCTGCGTCTTGGAGATCTTCTTGGACTCCAGGCGCTCGCGCTCGAGCATGTTCTTGAAGTCCATGTTGCCGCCGACGTTCAGCTGCATCGTGCGGTCCAGGACGACGCCCCGGTCCTCGAACAGCTTCGCCATGACGCGGTGCGTGATGGTGGCGCCGACCTGCGACTTGATGTCGTCACCGACGATCGGGACACCGGCCTCGGTGAACTTGTCCGCCCACTCCTTGGTGCCGGCGATGAAGACCGGGAGGGCGTTGACGAAGGCGACCTTGGCGTCGATGGCGCACTGGGCGTAGAACTTCGCCGCGTCCTCGGAGCCGACGGGCAGGTAGCAGACGAGGACGTCGACCTGCTTCTTCTTGAGGATCTTCACGACGTCGACCGGCTCGGCTGCGGACTCCTCGATGGTCTCGCGGTAGTACTTACCGAGACCGTCCAGGGTGTGGCCGCGCCGTACCTTCACACCGGTGTTCGGGACGTCGCAGATCTTGATGGTGTTGTTCTCGGAGGCGCCGATGGCGTCCGCCAGGTCCAGGCCGACCTTCTTGGCGTCCACGTCGAAGGCGGCGACGAACTCGATGTCCTTGACGTGGTAGTCGCCGAACTGGACATGCATCAGGCCGGGGACCCTGGACGCCGGGTCGGCGTCCTTGTAGTACTCGACTCCCTGCACCAGTGACGCGGCACAGTTGCCCACGCCGACGATGGCTACGCGAACCGAACCCATTCCGGTTGCTCCCTGTGTGTACGAGTGAGGCCCTGAGCGGGTCTCACGTGGCGGTGTCGCCGGGCGAATCCGGCCGGAGGGAATCCCCGGACCGGGGCAGGACGCCCGGCGCTCCATTGGTGGTGTTCTGCTGAGCGGACCCCCCGGAGGCGGGACCCTTCAGGTCCCGTCCGGCCCGCTCGCTCTCGATGAGCTCGTTCAGCCAGCGCACTTCGCGCTCCACGGACTCCATTCCGTGGCGCTGGAGCTCAAGCGTGTAGTCGTCGAGGCGCTCCCGGGTGCGTGCCAGCGAGGCGCGCATCTTCTCCAGGCGCTCCTCCAGCCGGCTGCGGCGGCCCTCCAGCACCCGCATCCGCACATCGCGCGAGGTCTGCCCGAAGAACGCGAACCGGGCGGCGAAGTGCTCGTCCTCGTACGCGTCGGGGCCGGTCTGGGAGAGGAGCTCCTCGAAGTGCTCCTTACCTTCGGCCGTCAACCGGTAGACGATCTTGGCGCGGCGGCCGGAGAGCGGTGCGGCGAGGGCGTCCTCGGCGGTGTTCCCCGGTTCCTCGATCAACCAGCCGTTGGCGACCAGCGTCTTGAGGCAGGGGTAGAGCGTCCCGTAGCTGAACGCCCGGAAGACACCCAGTGACGTGTTCAGCCGTTTCCGCAGCTCATAGCCGTGCATCGGGGACTCGCGGAGCAGGCCGAGTACGGCGAACTCGAGGATGCCGGAACGCCGGCTCATCGTCGCCTCCTCTCGTCCGCTGGTCGCTTATCTCGCTCTGATGTATCGACTCGATACATCCCGACGATAGATCGGGCCGTCCTATGCGACAAGAGGAGCGACGGTGAACGGGATCACATCACCGATTCGTGGGAGGCGAGTTGCCTGATTTGGGGTGAACTTCGGGGCTCGGCGGGTTTTGGTGGTGCGTAGTCTGTGCGGCATGCACACCACCGGGAACCAAGTGACGCTTGGGGGGCGTCCCTGTCCTCGGTGCCGTACGGGTGAATGCACGACCGACCACATCCGTATTTCGGGGGGACCGGAAACCAGCCGCCGTTTCCAGGCGCGCACGGGTGCGCCTGCCCGAGGAGTAATCGTTCGATGAGCGAGCACCGTCGCAAACCGCCGCAGCCGCAGGGAGGCGGAGGCGGACGTGCCGCGGCCCGACGCGGCCAGCCCGGCCCGTCCTCCGGCCGCCGTGCGGCACCGGGAGGCGCCACCGGGTCTCCCTCCGACTACGGGTTCCGTTCCTATGGGGCGGACCCGCAAGGCCCGGGCGCCGAAGAGCGCCCCTATGGAAGCCGTGCCGACGCACGCCGGGCGGCGCAGAGAAACACCGGAGGCCGTCGCAGAACGGCCGACAACGCGAGTGCGGGCGGGCGTGGCCCCGGCGGGGCCGGTCCGGGGCGCGGCAGAGGCCGGGCGACATCCGCGCCCGGCAAGAAGCGCCTCATCGACTACCCCAGGGCGCACAAGTTCGGCTGGCGCCGCTGGGTGCCCTCCTGGAGGCTCGTCTCCGGGCTGTGCATCACCTTCTTCGGCAGTCTGGTGGCGCTGGTCGGCGTCAGCTACGCCATGGTGAGCGTCCCCAGCGAGAACACCGCGGCCCAGTCCCAGAACAACGTCTACTACTGGGGCAACGGCCAGCAGATGGTCGCCTCGGGCACGGGCGTGAACCGGCAGAACGTCACCATCGACCTGATCCCCGAGGCCATGCAGTATGCGGTGATCTCGGCGGAGAACAAGACCTTCTACTCGGACCCGGGCGTCGACTTCAAGGGCATCGCCCGTGCCATCGTCAACATGGCGCAGGGCGGTCAGACGCAGGGTGGTTCGACGATCACCCAGCAGTACGTCAAGAACACCTACCTCAGCCAGGACCAGACGCTCACGCGCAAGTTCAAAGAGATGTTCATCGCCATCAAGGTAGGTACCAAGGTTCCCAAGCCCCAGATCCTGCAGGGCTACCTCAACACCTCGTACTTCGGTCGTGGTGCCTATGGGATCCAGGCCGCCGCCCAGACCTACTACGGCGTGAACGCGAAGGACCTCACCCCGAGCGAGTGCGCCGTGCTGGCGTCCCTGCTCAAGGGTGCGACGTACTACGACCCCGCGGGCAACCCGGACATCGACCCCGCCGCGACCAAGGACGCGAACTACAAGCGTTCGCACGACCGCTGGGCCTGGATCCTCGAGGAGATGCACAAGGACCAGCACCTCACCGACGCCCAGTACCAGCAGGCCATCAAGAAGTACCCGATGCCCCAGGGCCGCAAGGCCGTCAAGGGCATGACCGGCCAGATCAGCTACCTCGCCGACACGGCCAAGAAGTACGTCCTCGCGCACTCCAACATCACCGAGTCGCAGTTCGACCAGGGCGGCTACCAGATCTACACGACCTTCGACAAGGCCAAGGTCAACGCCCTGAGCGCGGCCGTGGCGAAGATCCAGAAGGCGCGTCTGGATCCGAAGAACCGCGACAAGGACAAGTACGTCCAGTTCGGCGCCGCGTCGGTGGTGCCCAAGGACGGCGCGATCGTCGCCCTGTACGGCGGCGCCGGCTACGAGAACAACCACTTCACGAACAACGCCGACACCTCGGGTGTCCCCGTCGGTTCGACGTGGAAGCCGTTCGTGCTGGCCGCGGCCATGGAGGACGGGACGTACAAGACCGACGGTGTCGGGGTGTCGCCGCTGAGCAAGTACAACGGCGACGACAACCTCAAGGTGCGCAGGCCGGACGGTACGTACTACCTGAACAAGGACAACTCGATCTTCCGTCAGCGGAACGAGAGCGCGTACCCCTGGGGCTACATCACCCTGCGCAAGGCGATGGAGCAGTCGATCAACACACCGTTCGTACAGCTCGGCGTCGACGTCGGGATGACGAAGGTGCGGGACATGGCCCAGGCGTCCGGCATCCTGCTGAACAGCATGTCGCAGAACCTGAACCCGTCGTTCGCCATCGGTACGTCCACCCCCAGCGCCATCCGCATGGCCGACGCCTACGCGACCTTCGCGGCGTCCGGCGAACATGTGGACCCGTACTCCGTGACCTCGGTCAAGAAGGACGGGCAGGAGCTGACCGGTTTCGACAAGCCGAAGCTGACCAGGGCGATGGACGCGAACGTCGCGAACAACGTCACGGACGTCCTGCAGAACGTCATCCAGAACGGTACGGGTACCAACGCCAAGGCCCTGGGCCGTACGGCGGCGGGCAAGACCGGTACCACCGACAGCAACAAGTCGGCCTGGTTCGTCGGCTACACCCAGCAGCTGGCGACGTCGGTGGCGATGTTCCGCGAGAACCCGAAGGACGCCGAGCTGCTCTCCATGAACGGCACCGCCGGCGTGGCGTCCATCCACGGTGGTGACATCCCGACCGCGGTGTGGACCGAGTACATGAAGGCCGCGCTTCAGGGCAAGAACGACCTGGGCTTCCCCGACGCGACCAAGCTCGGTGAGATCTCCGACGAACTGGGGATGCCCTCGCCGACGCCGAGCCCGAGCATCACGGTGAGCGAGTCGCCCAGCGAGACGCCGAGCGCCACGCCCAGCGAGACGGCCACCTCGCCCTCGCCCACCGCGACCGAGACCTGTCAGTTCGCCTGGAACTGCTCGACCGACGGCGGCAGCACCGGCAGCACGTCCGGTACGACGTCCTCGCCGACGGCCACGGAGACGACCGGTAACGGAAACACCAGAGGCAATGCCAACGGCGGAAACCTCTTCGGAGGTTCGACCGGTTAGCCGCTGACATCGGCGAAACGAGCGGACAGGAGCCCGGCCTTGGGACCGGGAACCTGTCCGCTTCGTTTTGGCCGGTCCCGCGACGGGCTGCCGCCTGCTCGCGGGCCCCTCTGGTGTGTGGTCGACATCACTAAGGCCGCCATGGCCGCGACCTCGGTGTCGCGGGCTGGGGACCCCCATGACCGCCTGGGTTCCCCGTGCGGGGTCCCGCGCTCAGGTACGTACGGCAGGATGTGCCCCATGCCCAGTGCAGAGACGACGCCCGCGAGCGTGCGCGAGCCGGAGCCGGTGCGGCCGACCAGGGAAGACAAGGTCGCCGCGGCCGGGAGTGAGCTGATCGGTGGCCCCATCGGGCGGCGCGCGCTGCTCGGGACGTCCTGGTGGACGCCCCTGCGGATCGTGGTGCTCGTGGCGATCGGGATGTTCGCCCTCGGCATGGTCCAGAAGGTGCCCTGCTACGACAGCGGCTGGTTCTTCGGCGCGAGTTCCCAGTACACGCACGCGTGCTACTCGGACATCCCGCACCTCTATCAGGGGCGGGGCTTCGCCGACGGCCTGGTGCCGTACTTCGACAAGCTCCCGGGCGACATGGACTACCTCGAATACCCGGTGCTGACCGGTGTGTTCATGGAGGTGGCCGCATGGCTCACGCCGGGCAGCGGCAGCATCCAGCTCCAGGAACAGGTGTACTGGTTCGTCAACGCCGGGATGCTGATGGTGTGCGCCGCCGTCATCGCGGTGTGCGTGGTCCGTACGCACCGCCGGCGCCCCTGGGACGGTCTGCTGGTCGCCCTGGCGCCTGCCTTCGCCCTGACCGCCACCATCAACTGGGACCTCCTGGCGGTCGCTCTGACGGCCGCGGCGATGCTGATGTGGTCCCGGAGCCGTCCCCTCGCCTTCGGTGTCCTCCTGGGGCTTGCGACGGCCGCCAAGCTGTATCCCGTGTTCCTGCTGGGGCCGCTGTTCCTGCTGTGCTGGCGCGCGGGCAAATGGCGGGAGTTCTGGATCGCCACGGGCGGCGCGGTGGCCGCCTGGCTCGTCGTGAACCTGCCTGTGATGATCTTCGCCTTCGACGGCTGGTCGAAGTTCTACACGTTCAGCCAGGAACGAGGCGTCGACTTCGGCTCCTTCTGGCTGATCTGGGCGCAGAACACGACCACCCCGCCGTCCACCGACTTCGTGAACAAAGCGGCCATGGTCCTGGTGCTGCTCTGCTTCCTGGGCATCGCCGCCCTGGCCCTCACCGCCCCGCGCCGGCCGCGCTTCGCCCAGCTGGCCTTCCTGGTGGTGGCGGCCTTCATCCTCACCAACAAGGTCTACTCCCCGCAGTACGTCCTCTGGCTGGTGCCGCTGGCCGTCCTCGCCCGGCCCAAGTGGCGGGACTTCCTGATCTGGCAGGCGTGCGAGGTGGCGTACTTCCTGGGGATCTGGATGTACCTCGCGTACACGACCAGCGGAGACGCCCACAAGGGCCTGCCGACCAACGGCTACCACTGGGCGATCGCCGTCCACCTGCTGGGCACGCTCTACCTGTGCGCGATGGTCGTGCGCGACATCCTGATGCCCGAGCGGGACGTGGTGCGCCGCTCCGGCGACGACGACCCCTCGGGCGGGGTGCTGGACGGCGCCGAGGACGTCTTCGTGCTCGGCACCGCGGCCCGTATCCCGCGCCACGCCCACTTCGAGGGGACGCCGGTGGAATGGGGAAGCCGATCCTCCGAGGACAGTTCGCTCTGAGCGAACAGCCCTGGCCGGGTCGGTCCAGGGCGAAGAAAAGGGCCGTACACGGAGCTCCGTGTACGGCCCTTTCGCTGTGCTGCGGACCCTCAGCGGTCCACGATCCGGTCGAACTGGGTGGTGGTGTGCCGCAGATGAGCCACCAGTTCCTCGCCCACCTTCGGCTCCGGCGCGTCCGAGGGCACGAAGAGGATCGACACCTGCATGTGCGGCGGCTCCGCGAACCAGCGCTGCTTGCCGCCCCAGACGAACGGAGAAAGGTTCCGGTTCACCGTGGCCAGACCGGCCCGTGCGACGCCCTTGGCGCGCGGCATGACGCCGTGCAGGGCCTTCGGGGCCTCCAGGCCCACCCCGTGCGACGTACCGCCCGCCACGACCACCAGGAAGCCGTCCGAGGCCGCCTTCTGCTGCCGGTAGCCGAACCGGTCGCCCTTGGCGATACGGGTGACGTCCAGGACCGCCCCGCGGTACTGGGTGGCGTCGTGGTCCCCCAGCCACAGCCGGGTGCCGATCCGGGCCCGGAACCGGGTCTGCGGGAACTGCTGCTGGAGCCGGGCGAGTTCGTCGGCCTTGAGATGGCTGACGAACATCGTGTGCAGCGGCAGCCGGGCCGCGCGCAGCCGGTCCATCCAGCCGATGACCTCCTCGACGGCGTCCGAGCCGTCGGTGCGGTCCAGCGGCAGATGGATGGCGAAGCCCTCCAGACGGACGTTCTCGATGGCGGAGTGCAGCTGCGGCAGGTCCTGCTCGCTGATGCCGTGCCGCTTCATCGTGGACATCACCTCGATGACCACGCGCGCGCCCACCAGGCCGTACACACCGTCGATCGACGACACCGAGCGGATGACACGGTCGGGCAGCGGGACGGGCTCCTCACCGCGCCGGTACGGCGTCAGCACCAGCAGGTCGCCGCCGAACCAGTCCTTTATGCGCGCGGCCTCGTACGTCGTGCCGACGGCGAGGACGTCCGAGCCCAGCCGGGTGGCCTCCTCCGCGAGGCGTTCGTGCCCGAAGCCGTAGCCGTTGCCCTTGCAGACCGGGACCAGGCCCGGGAACTGCTCCTGCACGTGCTTGTGGTGCGCACGCCAGCGCGCGGTGTCGACGTAGAGCGTGAGCGCCATGGCCGGACCCGGAACCCTTCTTGGTGGCAGCGGTGTGTCAGAGGTATCGAAGCACTGAACGCGGCGTCAGCGGCGCGACATGTAGATGTCGAGAGCCTTGTGGAGCAGCTTGTTCAGCGGGAAGTCCCACTCGCCCAGATACTCGGCGGCCTGACCGCCGGTGCCCACCTTGAACTGGATCAGGCCGAAGAGGTGGTCCGTCTCGTCCAGCGAGTCGGAGATGCCGCGCAGGTCGTAGACGGTGGCGCCGAGCGCGTAGGCGTCGCGCAGCATCGTCCACTGCATGGCGTTCGAGGGCCGTACCTCACGGCCGATGTTGTCGGAGGCGCCGTAGGAGTACCAGACGTGCCCGCCGACGATCAGCATGGTCGCCGCCGACAGGTTCACCCCGTTGTGCCGGGCGAAGTACAGCCGCATCCGGTTGGGGTCCTCGGTGTTGAGGGCCGTCCACATGCGCTGGAAGTACGACAGCGGGCGCGGCCGGAAGTGGTCGCGCACGGCCGTGATCTCGTACAGCCGCTGCCACTCCGCCAGGTCCTGGTAGCCGCCCTGGACGACCTCGACACCGGCCTTCTCGGCCTTCTTGATGTTGCGCCGCCACAACTGGTTGAAGTTCTTGTGGACCTCTTCCAGGGAGCGGTTCGCCAGCGGCACCTGGTAGACGTAGCGGGGCTGCACGTCGCCGAAGCCGGCGCCGCCGTCCTCACCCTGCTGCCAGCCCATCCGGCGCAGCTTGTCGGCCACCTCGAAGGCGCGCGGCTCGATGAAGTCGGCCTCGATGTCCCGCAGCCGCTTCACGTCCGGGTTCTGGATGCCGGCCTTGATGGAGTTGGCCTCCCAGCGCCGGATGATCACCGGCGGGCCCATCTTCACCGAGAACGCGCCCTGCTGCTTGAGGTGGGCCAGCATCGGCTGGATCCACTCGTCCAGATTCGGCGCGAACCAGTTGATGACCGGGCCCTCGGGCAGGTACGCGAGGTAGCGCTTGATCTTGGGCAGCTGGCGGTACAGCACCAGGCCCGCGCCGACCATGTCGCCGGTGCGCTCGTCGAACCAGCCGAGGTTCTCCGAACGCCACTCCGCCTTGACATCGGCCCAGGCCGGGACCTGCATGTGGCTAGCCGCAGGCAGGCTCTGGATGTACGCCAGATGCTGTTCGCGGCTGATGGTCCTCAGGGTCAGGCTCATGTCGGGGCGCTCCTCGGGCTGGTGTGTCCCCATGGGTACAGGGGCTCCGGCTCTCGCGCCGAAGCCTACTGCGCCATCCTCGCGGCCCGACCGGGCGTACTGCACCTGCGCCCCGGCTTCTGCGCGGCCGGGGCGTACCGCTGTGGTGCGGAGGTGCCGGACCTACCCGAACAGCCCGCCGTGTGCCATGCCGATGAAGAAGCCGATGCCCGAGGCACCGAGACCCAGGATCAGACCGAAGCGCTCGCGTGTGGTGATCGAGATCCACTGCCCGTACAGACCGGTGAGGATGCCGATCAGACCGGTCCAGGAGCTGAGCAGGTGCAGGCCGTGGAAGAACGAGGTGATGAAGGCGATCAGCCCGAGCGCCAGCGTGATCGCCATCAGCGAGTCCTGGAGCGCATGGGTCTTGCCGTCCGTCGCGAACAGGGATCCGGCGATGTTGGGTCGCAATGCCTGTGCCATAGGGCACCTCCTGCGGAAGGCGGCGCATCGTAGCGCCGTACACACCCGATGTGTACAGATTGAGGGTCCCGGCCGCCGGATTTCAACCGGAAGCACGTGTGCGGGTACTCTGTACCGTCTGCACCGGTGTCTGCCCTGGCCGCGGCAGGGCATCCCGAGGGAAGCCCCCGAATGTCAGTGGCGGCCGATACCGTTGCGTACGCATCACAACCCTCCTGCCACGGAACGACCGTGGCCGCTGAGTCCAAAGGAGGTGGGTTCCACATGCGTCACTACGAGGTGATGGTCATCCTCGACCCCGATCTGGAGGAGCGCGCCGTCGCCCCCCTGATCGAGAACTTCCTCTCCGTCGTCCGTGAGGGCAACGGCAAGGTGGAGAAGGTCGACACCTGGGGCCGTCGTCGTCTCTCGTACGAGATCAAGAAGAAGCCCGAGGGCATCTACTCGGTCATCGACCTGCAGGCCGAGCCTGCGGTCGTCAAGGAGCTCGACCGCCAGATGAACCTGAACGAGTCGGTCCTCCGGACCAAGGTCCTCCGCCCCGAGACCCACTGAGCTTCCCGCTCAGCTGATCCCGGGATTCGAGTAGCAGCAACCAAGCAGCCAGAGCAGCAAACCCGCCGAGAGGTTCCCCATGGCAGGCGAGACCGTCATCACGGTCGTCGGCAATCTTGTCGACGACCCCGAGCTGCGCTTCACCCCGTCCGGTGCGGCGGTCGCGAAGTTCCGCGTCGCGTCCACTCCCCGCACCTTCGACCGCCAGACGAACGAGTGGAAGGACGGCGAAAGCCTCTTCCTCACCTGTTCGGTCTGGCGGCAGGCGGCGGAGAACGTCGCGGAGTCGCTCCAGCGAGGCATGCGCGTCATCGTGCAGGGCCGGCTGAAGCAGCGGTCCTACGAGGACCGTGACGGTGTCAAGCGCACGGTCTACGAGCTGGA
Organism: Streptomyces sp. NPDC048277; assembly: GCF_040652235.1. Taxonomy (NCBI): domain Bacteria; kingdom Bacillati; phylum Actinomycetota; class Actinomycetes; order Kitasatosporales; family Streptomycetaceae; genus Streptomyces; species Streptomyces sp. NPDC048277. The sequence continues at coordinate 309,808 of NZ_JBEZLQ010000014.1, forward strand.
CGTCGAGGAAGTCGGCGCCAGCCTGCGGAACGCCACGGCCAAGGTCACCAAGACCGCCGGTGGTGGCGGCCGCGGTGGCCAGGGCGGTTACGGCGGCGGTGGCGGTGGCGGCCAGGGTGGCGGCGGCTGGGGCGGCGGCTCCGGTGGCGGCCAGCAGGGCGGCGCTCCCAACGACGACCCCTGGGCTTCCGGCGCTCCCGCCGGTGGCGGCAACCAGGGTGGCGGCGGCTGGGGCGGCGGCTCCGGCGGCTCCGGCGGTTCCGGCGGCGGTGGCGGCTACTCGGACGAGCCCCCCTTCTAGGCCTTCGGGCCGAGGGTGGGACTTACCCAAACTTCTTGATCACACAGGAGAAACACCATGGCGAAGCCGCCTGTGCGCAAGCCGAAGAAGAAGGTCTGCGCTTTCTGCAAGGACAAGGTCACGTACGTGGACTACAAGGACACGAACATGCTGCGGAAGTTCATTTCCGACCGCGGCAAGATCCGTGCCCGCCGCGTGACCGGCAACTGCACGCAGCATCAGCGTGACGTCGCCACGGCCGTCAAGAACAGCCGTGAGATGGCGCTGCTGCCCTACACCTCCACCGCGCGCTAAGGGAAGGGTGACCGACTAATGAAGATCATCCTCACCCACGAGGTCTCCGGCCTCGGTGCCGCCGGCGACGTTGTCGACGTCAAGGACGGCTACGCTCGCAACTACCTGATCCCGCGGAAGTTCGCTATCCGCTGGACCAAGGGCGGCGAGAAGGACGTCGAGCAGATCCGTCGTGCTCGCAAGATCCACGAGATCCAGACCATCGAGCAGGCCAACCAGGTGAAGGCCCAGCTCGAGGGCGTCAAGGTCCGCCTGGCCGTCCGTGCCGGCGACGCGGGTCGTCTCTTCGGTTCCGTCACCCAGGCCGACATCGCTTCGGCGATCAAGGCTGCCGGTGGCCCCGAGGTCGACAAGCGCCGCATCGAGGTCGCTTCCGCGATCAAGACCCTGGGCGCCCACGAGACGTCCGTGCGTCTGCACCCCGAGGTTGCCGCCAAGGTCAACATCGAGGTCGTCGCGGCCTGACGCTGCGCTCGGCTTGAGCAGTAGCTGAAAGGGGCCGCACCCGTGAGGGTGCGGCCCCTTTGGTTTGTCGAACCGACGAGTGGTTTGTCGAACCGGTGCGTCGTCGAACCGGCGGGTCAACCGTGTTTCACGTGAAACGTGGTGGCTCGCGGTGTTTCACGTGAAACACCGCGAGCCCGTCGTCAGCGCGTCGCGCCCGTCACGATCCAGCGTCCCGAGCCGGCACGCAGCCAGAGGGTCAGCATGCGCACGGTCATCATCAGCGTCATGGCTCCCCAGAGCGCCGTGAGCCCGCCACCGAAGACGGGAACGAGGAGTGCCACCGGCGCGAAGACCGCGAGGGTCACCACCATGGCGCCGGCGAGATACGGCCCGTCTCCGGCGCCCATCAGTACGCCGTCGAGTACGAAGACGACGCCGGAGATCGGCTGGGAGAGCGCCACGATGAGCAGCGCGGGCAGTGCGGTGTCCTTCACGACGGGGTCGCTGGTGAACAGCGGGAGAAACAGCGGCCGGGCGACCACCACGAGCAGGCCCAGAGCAACTCCGGTGGCGATGCCCCACTGGACCATGCGCCGGCAGGCCTCACGGGCGCCGACCGCGTCCCCGGCACCGAGATAGCGACCGATGATGGCCTGCCCGGCGATCGCTATGGCGTCCAGGGCGAAGGCCAGCAGGCTCCAGAGGGACAGCACGATCTGGTGGGCGGCGATGTCGGCATCGCCCAGCCGGGCCGCCACCGCCGTGGCGATCATCAGGATGGCCCGCAGCGAGAGCGTCCGGACGAGAAGAGGGGCGCCTGCCTGTGCCGAGGCCCGTATCCCGGTGGCGTCGGGGCGAAGCGACGCCCCGTGCTCACGGGCTCCCCGGACCACGACGGTCAGATAGACCACCGCCATCCCGCTCTGGGCGATGACGGTGCCCCAGGCGGAGCCGGCGATGCCGAGTCCGGCACCGTAGACCAGCCCCGCGTTGAGCCCGGCGTTCGCGACGAAGCCCGCGACGGCGACGTACAGCGGGGTCCGGGTGTCCTGGAGGCCGCGCAGGACACCGGTGGCGGCGAGTACGACCAGCATGGGCGGGATGCCGAGTGAGGAGATCCTCAGGTAGGTCGTTGCGTAGGGGGCGGCGGTGGCCGAGGCGCCGAAGACGTCCACGATGCCGGGCGCCAGGGGCAGGACCACGGCGATCACCGCGGCACCGAGCAGCAGCGCCAGCCAGATGCCGTCCATGCCCTGGCGGATGGCCGCCTGGAGATCGCCGGCGCCGACCCGGCGGGAGACGGCGGCCGTGGTGGCGTAGGCGAGGAAGACGAAGACGCTCACGGCGGTGGTGAGGAGGGCCGAGGCGACCCCGAGACCGGCGAGCTGTGCGGTGCCGAGATGGCCGACGATCGCGCTGTCGGCCATCACGAAAAGCGGCTCGGCCACGAGTGCCCCGAAGGCCGGGACGGCCAGGGCGACGATCTCTCGGTCGTGCTGTCGGCGGGTGGCCTGGGGGATCGCGGGAGCCTGTGGCATGAGCACCAATCTAATCGTCCACAGGTAAGAGATGCAATGCCACTCTGTCCCTTACTTCGGTTTGCGTGGCCCGTGCGTTCGCGCACCGTTCGAGGCGATCTTGATCCGACTGGGAAAGTTTTTCTTCTGCACAGCCGGTGGATGGGAAAACTGCTGGTCAGGCGCGATTGTCGAGGGAGATCGAGGCCTTGTTCACAGCACTGTCCACCGCGTCGTGCACAGGTTTTGGCGGGTTCTCCACAGCATACGGGCCGTCGTCCACATGGCCTGTGGATAACCAGATTGGCTGACGGTGCCGACGGGCCTAACGTGGTGCGGCACCCGCTCCTTGTCACGGCCTCGGAAACCTCACAAAACCGACGCGTCCAGAACCGGAATGGGGCGTCCCAGTTGTCAGTGCCGTGCCGTACAAAAGAGGGCATGGCGAGGTCCGCCGGGCGGACGGGAGGAGGTGGCTCGGTGAGCATTTCCGAGCCCTTGGACGATCCGTGGGCCGACGCCGGTCCCAGTGATCGTCTGCCCGCCTCCCGCCGACGCGGTGAAGGCGGCCGAGGCCGGGACGACCGGCACGACCGGGGCCGGGACGACAGCGACTGGGACGGTGGCGGCGCCACCTTCGAGCGGGTTCCGCCGCAGGACCTCGACGCGGAACAGTCCGTGCTCGGCGGCATGCTGCTGTCCAAGGACGCGATCGCCGACGTCGTCGAGATCCTCAAGGGCCACGACTTCTACAAGCCCGCCCACGAGACGATCTACCAGGCGATCCTCGACATCTACGCGAAGGGCGAGCCGGCCGACCCCATCACCATCGCCGCCGAGCTCACCAAGCGCGGCGAGATCAACAAGGTCGGCGGCGCCTCCTATCTGCACACCCTCGTCCAGACGGTGCCGACGGCGGCGAACGCCGAGTACTACGCGGAGATCGTTCACGAGCGGGCCGTGCTGCGCCGCCTGGTCGAGGCCGGCACCCGCATCACGCAGATGGGATACGCGGCCGACGGCGACATCGACGAGATCGTCAACAGCGCCCAGGCGGAGATCTACGCCGTCACCGAGCAGCGGACCAGCGAGGACTACCTGCCGCTCGGCGACATCATGGAGGGCGCCCTCGACGAGATCGAGGCGATCGGCTCCCGCACCGGCGAGATGACCGGCGTACCCACCGGCTTCACGGACCTGGACTCGCTCACCAACGGCCTGCACCCGGGCCAGATGATCGTCATCGCAGCGCGTCCCGCCATGGGCAAGTCGACCCTCGCCCTGGACTTCGCACGGGCCGCGTCCATCAAGAACAACCTGCCCAGCGTCATCTTCTCCCTCGAAATGGGCCGCAACGAGATCGCGATGCGTCTGCTGTCCGCCGAGGCCCGGGTCGCTCTGCACCACATGCGCTCCGGCACGATGACCGACGAGGACTGGACCCGGCTGGCCCGCCGGATGCCGGACGTCTCGGCCGCCCCGCTCTACATCGACGACTCCCCGAACCTGTCGATGATGGAGATCCGTGCCAAGTGCCGTCGGCTGAAGCAGCGCAACGACATCAAGCTCGTGATCATCGACTATCTGCAGCTGATGCAGTCCGGCGGCAAGCGCTCCGAGAGCCGTCAGCAGGAGGTCTCGGACATGTCCCGTAACCTCAAGCTGCTGGCGAAGGAGCTGGAGGTCCCCGTGATCGCGCTCTCGCAGCTGAACCGTGGTCCCGAGCAGCGTACGGACAAGAAGCCGATGGTCTCCGACCTGCGTGAGTCGGGTTCCATCGAGCAGGACGCCGACATGGTCATCCTGCTCCACCGCGAGGACGCCTACGAGAAGGAGTCACCGCGCGCGGGCGAGGCGGACATCATCGTCGGCAAGCACCGAAACGGCCCGACCGCGACGATCACCGTGGCCTTCCAGGGCCACTACTCCCGCTTCGTGGACATGGCACAGACCTGAGGCGATGTTGTAGGGTCTCAGATTTCGCGGCACAATCTCACCTCCGATGGCACATCGCTGGCATTTGTGCCGTCGTTGTGAGACTCGCCGGTCGGGGCGTTCACCCTTTCGGGTGAGGTGGTTCCGGCTCGTACCGCGCGTTGAAGTTCCGCTGACACCCTTGGCTGCACGGGCGATCGCCCGTGGGCTGGGGGTTCGCGGTGGACAGCGTTGTTGCGACGGTGAGTGTCCGTCGAGGGCGTGGTCCCCTGGTGGAGGACCGAGACTGGAGTACGGCGCCTGTCGAGCTTCTGCAGTCGGCTCATCCATGGCGGACGTTCCGCTGGTACAGGGGTCAGAAGCACTATTCGGGTACCTACTGGTCGGCGACGATGCGCGACCACGTGATCTACGAGTCGCGATTGGAACTGTCGCGCTTGCTCTTCGCCGACTTCGATCCGTCCGTACGCGGCATCGTGGCCCAGCCTTTCCTTCTGAAGACAGTGCTTGAGGGGAAAGCACGTCGGCATGTCCCGGACTATCTCCTGCTCACCCCGCAGGTGCCGGTGGTCGTCGACGTCAAGCCGTTGCACCGGTTGTCCAAGCCTGACGTGACCTTCGCCTTCGACTGGACCCGGCGGGTGGTGGAATCGCGGGGGTGGAAGTACGAGGTCTGGAGCGAGCCTCCGGCCGTGGAGCTGGAGAACATTCGGTTCCTGGCGGGTTACCGCAGAGACTGGCTGTTCAGAGCCCAGGTTCTGGAAGAGCTCCGAGACGTGGATCTCGACGGGCTTCTGCTGGGGCAAGTTGCGGGGTGTCTGCCGAATCATCCGGAGCCGCAAGTGCGCGCCGCCATCCATCATTTGCTCTGGACGCAGACTCTTTTCACTGATCTCGACCGGCCGCTCGGCCCTTCACACATTCTGAGGAGGGCAGCGTGAGCAGGGCGGGAGCTCGGGTCGGAGTCGGTACGCACTTCCGCTACGACGGGGAGTCCGTCGAGGTGGTGGAGATGGCAGCGACCACGGCGGGCAACGAGGTGGTCTTGAAGGACGGTCATGGGAGGCTTCTGCGGTTGTCACTCAAGGAACTGCTCTTCTCTGACCGTGCTGCCATCAGTCCTGATGGCCCGGGACCGTCGGCGGACGATGAGGGTGAGATCGCCTCAGTGGTTCTCGGGCAGCTCGGCGTGGCGGAGAAGCGGAAGGTCCTGGAACGAGCTGAGCACATCCGCGAAGTGCTGACGGGTTATCGGTCTGGCAGCCCCGAACTTGCACGCGACGAGGAACCTCGCTCCGAGTACTCGCCGGAGAAGCCTTTGGAGGCCAGATACGCGGCGAAGATCGCTGAACTCGGCGTGGGTCTACGTACCTTGAAACGGTGGATCGCCGAGTTCCGGGAGCATGGGGAGGCTGGACTCGCCCCCCGGAAGGGGCCGACACGGAAGTCGCAGATCGCGGTCGATGACCGGTGGGTCGAGACCGCGGTGGAGGTGATGGTCGAGCACACCGACCAGTCGCGGCCGTCGCGGACGATGGTGATCGAGCGGACCCGGGCTCGGGTGGTTGCGCGGTTCGGTGAAGGGGTGGTGCCACAGCCGAGTCGGGCGACGGCGTTTCGGCTGCTGGAGGAGCTGGAGCGCCGGCATCCGCTGTTCCGGCTTAGTACGAAGCGCAATCGGGATATCGCCGGTCGGCCCGAGGGTCCGTATGGCAAGTTGCGGCCGACACGGCCGGGCGAGTACCTGCTGATGGACTCCACCCGCCTGGACGTCTTCGCGTTCGACCCGCTGACGCTCAAGTGGGTGCAGGCCGAGTTGAGTGTCGGGATGGACTGGTACACCCGCTGCATCACGGGGATTCGGCTGACGCCGGTCTCTACGAAGGCGGTGGATGTCAGCGCGGTGCTCTTCCAGTCGTTCAGGCCGAGGCCGGCGGGGCGGGATTGGCCGCGGCACGCGGTCTGGCCCGAGCACGGCATTCCCCGCACCGTCCTGGTCGATGTCGGGGGCGCCACCGGACCAGGATTGGCCTCGCCTCCTCTGGTTCCCGAGACGCTGGTGGTCGATCACGGCAAGGTCTATGTCTCGGAGCATCTGACCAGCGTCTGCCGCCGGATGGGCATCTCCATCCAGCCGGCTCGGCTCCGGACGGGCCGGGACAAGGGGCCGGTGGAGCGCTATTTCCGGACCCTGCGTGAGGGGCTGCTGCAGGTGCTGCCCGGCTACAAGGGTCCCGACATCCACTCGCGGGGCGAGAGCCCGGAGGACGACGCGTTCTTCTTCCTCGACGAGCTTGAGGCAATGATCCGGGAGTGGACCGCTGCGGTCTATCACTGCAGGCCGCACTCCAACCTGGTCGATCCTGGCCTGCCGGGACTGCGGATGTCCCCGGCGAAGATGTTCGAGCACGGCATGGCCCGGGCGGGCTACATCGAAGCACCCCGCGAACGGGACCTGGCCTTTGAGTTCCTGCAGACGAAGTGGCGCACGGTCCAGCACTACGGGGTCGAGATCGGCCGTCGCCGCTACAGCGGCCCCGGCCTGCCAGAGCCGGGCATCCGCAGCCCCTACGACGGTCCAGTCAAGAACGGCTGGCCCTTCCAGGCGGACCCCGACGACATCACCAAGATCTATTTCCGCAACCCCACAACCCGCGAGTGGCACACGCTGACCTGGGAGCACGCACCGTCGGCCGAGATGCCGCTGAGCGAGGACGCGCTGACATTCGCCCGGCAGCTGGCCGCCTCGAAGTACCGCTTCCCCAACGACCGGCTCGCTGTTGCCGACTTGCTTCAGCGGTGGAACCTCGGACTGGGCACCACGATCGCCGAGCGGCGCATGGCCCTGCGGCTCTCACGCGAGCAGGCCACCATCGAACTGCCCGAGGAAGAGGCGGAGACGGTCGTCTCGCTTCCGTCCGTACGCAAGGCCCTCGGCCAGGACGAGGAGACGCCAGAACCGCAGGAACCCGACCTGGTGACGGAAACAGGGGACGACGACGAGGCCGATCTGGAAGACCTCGCCGAAGAGAACGACTTCTACGCCGATGCTCTGGAGGACGTGTGAACGACAACAGCGTTCCGGAGCCGGACAATCTCGCCCTGTCGCGGAAGGAGGACTTCAAGGCGTTCGCCGAGGGCCCTCGCCGCTGTCGGCCCGATCTGCTGACCCGCAAACAGGTGAAGTCCCTGGCCACGCAGGAGAGGGCGGACTACGACCGGCAGCGCCGGAAGTGGCACGCGAACATCGGCCCGGTCAAGACGCCGCAACTGGCAGAACTCCACGAGGACTTGTGGGACATCGTCGACAGCAACGAACAGGACGGTGACAAGGCCAAGGGGGCGGTGGCCGTCGACGCGTTCCCGGGGCTGGGCAAGACGACCTCGGTGCTTGCCTTCGCCCGCGACTTCCACCAGCGGGAGATCGAGGAGGCGGGCCCGTTCACGAGCCAGGGACACGAACGGATCCCCGTCTGCCGGGTCGGGCTGACCGGGAACACCGGGATGAAGGATCTCAACCGCGCCATGCTGGAGTTCTTCGGCCACCCTGGAACAGGGCGGGGCACCACGGCCCAGTTCGGACGGCGGGTGCTGGACTGCGTGTTGTCCTGCGATGTCCGACTGGTGGTTCTGGACGATCTGCACTTTTTGAAATGGGGACAGAAGAGCGGCATCGAGGTGAGCAATCACCTGAAGTGGATCGCCAACGAGTTCCCGGTGACGTTGCTGATGGTGGGGGTCGAACTCGCGGAGAAGGGACTGTTCGGCGAGGGGACGAACGGGCGCGACACCGCTCTGGCCCAGACTGGCCGCCGCACCACCCGCCTCGGGCTTCGCCCGTTCACCATCGACGCGGAGGCCGGGCGACGGGAATGGCGGCAGATGTTGCTGGCCCTCGAACAGCGCGTCGTGCTCACTGACAAGCACCCCGGCATGCTCGCGGACGACCTGTCGGACTACCTCTTCGCCCGCAGCACCGGACACATCGGCTCGCTGATGACGTTGATCAACCGCGGCTGCCAGAGGGCGGTCCGCACCGGCGCCGAACGTCTCGACCAGGAGCTGATGGACCGGGTGAAGAACGATGAGGCGTCCGAGGCGGCCCGCCTCGAACTTCAGGCCGCGCTGGAGAAGAAGCGGCTGACCAGCCGCCCGCGATCCCGGAGCCGACGAGCGGCATGAGACTGCCGATCCGCACCCTGCCGATCCGGCTGCCTCCACTGCCTGGCGAGGCACTGGACTCCTGGCTGGAGGCGACGGCCGGGCGGATGGACACCACACTCGGTGATGTCCTGCTGCACTTCGGTTTCCCGGTCCGGCAGCGGGCCGGAAACCAGTTCCGGGGCATCCCGGCGGACTGGACGATCTTCCTCGACGAGCGGTTGACTGCTGCCGTCGCGCACGCCACCGGCACTGCCCCGGAGGCGGTCACCGCCATGACCCTGGCGCACTACGACGGACGGGCCCTGCAGATGAGTGCCGGAGGCCGGGCTGTGTCGCGGCATGTCCTTTGGGGACGTGGACGGGGATCCCGGTTCTGTCCGGACTGCCTCCGCTCCAGCGGTGGGCGTTGGCAGTTGTCCTGGAGGCTCGGTTTCTCCTTTGCCTGCACCCGGCACTGCCGGCTGCTGGCAGACTGCTGCCCGAACTGCGGGCAGGTTCCGCGGCAGCGGCCCCGTTCCGGCCGGTCCGTCCCCCAACCGGAACTCTGCGGGAATCCGCCGATCCGCTCCGGCGGCCCGATCACGGCTGGCTGCGGCGCCGATCTGATCCGCGCTTCGACGCTTCTCCTGCCTCCAGGCCATCCGGTTCTCATGGCGCAGGATCGGGTGATTGAGATCATCGACGGGGCAACGGTGGCCTTCGGCCCCTACCGGACTGTTCCCCAGCCGGCACCGGCGGCGCTGGCCGACATCCGGGCCCTGGGCATTCGCGTCCTGAGCGACCTTCCCGCTGCTGTCCTGCGTCAACGGATGCAGGCCGACATCGCAGAAGTGCACCTCACCACCGATCCGGTCGTCCCGCACACCGAACAGGCGGTGGATCGACCGGGGTTCATGGCCCCGCCGCGAGCCGTGGATGCCGCGGTCGCGGTCACCATGGCCTTGGGCATCCTGGAGCAGCCAGGAATCCATCCGGCCGGCGAGGCCCTGCGGAGCCTGCTGGAAGCAGTACGCGAGGAACTCACGCAGATCTCGGCCACCAGCATCGACGACTGGGGCCAGGGAATCAGCCCGGTGCTGCAGTCCGTGCACCTGGCCGCCCTCGCCCCTTCCCTCCGCCCCAGCGAGCGCCTCCGCTACCGCACCACGGCTGAGAATCCCCGCAGGCCGGCAAGGACTACCCGGGACATCGAGCAGAGGGCCAGGAAGATCCCCACGATGTTCTGGCCGTCCTGGACGGTCCGGCTCACACCGCCCGCAGGAATCCACGCACGGGCCTTGGCCCCCGTTCTCGCCGCCCTGCTGCTGATTCCCGACAGCCGCACCTCCTTGGTCCAGGCCGCCGGGCTGGTCGGCGACGTCACCGACGGCATCAAGATCTCACGCCTCCTCCAGGAACTCGACGACCTTCCGCAATGGCCGGACATCGTCACCGCCCTGGACCGGCTCGCCGACCACCTCGATGACAACGGCACCCCCATCGACTACGGCCAGCGCCGACTCCTGGACTACAGGGGCCTGCTTCCCCATGGCCGCTGGCTGGAGATCTGCCGCCGCACTGGAACACCGCCGGGGACCGGTCGGCGCGAACGCATCGTCCGCAGCCAGCTCTTCCGACGTCTGAGCGGCCTGCCTGCCGAGTCCGTGCCCGACGACCTGGGTGGGCTCGACAGCGCAGAGTTCCGGGCGGCGTCCTTGCAGTTCACCGCGCTTCAGACCACGGAACTCGCACACGTCCTTCAGCAGGAAGCACTTGAGTTCCTGGCCTCGCAAAACATCCACGACGAGCCCGTGACTTGGCAGCCTCCCACCGCCCTGCTGGCCGGGCTCTCCCTTCCCGGACCCGACCCGGCGCGCATCGACCTGCCCCGTCTGCACCAGCTCGTCCGAGAGCGCCAGCACCCCGTTCAGCACGCCGCTCAAGTCCTGGACACGACCGTCGAGGCCATCCGGCATGTCCTCGATGAACACCCGGCCCCCGCAGCCCCGCTGACGAAGAACGCCGCCAGAGCCACCGGCCGCATCCGGCGGCAAGCCCGGCAAACCATCCCGGAAGAGCGCTTCACTCAGCTCTACCTCGAAGAACACCGTTCTCTTCAGCAGATCGCCACCCTCACCGGCTTCTCCCGCAGAGTGCTGACCGACCTTGCCAAGGAGTACGGCATCCCGCTTCGCGAGGGACCACAGGACTACAAACGCCGCGGCGCCGTCGAACGGGACTGGCTCATCGAGCAGTACGTCCACCGTCGGCGAACCCTGTCGGACCTCGCCCGCGAAACCGGCATGAGCACCGCGAACATGGCCCGCTGGGCCCACACCCACAACATCCCTCTCCGGCCACGCGGAGGAGCCAGCCACAGCCAGGCACTTCGCGCTGCCGAGCAGGCCAGTACAGCGCCGCACATCCTTCGGCCAGCGCTCGGCGGTCAGGGGGCTAGAGAACGTCTGAGTCGATTCGCGGCCGCATCCGCCTACCCCAGTCTTGGCGCGGCCGCGAGCGGCCTGGGTCTCAACACATTCGCCCTCGTCGCACAGATCAACCGGATCGAACGAGAGCTTGGCGGACCGCTGCTGGCCAGAGCCGAACGTGGTCGGCCCATGAAGCTGACCTCCTTGGGGAGAAACGTGCTTAGAGCTGTTCGCCGATCTCAAGATGGGGCACAGCCGTGAAAGCTGAAGTTCGCCCCGAGGCGACAGGACTGTCGCGGGATCAGGATCCAGGGCGCCCTGTCGGAGACCGGAATCCGTACTTGCTCGCGGCCCGCTGTGCGCGGACTCGCTGCCCCTTCATCTGCATCTGCGCAAACTGCTCACTCACTCCGTATACAGCGGCGATGCGCGCGTTGTCCCAACCGTCGAACGCCATGCGCTCCGCCGCGGCGAGCGGGATCAGCAACTCGCCTGCCATGAAGGTTGCCTGCTTCTCTTGCTCATCATTGAACTGGCGCTTGTGGTCCTCACCGAAGATCACGTTGTCGAATGGGTGTTCCAGTAGGTGGTGGCCAAGCTCGTGCGCGATGTTAGACCTGCGCCGGGCTACGGCGTGCGACTCATTCTCGATGATGATCCGTGCCGTTCCCAGGGGCACCAGTGCGGCCGACCACGCGGACGAGTCGACCGTCGTGAAGTGGCTGACGACTTCAGCGTTGACGCCGAAATCAACCAGACTGCCGAGCGTGTACACGTCGATGCCGTGTTCCTCGGCGAGCGCGTACGGGTCGCACGGGGCGTTGGGTCTCAAGCCGAGCGCGGCTCGCTCCTCCTGGGTCACTTCTCGCATAAGGGCCTGCGTCCAGCGCACCTCAGTTGCTCCGAGGGTCACGTTCCGTGCGGAACCGCCGTGCGGCCGCTCCGATGACCTCTTGGAGGTAGTCCACGTCGCCTTCGGAGAGGTCCCGGCGAGCTCGAAGCAGCGGAACGAGGGACGCCACGAGCTCCGGCTCCTCGGCGTGTGTCTCCGCGCCAGGAACCACGTAGAAGGCCTCCGCCGGCATGCGCAGCCACGTCGTCATCGCCGCGAACGCCGTGACGTCGGGCTTCAGCCCGTTGGCCATGCGCGAGATGGTGGATGCGCTTACCCCAATCTCCTTCGCCAGCTGTCGGCCAGATAGATCCCTTTCCAGGCGTGCCGCCTCCAAGGCCGCATGCAAGGCCTTGACGTCCACGCTCGGGCTGCCACCCATCACTGCCCCTGACTTCTTATGGCGCTCGACATGTCGATCACTTCTGCTACAGTGTAGCTGCTCGAAACTTCGAGCATCGATTGACATCTGGCGTGAGTGTCGGTCGGCCTTTTCTCACGCCGCAGGAGTACCCGATGACGCAGGACAACCACGGGCCCCGCCCCGTCACGATCATCGTCAACACCCGATCGCATCCCTGGGCGGCGAAGGAGATCTCCTTTGAGCAGGTGGTCGAGCTCGCCTACCCCGGCCAGCCCGGGACCGGCGAGGACACCATTACGGTCCGGTACAGCCGCGGCCACGACGGTCACGGGTCGGGGAGCCTGACTGCCGGCCACAGCGTGCGGGTGAAGGAGGGGATGGTCTTCGATGTCTACCGCACCTCTCGTTCGTGATCCTGACCTGTCCCGCCTGCTCGACGAAGGGTTCGACGTCGTCGTGCAGGCGGGGCACCTGCTCGTTCGGCACATCCCCTACGTCACCGAGGCGAGGACCATCGAGTACGGCTTCCTCGCCTATCCGGTGACGGTCAGCGGAGACCGCGTCGTATCCGACACTGACCACCGCATCTGGTTCGGAGGTTCGACCCCCTGCGACGAGCAGGGCCGAAAACTGGCGATGGCCAATCCCGAATCCCGTGCGATCGCTGAGGGGCTGCAGGCGAGCTTCATGCTCTCCAGCAAGCCGACGCCGAACGGGTACCCCGACCAGTACTCGAAGGTCACGGCCTATGCGCGGATGGTCGCCGACCAGGCACAGGCGCTCGACAGATCGGTGACGCCCACCCCCGGCGCGGCCTGGCAGGAGATCGACGACGACACGCCGTTCGTCTACCGGGACACAGCCACGTCGCGAGCAGGCCTCGCTGCCGTCAACCGGCGGTACCGGGGCCATCGGATCGTGATCGTCGGCCTCGGCGGGACCGGGAGCTACATCCTCGACCAGGTTTCCAAGACCGAAGTCGACTCGATCCTGGTTGTCGACGGCGATACCCTCGACAACCACAACGCCTTCCGAGCGCCGGGCGCGGCTACCCTCGACACGTTGCGCAACCGCCCCAACAAGGCGGCGTACTTCGCGGCGGCCTATTCGAACATGCACCGTGGCATCACCGCGTGCGAGGACTACCTGGACGAGGACAACCTCGAAGTCCTCCAAGGAGCGACGTTCGTCTTCCTCGCGTCGGACGACGCCGCGGGAAAGCCCGTCATCATGGACTGGTTGGAGGCCCGTGACGTGCCGTTCATCGATGTTGGACTGGGCATCGACGAGACCGACGGCCGACTCGGCGGTCTGCTGCGGGTCACGACAAGTCTGCCGGGGCGCCGTGAGCAGGCCCGCCGCAGGATTCCGATCCCGGCACCCGAACGAGACGACTACGGGCGCAACATCCAGACCGCTGACCTGAACGCGCTCAACGCGGTGCTTGCGGTCATTCGCTGGAAGCGCTACGTCGGCACCTATGCGGATGCGACGGGAGAGGGCTTCGCAACCTACTCGTTGACCACGAACGAGATCTCCAACGAGGACCTGACATGACCGCAGGCGGCTTCCTTGGGCCGGAGTTCGTCGAGAGCTTTCCAGCGGCTATGAAGCAGGGGGTGCTGTACATCTCGATCGCGTACAACACCTGCGGCCACCTGTGCTGCTGCGGCTGCGGACAGGAGGTGATCACGCCGTTGTCGCCGGCGCAGTGGTCGCTCACCTACGACGGCGAGAACGTCTCCCTGACCCCTTCGGTCGGCAACTGGGCTTTGTCGTGTCAATCGCACTACTGGATCCGCAAGGGCAAGGTGCAGTGGAGCCGTCGGTACTCGCCTGACGAGGTCGCCGAGAACCGTGAACGCGATCAGCACGAGCTTGCGCAGCAAGCTGGCGAGATCGTGGGCGGCCGGTTTGCCAGGATGCGTCGGCGGTTGGGCACATGGCGTTGGTGAGTCCTCGTCGGGCGGGACAGTTCTGAGAACGGGCCATCGGGAGTCTGCCGCGCGGCAGACTTGCAGTAGACGGAAGGGATACCCGATGAGTGCACTGTCGGTCCGCCAGCACAAGCCAGACCGCGTACCGAGAAACGGGGCAGGCATCGCGGCCGCGCTGGACAGCGTGAAGCGACTTGAGTTCTATCGCGAGCTGCTTGTGGCAGCTCCGGAGGAAGCGGAGGCCATTCTCAAGCGCTGGTGGTGCGAGGCGATGCTGGATACCGGCCCGGGTGGTGACTGGCTAACTCTGGCCTCGCTCAACGGGACGCTTCCGACGATAGACGTCATCACGGCCATTGAGCGTCGTCGTTCGGCGAGACTGCCCGTTGAGTGAGAGGGACTGACTAATCGGCGGAGGACCCGGTAACAACAGTTGATCCGTCCAAGAGCGTGATCTTCGAGGTGTCGAGTAGACGTTGGGATGGTCAGGGCAGGGTTCGCACATTCGCTGCGGTACCCGCGATGAGTTCACTCGCCACTGCGAACACCTCGTCGCACTGGCCGCGGACCGATTCCATGACCCGGGTGTGCCGTTTCGCACCGGTGCCGCTGGGGTCCTCGTAGTCCATGTCATGCACGATGTCATTGCGTGCGGTGAAGAAAGGGTCGAGCGGCGCGAGCCGCTGCTTGGATACCTTCGCGTTGGGTATCCCCAGAGGGTCGCGCACCCGCTTGCGCAGATCCTCGCTCCCCTGCATGCTCGCCTTCGTTCGCGCCGCTACATACAACTTGATCAACTCGTCACGGGGCGTTTTGCTGCGGATCGCGGTGGCGACCGCATCAGATGGGCAGACGGCAAGTTCGTGGGCCAAGTACTCGTCGAACTTCCGCGCCGCGTCCGCGTTGCCCTCGATCAGTACCGAGGCCGTATCCCGGACAAGGCGTTTACAACAGGCGTCCAACCCGCTGGAGGTGAACACCAGCGCGGCACGTAGCAGGTTCTGTTCATCGGTGCCCAGGCGCCCACGGAATTCCTCGCGCGCCTCGGCCCGGGTCCGTCGTACCACGGACAGGCCGTCGAAGATGCCTTGGACGCTGGAGTGGGCTGCTTTGAGGTACTGCCATGCCGGAGTGATCATCTGGCCCCTCGGCTTGGGGCCGAGATCTCTCAGGGAGATCTCGGTAAAGCCCTCACCGTTACCCATTGCCACCCCGTTGTTCTTGCCACCTGTGATCTGTCCACGCCATCGGGACGAGCTACCACTTTCCTCTTTTCCGTCTCTCGATCCGCCTTCCGCGGCGCGCGCGGAGAGGATGAACCGGGGGCTGGCCCGTGAGGTGGAGGCTTTGGCCGTACCGACTAACTGGAGTATGCGGGAAGACTGGCACACCGGGCCAACTTCGATGCAAAGGCGGGCCACACCTATAGCTCACGGACGAAGCTGGCCGCGTCCAAGGGACGCGCATGGTTCCGGCAAAGGGCGGAAGCTATTCAGGGGCGATCGCTTCAAGCAGGCAGCCGTCGCAGACGGATTCGCTGTCCGTCGGCGCGAACGGCTTCCCGCAGCGGACGCACTCCTCCATCCCTGAGAAGGTCTCGCCGCAGTGGAAGCACAGGTCGACCGGGTTCCTCGGGGCGGCCGCAGTGAGCACCCCACGCACCAAGGCCTCGACGTCGCAGGCTGGACACCCGTAAACCGGATCCAGCTCGCCGCGGACGGCCGACCACTCGGTGCGGTCAAGGACCTCGTACGCGTATGCCAACGCGATGTCGTCGTGCCCGCGCCGGTAGTGGCAATACAAGCAGTAGGCGCCCTCTTCGTCCCCGACAACCAAGGCGCACTGGTCGCAGTTCCAGCACTGGACGGTACGGGACTTCACAGGGTCGAGGTTGGGGCGCAGCCGCCGCATCCGCGCCGCGACATAGCCACGGATCTCGTCGAGTCCTTCGCGGATACGTGCCAGAGAATCGGCCGTCTCCCCGTCCGGTGGGTCGAGGCGGGGCAGCAGTTCGGAGTCCACGAAGTGGGTCAGGAACTCCAGCACGTCCGCGGCCTTTGCCTCGATCACGTACCGGTTGACCTTGGTGTCGTGCAGGCGGCCGTAGTGCTGGAGCTGGTTGCGGAGGCTGGCCAGTTGCTTAAGATCCTTGTCCTCCTTCGGGCTGATGGCGACGCCCGCGAGGTTTACGAGGCGAGTGATCGTCTGGTCCACGGTGCAGGTGGTCAGGCTGCCGTCGTCCAGCTCGCTGCGCCTTGCGTCGCCGGGGTTCTTGAACACCAGGCTCCAGTGCTCCAACTCCAGCCGGTACTTCAGCAGGCACTCGACGGCGGCTTGTAGGTGCACCACTGCGTACTTCAGCTCCCGGCGGCCGACCTCCTCGCCACGTAGGTGATCGACCACGCTGACCAGGTAGTCCAGGCCGTTGTCCACCGGCGGGTAGTGCACCTCGGCGGCCAGGTCCTCGCCGCCCGCCGCCAGCGCTGCCTGCTCGGCCGGCGCCGAGCCCTCCTTCTCGTTTGCCATCGTGGGCGTGCTCTCCTCTCGGTTCGGCCTTTCGGTGACGGAGACTTCAGTCCGTCCGCTCGCCGACTCACAACCTTGGCAACACGGGCCATCGCCCGTGGGCAGGGGGTGCGATGGACAGCTTTACTGCGAGGGTGAAGGTGAGTTCGACATCCTGTGTCGCGCCTGGCATGACCGTAGTCGGCTGGGGGTCTGGCGCCGTCCCGACGGGGGACGGCTTCTGCTCGGGGCACGACGCTGCACAGCTTGGTAGAACCTGTCAGCACCAGATCCCGGTGACGCCGCCCAGAGCGCCACAGGGATGCGCCCTTGTCAGCTCAGGCGACGGGCCAACAGCCGCGGCGGCAGGTGGAACTCCACACTGGGCTGCCGGGAGCCGTCGTACGGCGCCAGGTTGCGAGCCGCCCATCCCTCTGCTGCCCGCACTACCGACTTGGGGGCGCCGGCTAGCAGTGGCAGGACCGACAGGAGCATCCACGTGATCGATCTGGACTCGCAGTGGACCTTGTCGTTCAGGTGCTCGTACAGGCGGACGGCTACCGCGTCACCGCGGGCGCGGGAGACACTGCCGACGTAACGGCAGGTCCCGTGCCCGTCCCACACCACATACACCGCCGCAGGCGCGACGATCCGGGCACGGACGATGTGCGGGCTCGCGGCGCAGGTGTATGCCTGGAGCTTCCCTTCGTCGACCTGCCCGTCGGCCAGCATGATCGGCGAGAGCAGCGGCTGGAGCAATGTGGCCACGCCGAGCAGGGGGCGGCGAATGGTTCGAGAAAGCATCAGTCGTCCTCCCCGTCCTCGTTGCTGCGGTTCAGGATCGCTGTCATGGCGTCGGTGAGCGGCTTCAACGGCTTCTTCGGTCCGTACTCCAGGAAACCCTTGACGCCGTCAAGGCGCTGCTTCCACTCGTCGACCGCCTCCCAGGAACCGAACACCTTCGATCCCAGAGGGTCCGTCTCGGAGAGTTCGGCGAGCGCGTGCGCTGCCTTGGTCGCGGAGGTCAGCGCGGAGTCGAGGTTCCGTTGCTCCTTGACGTGCGGAGGAAGGGGGAGTTCGCCGTCTTCCTTGCCGGCCGAAGCCAGCTCCTTCCGGGTCGCGGCAACCGTCTCCTCAGCTAGCTTAGTGTCGGCGTACCAGGCCAGGTCCCACTCGAAGCGGATCGACACCTGGGCACGGGCCTTGTCGATGACGGGATCGCCGTCTTCCATCGTGCGGCCGTCGATCACATCGACGCGCGTGTGGAACGCCTTGACGGTTTGAGTGCCTGTGACGTGGGCGCAGGCGATCGAATGCAACATTTTGCGGCCCCCGAGAGTCGAGGCCAGGAGCGTGAGGAGCCGGGTGGGAGTGGCCCGGTAGGGGGTCTTGAGCGGCTCGGCCTTCACTCCCAGCTTGGAGCCGCGGTCACGGGTGATCAGCCCACGCAGGATGGCGGCGGTCCCCCCGAGAACGGTCAGTTCCGCGATGGCTGCCTGGTCACCGACTAGGGCCTTGGTGAGGATCTCGTCGAGGACCTCCACCGGATCTGATCCCTTCGTGAGCTCCCAAGGGCGCTTCCAGACCAGGTCTGTGATGGTCCCGCCGTTGTCAAAGGCGCGTAGCGCCTGGTCGATGGTGTCGCTCCGGTAAGGAGAAAGGATCAACGCGCCTGTGCGCTTGCCGATCAACTGCCGGTCGGCGCGCCGGAATCCAAATTCCTGGCGCAGCAGTTCCGTCATCTCCACCGCCCGACTTCCGGCCAGGAGAACCTGCTGGTGCACAGCCGAGGCCCACAGCCGGTGCGGAGGAAGGCCGTGGAGGGTGCGGAGTTCGTCGACTCGGGCGGTACCGGTGAGGATCTTGTACTCGTTATCGTTGACCAGACCGGTGGTCCCGGCGTTGCGGTAGACCCGTCGCATGCCCTGGGAATTCTGTGCGGTCTCCGACCACGGTGTAACTCGGGTGTGGAGGTTACTCAGAAGGTCATCACGGGCAACGACGAGGTCGTCCATAGCAGCACCGCTGTCGTCCATGGCACCGACCACGACCATGGCCGGAAAGCTAAGGGTATGGCCCTCACGTCGGGTCGCCTCGGTGAGCGTCTCTTCCTCCAGGCCGGCCCTGACACGGTGCGCCATGGCCGCCACCGCGTTCCGGGCACGGCGTATTTCCGCCGCGCTGCGGGGGGACTTGCGGTCGACCGAACCGATGACGGAGGCCACACACGCGCTGGCAGCCTCGTGGATGTCGCCGCCAGTCCGGGCGAGCCACAAGCTGATCAACCTACTGTTGCCGTCCCCGGTGACCAGGTAGGTCTCGTGTGTGCCGTCGTCGAACAGCACCCGGATCAGGAACAGCGTCAGGGGCTCCTTGACGCCCTCTTGGAGGATGCTGGTGGTGTAGACATTCCGCCGCGCCGAGTCGGCCATGTAGGTGTTGACCATGCTGTCGTACACGGCCTCAGCCAGGGCGTGCCGGTCTCGCATCCGAATGGTGAGCACAGCCAGAGGGCGCTGCGTACCCGTGTCATCAGCGACATGCAACGTGCTGTAGGCCGGAGGCTGTCCGTCCGCCTTGGGATCCATGGCGGTCAGGATGGTGTCGCCCCAGCGCCCGTTGATGAGGTCGGGCAGGATCATGAGGTCGAGGTACCGACGATGTGGTCCGACCAGGTACAGAACTCCGCCCGCGACAGGCTTGCGGAACAGCAGGTTGACGTCGCTGTTCACACTGGCAAGCGCCGTAAGGTGGGCCGGGTCCACGGCGCCGAAGGTGACGGTGTTCCTGGCCTCATCGTCCAGGGCGTCCTTGCACAGAGAATTGCTCGCCATGGTTTTCCACGCATGGCGCAACTTCGCAACCGGTTCCGGAGCCTTCGGCTCGTCGGGACGGCGCGTCAAGGGCGGGATGGCCGACTCATCGGAGTCGAAGTCCCCGGCCGAGTTGGTAATCATCAGAGGCGTCCTCTTTGGAGGTAGCGCGCTTCGGGGCAGAGCCCCTCACCGTTGACGCTGGGCGTCGAAACGGCCGCTGCGCGCCTCCCGAGGGCGGCGTGCGCCGTCACGTCACGAGCCCGGTTCACGTCTCCGGTCCGTTCGTGCCGACCGGCATTCGGCGGGATCAGGTGAGCCGCTGGTCACACGGAGAGGTGTCCCGTGGTGAAGTGCCAGTCGCTCGTCACACGCAGCTCACAGGTCTGGCGTGTGCGATTCCGGTGTAGCCGGAGCGGTTACGCGATGCCATGTAACCAGTAGTCATATGGCGGTGACTAACTGTGGTGTCATCGCGCGGAGTTGTCAAATGTGCAGGTGAACGTACGCTGGCAGATGCTCCGTTCGGGACTTGACCCTGATCAACTACCACGCTCAGTGTGGCCAACTATCGCCAGCCGATTGCGACAACTTACTGGGCCCGGCCACGAGTCCTACCCTTAGCCCTCGCTGAGGAAATGACACCCGTCCTGAGGCGAAAGCGGTTGGCCAGGACGTGAGACAACCCGAAAACCCACTGGTCACCGCGATGCCCGGGGATATGAGCCGCAGGATCCTACAGGACTTGTAGGGCCTCATTTCGCGTGTCGGAATCTCACGATCGATGTCGGATGGATGTCAGATACGACATCGCCGTGAGATTGGCCAGGCTCTTGAGGCCGAATTCGCTCAAACGTGTGGACCTGCTCGACCTCCGTGTCGTGGAAGCCGTGGTTATCAAGAAACCGGCAGGCCGGTGATGCTGATGACAAAGACCCGACGGACTGTGGAAGCGGACCCAGACATTCCTGTAGGGCTCACGGAGCTTGTGACCGACCGGCGGGCAGCCGGGCCAGCGTTGCTGCCACAGATCCGTCAGAAGCACCCGCACATCTCCAGTCAGTGGAGCCGCGACTGGCTAAGCAGGGGAGGCCGCCGAGCAGGTGGGAGAGAGCGCGGTCAGTGGATTTGATGCTTTCTATGCTGGTGCCCACGTTCACTCGTTGGGGGACTCCGTTGCCGGTGGGATACCGCACCGCCAGCATTCGTTCGCGTGGTCGTCCTGGCAGACGTAGCCGATGGCACCATCCACGCACCATTCGGCGGCCTCCTCGGACAGCAGGTCGGGCCCGGCAAGGAGCAGCCGACGAAATTCCGTGGTCTCCGCAATGTCGGCCGGCCGGTTGGTGAACCACTCGTCGAACCAAGGCTTGTCCTGGTGTATGCGCCAGTGCGCATTCTCCCGGTCGTCGACAGCCGTAAGGAACCGATCGACGATGCGCCCCCAACTCGGTGCTCCGAACCAGCCGTTGTCGGACGCACAGAAGGATTCGATCAGGGTTCGCAGGCCGAACTCCTTCTCGCGAAGGCAGTACCTTCGCCCCCATGAGATCGCGACCTGTGCCATCTCTGCGAGTTCTTCTCGCGGATCAACCTCGTGCGCCGGGTCGTCAGGGTTGTGGCAGGCCAGCCCGAGCTCGAGTACGGACTGCCCTGTCGGTAGAACCCGGGACGGGTTGACGATCGCGAGACCGAGACCGATCCAGTCGACATGGTCGAACGACAGCATCGAGCGCACGAGTCGGGTGGTTGCCGTGTTGATCCGCATCATTGTGCCGTCGTGGAGCGGACTCTTCCCGGCATGCCAGTTTTCGACGGGTGTGTTGCGCCACACGGCGAGCGTGATGCGGGTGGCAGCGAGCCACAGCAGGGCGTCGTCGTCGAGGTGCCCGAACCGCTTGGCACACTCCTGGGCGCCGTAGGTGATCAACTCTTCCGGTTTCGGCCACCTGTGGCTGTCGGGCCCTTCAGGCCTTTCAGGCGCGTACTCGTAGTCGTCGGCGTACTCGTCGAGGATCGCGCTCAACTCGGCTGCGCTGTAAGCCTCGCTGTACTCGGAGCTGTCCGGCTCCTCGACGGTGTACATGTCGTGGTCCCAGGAGACGTACACGTCGCCCCAGAGCACGACGTCATCGCACTCGCTGGCGTTGTCCGTCACAACCGGCCTGATGGTGATCGGAGCAGTACGCCCGTCGGTTCGCTCGCCGTCCTTCTTGGCGGCCCATGCGGTGATGATCCCGAGCGGCTTCGGAAGGAGAGGGCCGACCTCGGTGATGCTGAACGGCTCGTCGTCGTCATCGGTGTCGAACCGGCTGTTGACGAACGCGACCGCCTCGGAGGGCGTGCTGACGATGGACTGGGTACCACTCTGGTTGTCAACCACTCGCCACAACGGGCTGTTCTTCACGATGCTCTCCGATCGCGGTGAATGTACCCGGGGCGGGTGCGATGCACCGGGTCGCTCGATACTGACTCCGATTAGGTACTCAAAGGGGCCGGGCTGACAGGCTGCACTCGTGGCCCTCAACGATGCCTGGACGCTGGTTGGGCCGAAACCACCCCCGAGCAGGCCAGGGAGGCTGCCGTTTTCCGGTGCTGGCGGCCTCGGGACCGGCCCCATCTCGCCGCACTCTAAGCGCAGGGTCTGACATCCGGACCGGGCAGCAGGTTCATGCGGTCGACAATGAGCGCATGGACGTCCCTGAGTTGCTCGAAGCAGCTTTCCTGTTGGTTCCGGAAGAGACCGCCACCGAGAATGACATCACGGTGGGAGACGTCTGGGACTACCTCGTTCACGACGAGTGGGAGATCGCCCTGGGTCTGCTGGAGGAGTTTGGGGAGGCTCACTCGCTCCCTTTGGCTTTCTGGGAGAAGCTCGCCGAAGCGGCTGATCAGCTCCAGCTGGAGCGGAGTGCGGCTTGGTGCCATTGGCGATGCTCCGAGCTCCGCAACGGCGTGGTCAGGGCGGATTTGACGCTCCGCCCTGCCGCCGAGGCGCGACGCACGACGCCAATCTCCGGTGCGGGTGTTCTGCGGCCCATGTGGGACATCGGTCTCCTCTCACCCACCGGCGGACGTGCGGTCAGCATCGCTGGGCTCTGGGTTGAGAACATGCCCATGCTAGAGCCCGGCGGGCGAGCCACGGTTCGCCTTGTGCCCCTCACTCCCTCCCACTGGACGCACGTCCAGCCCGGCCAGCAGATCACCATGCACGAGGACCGAGCCGTGGCTGGCACCGCAGTCATCCTGGAGGTTTGCCTCCCTGCCACCGTCATGCCCGCGCGATGACATGAACTGCTTGCCGGTGCACGTATCTCCGTACGTGGTGGTGCACTCAGACGGGACGCGGACAAGCGGTGCAGCCGGCTGGGCAGTCTGAGGAAATGACACCGATCTGAGACAGCCGCCTGCCGACACGTCGTGAGACTGGAGGGGAACGTCCAGGTCATAGCGTCGGCGCATGACACCGAAAGTGAGAACCTACATGTCCTGGCGGCGCGGCCTTCGGGCAACAGTCCGCGCTGGGGGTATGCCACGGACGGCCCTGCTGTCATCGGCTGTTCCGTGGCGGGCGCTCAGCGCCTCGTCTCGTACCTGGTCAGGACCACGCCGCCGGGAAACGTCCGCGTCTCCACCAGGTTCAGGTTCACCCAGCTGTCCAGCGCGGTGAAGAACGGCGTGCCGCCGCCCACCAGGACCGGATGCGCGGCGATCACGTACTCGTCGATCAGCCCGGCGCGCATGGCCGCCCCGGCGAGCGTCGCGCCGCCGATGTCCATCGGGCCGCCGTCCTCGGCCTTGAGCCGGGTGATCTCGGCGACCGCGTCGCCGGTGACCAGTCGGGCGTTCCAGTCGACCTTGTCGATCGTCGAGGAGAACACCACCTTCGGCGTGTCCCGCCAGTTCCGCGCGAACTCGATCTCCGCCGGGGTGGCGCCGGGCTGCTGGTCAGTTTCCGCATGGCCCAGCCTTCCGTCCGTGGGTGCCCGGCGTATGGACCAGCGCGGCTCGGGAAACCCATCGGTGCGCGATCTGGGCCCGCCGGTACTCCTCGTCCTCGGGGCTCAGCGTGGTGTACTCGGCCGACACGGGCAAGCCGCCTGATCTCGGCCTCGCCCTCGTGAGGAAGTGCCACCGCGCCACCGAAATGAGCTCGACGCCGGTCCGCCCACCGGGTGGACTGGGCACATGACGACAACCCAGGAAGAGCTGCTCCCCGCCACCCGGCGGGCACTGCTGCACCGGATCGCCGTGGCTCAGGCCGAAGGACGGGCGCCGTCGCTGGTGGCGGCGGTGGTGCGGGGCGGGCGGGCCGTCTGGCACGGGGCGCGAACCTCGGTGGACGGGCACGGACCCGACGAGAACGTGCAGTACCGGATCGGCTCGATCACCAAGACGTTCACCGCCGTTCTGGTACTCCGGCTGCGCGACGAAGGGCTGCTCGATCTCGGCGATCCGCTGGAGAAGCATCTGCCGGGCACCGGTGCGGGGGAGGCGACGATCGCCGAACTCCTCGCGCACACCGGCGGGCTGGCGGCCGAGTCGCCCGCGCCCTGGTGGGAGCGCACCCCGGGCTCGCTGCGTCCTGAGCTGAGCGATGTCCTCGGCGAACAGCCCCTCCTGCACCCCGTCGGCCGCCGGCACCACTACTCCAACCCCGGCTACACGCTCCTCGGCGCGCTGGTCGAGGAACTCCGTGGTGCTCCCTGGGAGGAGGTGCTCCGGCGGGAGGTGCTCGAGCCTCTGGGCCTCGACCGCACGAGCGCCCAGCCGCAGGCGCCGCACGCCGGCGGCTGGGCGGTGCATCCCTGGGCAGACGCGATGCTCCCGGAGCCGCTGGAGGATCTCGGCCGGATGGCGCCCGCGGGGCAGCTCTGGTCGACCACCGCCGACCTGGCCCGCTTCGCCGTGTTCCTGGCGTCCGGTGACGACCGGGTGCTGAGCGCGGGGTCGGTGCGGGAGATGCGCACCCCGGCCGCTCCCGCCGAGCCCGCGGATGTCCTGGAAGGCGCCAGCTACGGCCTAGGGATGCAGCTCCAGCGCCGCGACGGCAGGCTGCTCGTCGGGCACTCCGGCTCACTGCCGGGTTTCCTGGCCAACCTCACCATCGGCGTGGACGACGACGTGGCGGCCGTGGTCCTGGCCAACTGCACCTCCGGGCCGCTGCTGTCCGCCGTCGGTGCCGACCTCGTCCGGATCGTCGCGGAGGCCGAGCCGCGCATTCCCGAGCCCTGGCGCCCCCTGCCCCAAGTCGAGCATTCCGTCCTCGGGTTGGCCGGCCAGTGGTACTGGGGCACGCATGCCTTCGTGTTGCGGGTGACGGCCGACGGGTTCGTCTCGCTGGGGCCGCTGTCGGGTACCGGGCGTCGTGCGCGGTTCCGGGCCAACGGCGACGGCACCTGGACCGGCTTGGAGGGCTATTACGCCGGAGAGCTTCTACGGCCCGTGGAGCGCCCGGACGGCACGGTGAGTCACCTGGACCTCGGTTCGTTCGTGTTCACGCGTCAGCCGTACGACAAGACGGCTCCTGTGCCCGGTGGGGTGGACCCCGAGGGGTGGCGGGGGATCGGCTGACGGCCGGCGTAGTGCGGGGTGGGGGGGTTTTTGGTGGTTAAAAACACCCCCCCCCCCCCGCAAAAGTAACACAAGTAGACCAAAAAATGTGAAGAGAATACCAATTTGATCAATAATATATAATAATA
>NZ_JBEZLQ010000015.1:0-132191 GCF_040652235.1 Streptomyces sp. NPDC048277
AAGTCCAGCAGGCCCTTCCAGGAGAACTGCTCCACCTGGGAGACGCCGAAGACGTCGTCGTCACCGGGGTCGGTGAAGTCGATCGGCTTGCCGCCGGAGGTCATCGGGAGCAGGGCGCCGAGCGAGGTCTCACCGGTCGCGTTCCGCTTGAACCAGATGTTCGGGAAGGCCAGGAAGCGGTGCCAGGCGACGCCCATGTCGGTCTTCAGGGCGACCACGATCATCCAGATGAACGAGGTCGCGATCTTCAGGCCGGCGAAGAAGTAGGTGAGGTTCTGGAGCGTGGAGACGTCCATGCCCCGGAACCAGGAGACGACCGGGTACGAGATGAAGAACGACGCCTCGTAGGAGTCCA
This sequence comes from Streptomyces sp. NPDC048277, assembly GCF_040652235.1. Classification (NCBI taxonomy): domain Bacteria; kingdom Bacillati; phylum Actinomycetota; class Actinomycetes; order Kitasatosporales; family Streptomycetaceae; genus Streptomyces; species Streptomyces sp. NPDC048277. The sequence goes on from NZ_JBEZLQ010000015.1 coordinate 356, forward strand.
CGTGGTGCTGGGCGCCCTCCAGCGCGTGCAGCGTGAAGATGCAGACGCCGACGATCAGGATGACCGTCTCGACGAAGTACGCCTGGCCGAAGTTGGAGCCGGCGAAGCGGGACTTGCGGCCCGGCCGGTTCGGCTTGCTCAGCTGGCGGATGACGATCAGCGTCAGGATGCCGAGCACGGTCATGGTGCCGATGAACTCGACGAACATGTTGTACGGCGCCCAGTCACCGATGACCGGCAGGATCCAGTCGGCCTGGAAGAGCTGGCCGACGGCGTTGACGATCGTCAGGAGGAGGGAGAAGAAGCCGACCGCGACGAACCAGTGCGCCACGCCGACGATGCCCCAGCGGTTCATCCGGGTGTGACCGAGGAACTCCCGGACCACCGTGACGGTCCGCTGGACGGGCTCGTCGGTACGGGTGCCGGCGGGCACGTTCTGGCCGAGCCGCATGAAGGTGTAGATCTGGAGGACGGCGCGGGCGAACAACGCCACACCGACCACGATCAGAACCAGCGACACGATGATCGCGGCGAGTTGCATGGGGGCTCCTCGGGCCTGCGAGGGGTCTCTTCGGGTCTCTTTCTTGAGGGTGCCCGAAATTACTAAGCGGTAACTTATGCAGTCCGTCTGAGACTACCCGCATCTTTACTCGCACTGTAGCCAGCCGCGGAGTGATCTGAGTCGCTGAGGGGTACCTGCCCCGCTTCCGGAAGCCGATCGTGTTATTCGTACATGATTGTTACATTCGGGTCTAATTTGGACCTGTGCTCTACGGGATCGCCGCCGCCACCACCGCCCTGCTGCTCGCCGCCGTCCTCTCCGCGCTGATCCGGCCGGCCGCCCTGCGGCTGCGGCTGGTCGACCGCAGGCGGGTGCGGCCGGTGCCGGCGCTGGGCGGGCTCGCCGTCGTCGGCGCCACCTGTCCGGTCGCGGGCGTCGGCGACTGGAGCGGGGTCGCCCCGCTCGGTACCGGGGTGGGGCGGCTGCTGGTCGCCGGGGCGGCGGTGGCGCTGCTCGGGCTGGTCGCCGACGTGTGGCGGCTCAAGACGCGGTTCCTGCTGCTCGGTACGGCCGTGGCGGCCGCGTGCGTCGTGCCGTACGAGGAGTTCGGTACCGCCGGCGGGGCGCTCGCCGTGGCCTGGATCGCCTTTGTCGCCGTCGCCTTCAAGGGGCTCGACCACGCCGACGGGCTCGCCGGGACCGTCGGCGTGGTCACCGCCTTCGGGACCGGCGCCTGTGCCGCCGCCGAGGTCATGGACGGGCTCGCCGTGCTGCTCAGTGTGCTCGCGGCCGCGCTCACCGGGTTCCTGATGCACAACTGGCATCCCGCGCGGATCGCCCTCGGTGCCACCGGCTCGCTGTTCGCCGGGTTCGTGCTGGCCGCGGGCGCGCTGTTCACCCGCGCCGGGCACGATCCCGCCGCCAGTACGGGCGTGCTGTTCGCGCTCACCGCCGTCGCGAGTGCGGACGTACTCCTCGTCCTGCTGTCGCGGCTCCTCGCCGGGCGGCCGGTGCTGCGGCGCGGGCCGGACCATCTCGCGCACCGGCTGCGGCGGCTGGGGCTCAGCTCGCCCGGCGCGACGGTCGTCCTCGGCGCCGGATCCTTCGCCGGGGTGTCCGTCGCGGTGCTCGCACACGGCGGCTGGATCGCCTCCGCAACCGTCACCTGGGTCGCCGGCGTCACCCTGATCGCCGTACTCGTACTCCTTCGGATCCCTGTCTACGGCCCTCGATCGGCCGTATCTCCGCAGGTCGGCGGGCACTTGCGTATAAGGAACGGATAAGACTTGAGCCTGCTCCACTCAGGTCTGTTGACCCACGGCGAAGCTTGATGCACACTTGAGTCCGTTCCACTCAAGTCAGCTGGAGGAAATCACCATGGCACGTGCGGTCGGCATCGACCTGGGCACGACTAACTCCGTCGTCAGCGTTCTTGAAGGCGGCGAGCCCACCGTCATCACCAACGCCGAGGGTGCCCGGACCACGCCGTCCGTCGTCGCCTTCGCGAAGAACGGCGAAGTCCTCGTCGGCGAGGTCGCCAAGCGCCAGGCGGTCACCAACGTGGACCGGACCATCCGGTCCGTGAAGCGTCACATGGGCACCGACTGGAAGATCCAGCTGGACGGGAAGGACTTCAACCCCCAGCAGATCTCCGCGTTCATCCTGCAGAAGCTCAAGCGGGACGCCGAGGCCTACCTGGGCGAGAAGGTGACCGACGCGGTCATCACCGTCCCGGCCTACTTCAACGACTCCGAGCGCCAGGCGACGAAGGAGGCCGGCGAGATCGCCGGTCTGAACGTCCTCCGTATCGTCAACGAGCCCACCGCGGCCGCGCTCGCGTACGGCCTCGACAAGGACGACCAGACGATCCTCGTCTTCGACCTCGGTGGCGGCACCTTCGACGTGTCCCTCCTGGAGATCGGCGACGGCGTCGTCGAGGTGAAGGCCACCAACGGCGACAACCACCTCGGCGGTGACGACTGGGACCAGCGCGTCGTCGACTACCTGGTCAAGCAGTTCGCGGCCGGCCACGGCGTGGACCTCGGCAAGGACAAGATGGCCCTCCAGCGCCTCCGCGAGGCCGCCGAGAAGGCCAAGATCGAGCTGTCCTCCTCCACGGAGACCTCGATCAACCTGCCCTACATCACCGCCTCCGCCGAGGGCCCCCTGCACCTCGACGAGAAGCTCACCCGCGCCCAGTTCCAGCAGCTGACCGCGGACCTGCTGGAGCGCTGCAAGACCCCGTTCCACAACGTCATCAAGGACGCCGGCATCCAGCTCGGCGAGATCGACCACGTCGTCCTCGTCGGCGGCTCCACCCGGATGCCCGCCGTCGCCGAGCTCGTCAAGGAGCTGACCGGCGGCAAGGACGCCAACAAGGGCGTCAACCCGGACGAGGTCGTCGCCATCGGCGCCGCCCTCCAGGCCGGTGTCCTCAAGGGCGAGGTCAAGGACGTCCTGCTCCTCGACGTCACCCCGCTGTCCCTCGGTATCGAGACCAAGGGCGGCATCATGACCAAGCTCATCGAGCGGAACACGACGATCCCGACCAAGCGGTCCGAGATCTTCACCACCGCCGAGGACAACCAGCCCTCCGTCCAGATCCAGGTCTACCAGGGCGAGCGCGAGATCGCGGCGTACAACAAGAAGCTCGGCATGTTCGAGCTGACCGGTCTGCCGCCGGCCCCGCGCGGTGTCCCGCAGATCGAGGTCGCCTTCGACATCGACGCCAACGGCATCATGCACGTCACGGCCAAGGACCTTGGCACGGGCAAGGAGCAGAAGATGACCGTCACCGGCGGCTCCTCGCTGCCGAAGGACGAGGTCGACCGGATGCGCCAGGAGGCCGAGCAGTACGCGGAGGAGGACCACCGCCGCCGCGAGGCCGCCGAGACCCGCAACCAGGGCGAGCAGCTCGTCTACCAGACCGAGAAGTTCCTCAAGGACAACGAGGACAAGGTCCCGGGCGAGATCAAGACCGAGGTCGAGGCCTCGATCGAGGAGCTCAAGGAGAAGCTCAAGGGCGAGGACACCGCCGAGATCCGCACCGCCACCGAGAAGGTCGCGGCCGTCTCCCAGAAGCTGGGCCAGGCCATGTACGCCGACGCCCAGGCCTCGGGTGCCGCGGCCGGCGGTGCCCCTGCCGGTGACGGGGCCGACGACGTGGTGGACGCCGAGATCGTCGACGACGAGCGCAAGGACGGTGCCGCGTGACGGAGGAGACCCCGGGCTTCGAGGAGAAGCCCGACGTCCCCTCCGGCGCCACCCCCGACGACGCCGAGCCGAAGGCCGCTCCCGCTCAGGGGGCGGCCCCGGCCGGGGACGCAAGCGCACAGGTCGCCGGTCTGACGGCGCAGCTGGACCAGGTACGCACCGCGCTCGGCGAGCGCACCGCGGACCTCCAGCGCCTGCAGGCCGAGTACCAGAACTACCGCCGCCGTGTGGAGCGCGACCGGATCACGGTCCGGGAGATCGCCATCGCGAACCTCCTGACCGAACTCCTGCCCGTGCTCGACGACATCGGCCGCGCCCGGGAACACGGCGAGCTGGTCGGCGGTTTCAAGTCGGTGGCCGAGTCGCTGGAGACGGTCGCGGCGAAGATGGGCCTGCAGCAGTTCGGCAAGGAGGGCGAGCCCTTCGACCCGACGATCCACGAGGCGCTGATGCACAGCTATGCGCCGGACGTCACCGAGACGACGTGCGTGGCGATTCTGCAGCCGGGGTATCGCATCGGCGAGCGCACCATCCGCCCCGCGCGGGTGGCGGTCGCCGAACCCCAGCCGGGGGCGACGCCGGCGAAGGCCGAGGGTGCCGAGGAGGCCCCCGCGGCGGGAGACGAGAAGGACAACGGCCCTGAGGAGGGCTGAAGTCGTAGACAACACGCGGAACACCGGGAAGGGGGCGCGTCGGGGATGAGCACCAAGGACTTCATCGAGAAGGACTACTACAAGGTCCTCGGCGTCCCCAAGGACGCCACCGAGGCCGAGATCAAGAAGGCGTACCGGAAGCTCGCCCGCGAGTTCCACCCGGACGCCAACAAGGGCAACGCCAAGGCCGAGGAGCGCTTCAAGGAGATCTCCGAGGCGAACGACATACTCGGCGACCCCAAGAAGCGCAAGGAGTACGACGAGGCCCGCGCCCTCTTCGGCAACGGCGGCTTCCGCCCCGGGCCGGGCGCGGGCGGCGGCAACTTCAACTTCGACCTGGGCGACCTCTTCGGGGGCGGCGCCCAGGGCGGGGGCGGCTTCGGCGGGGGCGGCGGCGGCTTCAGTGACGTCCTGGGGGGCCTGTTCAACCGGGGCGGCGGCGCGGGCACCCGCACCCAGCCCCGGCGCGGCCAGGACATCGAGTCCGAGGTCACGCTCAGCTTCACGGAGGCCATCGAGGGCGCCACGGTCCCGCTGCGGATGTCCTCGCAGGCCCCCTGCAAGGCCTGTTCGGGCACCGGCGACGCCAACGGCACACCCCGGGTGTGCCCGACCTGCGTCGGTACCGGTCAGGTGGCGCGGGGATCCGGCGGCGGCTTCTCGCTCACCGACCCCTGCCCCGACTGCAAGGGCCGCGGCCTGATCGCGGAGAACCCCTGCCCCGACTGCAAGGGCAGCGGCCGCGCCAAGTCGTCCCGGACCATGCAGGTCCGCATCCCCGCCGGGGTGACGGACGGCCAGCGCATCCGGCTGCGCGGCAAGGGCGCGCCGGGCGAACGCGGCGGCCCCGCGGGCGACCTGTACGTCATGGTCCATGTCGACACCCACCCGGTGTTCGGCCGCAAGGACGACAACCTCACGGTGACCGTCCCGGTGACCTTCACCGAGGCGGCGCTCGGCGGCGAGGTCAGGGTCCCGACCCTGGGCGGCCCGCCGGTCACCCTGAAGCTGCCCCCGGGCACGCCCAACGGCCGCACCATGCGCGCCCGGGGCAAGGGCGCGGTCCGCAAGGACGGCACCCGCGGCGACCTGTTGGTCACCGTCGAGGTGAGTGTCCCGAAGGACCTGTCGGGGAAGGCTCGTGACGCGCTGGAGGCGTATCGCGAGGCGACCGCGGGCGAGGACCCGCGGGCCGAGCTGTTCGAGGCCGCGAAGGGAGCATGACAGAGATGGACGGCCGTCGACGTAACCCGTATGAACTGACCGAGGAGACCCCGGTCTACGTCATCTCGGTGGCGGCCCAGCTCTCCGGACTGCACCCGCAGACGCTGCGCCAGTACGACCGCCTCGGCCTGGTCTCCCCGGACCGCACGGCCGGGCGGGGCCGCCGCTACTCGGCCCGCGACATCGAACTGCTCCGCCAGGTGCAGGCGTTGTCGCAGGACGAGGGCATCAACCTGGCCGGCATCAAGCGCATCATCGAACTGGAGAACCAGGTCATAGCGCTCCAGCAGCGCGTCGCCGAACTCCAGGCGGCCGTCGACGGCGCGGCGGCAGCGATGCAGCAGCGGGAAGCGGCGGTCCACGCCTCCTACCGCCGCGACCTGGTCCCGTACCAGGAGGTCCAGCAGACCAGCGCGCTGGTGGTGTGGCGGCCGAAGAAGGCCAAGGACTAGCAACACCCTGCACGAAGGGGCCCGGAGGTTCACCGACCTCCGGGCCCCTTCGGCGTTGTTCGGACGGTGACGAGGCCATCGCGTAGCCCATATGGGTGAACTAGATGGTTTATCAGGATCTTGGAGTCCCTGGAACGCATGATCGGTGGTGGTGGCTGAGTTCGCAGTGATGCCGAGGAGGGAGGGGCCGACGGTGGCAGGCAAGCGTGGGAGGAAGCGCGCATTGCGTGCGCTGGCGGCTCCGTTCACGGTTGCCGCGCCGTCAGGGGCCCGGATCCGAGATCGGCTGCGTCCGGATCCCGCCGATGAGAAAGTACTCCGCCTGCTGGGCCGAGCGGGCAGAGCGGAAGAAGAAGCTCACCTCGGTGTCCTCGTCCCGGTGGACCGGAGCAATGACCCGTGTCTCGGAGGACCAGTATCAGCTGTCCATGCGTTGCCTCCACGATGAGCGGGCTGGGCTGCGCCGGTCCATCCACATCATCACCCGGCGCCTGACCGCTGCCTGTGGCAGGCGGTCGAGGGACGGTGTGCGCGGTTACGCCGACCAGAATGAACGGGTCCAGAAGCAGCAGCGCATGCAGGCGCTCAAGGCCCGGCTCGCCGTCGTAGAGCAGAAGATCGCCTCGGGGTGTCCCGCCGTTGTCGTCGGTGGCAGGCGCCTCGTAAAGCAGCGTCACAACCTTCCCGACGCACAGCTGAGCGAGGCCCAGTGGCGCGAGCGGTGGGAGGGTGCGCGGCTGTTCCTGACCGCAGATGGCGAGTCCGGCGCCTCGTACGGCAACTACACCATCACCGTTGATCCGTCCGACGGCTCGGTGACGATCGTGCTGCCGGAGGAACTGCGGCACCTGGCCAACTCCCCGCGAGGCCGCTACCGGATGGCCGGCAGCGTGCGGTTCTCCCATCGTCACGAGGAATGGCTGGACCGGGTCACCGCCCACAGGGCCGTGCGTTACGACATTGCCTGCGACTCGGCAAGTGGCCGTTGGTACCTGGACGCGAGTTGGTCGGCCGAGATCACAGTGTTGCCCACTCCGGAGGAGCTCAAGGCACGAAGCGCGCGGCTGCTGGGAGTCGATCTGAACGCCGACCACCTTGCTGCCTGTGTGCTCGACGTGCACGGCAACCCGATCGGCGATCCGATCACCATCCCGCTCGACCTGACCGGCCCCGCCACCGCCCGGGACGGACGGTTGCGTGCCGCGATCAGCGACCTGATCGCACTCGCCCTGGAGTACGACTGTGCCGGGATGGCCATCGAGAACCTGGGATTCACCGACGCTCGCGCCATCGGGCGGGAGTCCATGGGCAGGGGCAGACGCGGCAGACGCTTCCGCCGTACCGTGGCAGGAATCCCTACCGCCCGCTTCCGGGAGCGGCTGCGCGGCATGGCCAACCACCGGGGCCTGGTGGTTGTCGCGGTCGACCCGGCCTACACCAGCTGCTGGGGCGGGCAGCACTGGGCCAAGCCTCTCCAGCAGCAGTCGAAGAAGACTACGGTCACCCGGCATCACGCAGCTGGGGTGGCCATCGGTAGGCGCGCCCTCGGTCACGGGATTCGGCGTCGGCCAGGTGTGACCCCCGCTCACCGGAGGATGAGCGCGGGGAGAGCTACCGGCCAGGCCGTGTCCACACCGAGGGCGTGCGGGACCGCGAGCCCGCCCAGGACGGCAGGCACGCCCAAGCCGGGCGCAAAGACCCGACCGTGCCGAGGTGACCAACTCGTGCTGTTCCCTGACCTCGAAGACCGTTCGTGAGGTCACCCGGACCACCGTCCGGGGTACGGCGAGTTGGCCACCACGGTCCAGCAACGCCAGGAGCGGTTCATTCGATCCTCTGGTCAGGCCGATACGAGTGAGTACGACCGGGATGGTCGTTCCTGATGTCGACTCACGAGGAATGGACTTGGTTGTACTGATCTTTGCCTCCCCATGAACTCCCTTTGCATGGAGGGTCCGTAAAGGGTGTTTGGAGGTGATTCCGCTCGGCCTTCACAGGTGCAGCGGAGCGTGCTGTTGCGGACTCGTTAAGTGATTCCGCTTGACGTCGGGTGTGGCCTGCGCGTTGGCTTTTCAGACATCTGGGTCGCAAAGAGCCCCACGTCCGGAACGCACCTGAAGTGAGCCCCCGTATGCGTCGTATAGCCATGTTCGTGGCCGCGTCCACGATGACCCTCTCGCTCGCCGGTTGCGGCGTGCTCAACGCGACGGGTTCATCGACCTCCGCGACACCGACCAAGGGCAACGACATCACGGTGGGCGTGCTGATGCCGGACACCATCAACACCCGGTACACGAACTTCGACTACCCGATCATGAAGGCCAAGATCGCGGAGCTCACGAACAAGCAGGGCAAGGTCGACTACCAGAACGCCGGGTCGTCCGCCTCCAAGCAGGCGACGCAGATGCAGAAGATGATCGACGAGAAGGTCGACGTGATCATCCTGGACTCGGTCGACGCGCACGCCATCGCCGGCACGGTGAAGAAGGCCAAGGACGCGGGCATCCCGGTCATCGCCTACGACCGCCTCGCCGAGGGCCCGATCGACTCCTACGTCTCCTTCGACAACGAGCTGGTGGGCGAGGTGCAGGCCCGTACCCTCCTGGAGGGCCTCGGGTCGAACGTCGACACCTCCGACAAGGTCATCATGGTCAACGGCTCGCCGACCGACCCGAACGCCAAGCAGTTCAAGACGGGCGCCCTGTCCGAGCTGAACGGCAAGGTGACCATCGCCGCCACGTACGACACCAAGGACTGGAACCCGGACATCGCCGAGCAGGAGGTGACCAAGGCGATCGCCTCGATCGGCAAGGACAACGTCGCCGCGGTCTACTCCGCGAACGACGCCATGGCGGGCGGCATCGTCAAGGCCCTCAAGGCGGCCGGCGTCACGACCATGCCGCCGATCACAGGCCAGGACGCGGACCTCGACGCGATCCAGCGGATCCTCGCCGGCGAGCAGTACATGACCGTCTACAAGCCCTACCCGGACGAGGCCGAGGCCGCCGCCCAGATGGCCGTCTACAAGGTCCAGGGCAAGGACATCCAGTTCGACGCGCTCACCCAGGACCAGGTCGACAGCCCGACCAACAAGAACATCCCGTCCCAGCTGGTGCAGGTCAACGCCGTGACGAAGGACAAGATCAAGGACACCGTCGTCGCCGACGGCATCTTCAAGATCTCGCAGATCTGCACGGCCGCGTACAAGTCGGCCTGCGCGGCGGTGGGCCTCAAGTAGGCCCCGGCGGCAGGAGCCCGCGCCCCGTCGGGGCGCGGGGAACCCGCAGCCGACTACGCCACCCTCGTGAACTCCACACTCACCTCCGGAGCCCCTCCCGGCACCCCCCGGTAGATCCCCTTGTGCGGAGTGACGTCGTCGTAGTCCCGGCCCCGGCCCACGACGACATGGTCCTCCCCGGCCCGCACCCGGTTCGTGGGGTCGTAGCCGCACCACTCACCCGCCCAGTACTCGATCCACGCGTGGCTCTGCCCGGCGACGGGCCGGTGCAGCTCCGCCTCCCGTTCCGGATGCAGATAGCCCGAGACGTACCGGGTGGGCAGTCCCACCCCGCGCAGCAGCGCGATCGTCAGATGCGTGATGTCCTGGCACACCCCCGCCCGCTGGGCCCAGGCCTCCGCGGGGGAGGTGTTCACCCCGGTGGCTCCCGGAAGGTACGCCACCCGGTCGGCGACCAGCCCGGAGACGGCCTCCGCGGCCTCGTGCGGCGCCAGCCCGGCGGCAGCGCCCCGGGCCTTCTTCACCAGCTTGTTCGGCACCGTCGTACGCCCTGTGGGGCTCACGAACTCCACCAGCCGTGACCCGGCGGCCCGTTCGGCCAGTTCTTCCCATGCCGGTGCCGCCGGCAGCGGCTCCGGCGCCGACGTCTCCACCAGGCTCGACGCGGTGATCGTCAGATCCTCGTGCGGGTCGATCAGATCGAAGCCGGTGACCTGGGTGCCCCAGTAGTCCCAGTACGACCACACCGCGGTCGCGGGACTGACGGTGACCCGCGCGTCCAGCGTCGTCTGCCCCGGCAGGGTCAGCGGGGTCATCCGGACCTCGTTGTGCGAGGAGGCGGCGGGCTGGGCGTAGGAGACCCGGGTGGTGTGCCGGATGCGGAGGCGACGAGCCATGTCAGGCTCCTTCCTGGGCCCACTCCACGGGCCCCTGGTACGGGAAGAACCGCTCCGCCACCGCGTCGGCGGACGTCATGCAGGCCTGCTGCAACTCCCGCAGCAGGGCCGGGAGCTGTTCCTCCAGGGAGGCGGTGTCCAGGTATTCGAGGCGGGTGCGGACCCGGCCGATCGGCGAGCGCGCCGGATCCTGGCGGGGCCGGCCGAGCGCGGCCAGGCACTCCTCCGCCGTGGTCAGCGCGTGCAGCGCCGAGCGCGGGAAGTCCCGGTCCAGGAGCAGGAACTCGGCCACCCGCGGGGTGTCCCCGAACCCGCTGTGCACCCGCGCGTACGCCTCGTCGGCCCCGCTCGCGCTGAGCAGCGTGGTCCAGTCCGGCGCGTGCGCCGCGTCCAGGACGCGCACCGACAGCAGCCGTACGGTCATGTCCACCCGTTCCAGGCTGCGTCCGAGGACGACGAACCGCCAGCTGTCGTCCCGGCTCATCGTGGAGTCGGCGAGCCCGAAGAACAGGGCGGCCCGGCTGCGGACCAGCTCCAGATAGGCGTAGGGGCCCGTGCGGCGGGCCGCGCGGCGCTGGTCGGCGAGTGCGTGCCAGGTGGAGTTGAGGCACTCCCACATCTCGGAGGAGACGGCCTCACGGGCGCTGCGCGCGTTCAGCCGGGCCGCGCTCAGGGCGCCCTCGATGGAGCACGTGGAGCGGGCGTCGAAGGCGAGCTGGTCCAGGACCTGCTGCATGTCCACCGGCTCCGCGCCGGCGTCCACCCCGAGGATCGCGTACAGCGAGCGGCAGGCGGCGTCCTCGTCGCGCCAGGGGTCCTCCAGCATCCGGTGCAGATAGGCGTCGAGGATCCGGCCGGTGGCGTCGGCCCGCTCGACATACCGTCCGGTCCAGGTCAGCGACTCGGCGATACGGGAGAGGATCACGTCGTTCACTGCTGCTGGGCTCCTTCCGGTACGACGGCACGGGTGCCGTCGGGGCCGAGGCGGCGCGGGGCGACCGCGGGGATCGGGCCCGCCGCGCCGACCGGCGCGGGGCGCTCCGCCGGGCCCTCGGCGAGTACCCAGGTGTCCTTGGAGCCGCCGCCCTGGCTGGAGTTGACGATCAGGTTGCCCTCCTGGAGGGCAACTCGGGTCAGGCCGCCGGGCAGCACCCAGATGTCGTCGCCGTCGTTCACGGCGAACGGGCGCAGGTCAATGTGGCGCGGTGCCATGCGGTCACCCGCGAGGGTGGGAGAGGTGGAGAGGGCGACCGGACGCTGGGCGATGAAGCCGCGCGGGTCGGCGGCGACTGCTTTGCGAGTGCGTTCCAGGGTGTCCGCGTCGGCCTTCGGTCCGATGACGATCCCCTGTCCGCCGGCCCCGTCGACGGGCTTCACCACGAGCTGGTCGAGCTGGTCGAGGACCGCCTCCAACTGGCCCGGTTCATCAGGGCGGTAGGACTCCACGTTGGGGAGGAGCGGCTCCTCGCCGAGGTAGTAGCGGATCAGGTCCGGGACGTAGGTGTAGAGCAGTTTGTCGTCGGCGATGCCGTTGCCCACGGCGTTCGCGAGTGTGACGTTCCCGGCGATGGCGGCGCTCAGGATGCCGGGGCAGCCGATCACCGAGTCGGGGCGGAAGTGCAGCGGGTCGAGGAAGTCGTCGTCGAGCCGCCGGTACACGACGTGCACGGGCACCTCGCCCCGGGTCGTCCGCATCCACACCCGGTTGCTGCGGCACACCAGGTCGTGGCCCTCCACCAGCTGCACGCCCATCAGCCGGGCGAGCAGGGCGTGTTCGAAGTAGGCCGCGTTGCTGGGGCCGGGGGTGAGGACGACGACCCGGGGGTCGCTCGCCGCCCCGCCGGGCGCCGCGGCCCGCAGCGCGGCCAGCAGCCGCTGGGCGTACCCGTCGACCGGCAGGACGTGCTGCTCGGCGAAGAGCGAGGGGAAGATCCGGGTCATGGCCCGGCGGTTCTCGATGACGTACGACACCCCGCTGGGCACCCGCACGTTGTCCTCCAGCACCCGGAAGGCGCCGGCCTCGTCCCTGACCAGGTCGATCCCGGCCACATGGATGCGCACCCCGCCGGGCGGCTCCACCGCGTGCGCCGCCCGGTGGAAGTGCGGCGAGCCCAGCAGCAGCCGCCAGGGGACCACGCCGTCCTCGAAGGCGCGGGCGTGTCCGTAGGCGTCGGCGAGATAGGCCTCCAGGGCTCTGACCCGCTGGCCCACCCCTCTTCGTATGAGATCCCATTCCAGGGCGTCGAGGATCCTGGGCACCAGGTCCAGCGGCCAGGGCCGCTCCTCGCCCGCGAAGGCGTAGGTCACGCCCCGGTCGGTGAAGGCACGGGCCATCTGGTCGGCCCGGAAGCGCAGTTCACTCGGCTCGATCGGCTGAAGTGCCGCCAGCACCGGCTCATAGGCGGTCCTGACCTCACCCGGCCGCACAAACATCTCGTCCCACGCGTCGGCCAACGCGTACGCGTCAAATATGTCCGCCATGAGGGGACGTTAGAGCGGGCACGTAACGCGGCGATCACTGGCGGATTTCGGGGATTCGCCTGGTCCGCCGCGCCACGCGCCCGCGAGCGGCCCTCCCGTGCAACGCGTCTCCCCCGTGGACGCGTTGCGCGGTGCCCCGGCCCGCGGGGGATGCCGGCCGGGGCTCCGCCGGGCGTCCGGCAACGCCCGTGGGAAGCAACATCAACCTTGCCGCCCGCACCCCTCGCCCACCACCGTCATCTTGTTGCAGTGCGGCCTGCGGAGGCCGGACGATACCCGGGCGCACCGGTGCATTACGACGCCCGGTGCGGGGGAAGCCGTGTTGCGGACCCGGTCCGGACCGCTCATAGTTGCGCTGCGGAAGAGGCAGCAAACCGGGGGTGGAATGGGCGATGGCCGGGCACGGGGCGGAGGAGCATCCACACGGTGCCGACCGGCTGTGCGCCGCCGGGGACCGTGTGTACTCCCGGGCCGTGCGCCGGGGCCGGGTACCGCGCACGGACGCCGACGCGGTGCCCTGTCTGCTGGAGCTGGCGCTGCTGCACCCGGACCCCGACGACATGGACTGGCTGGTGCCGACCTCCCCGCAGGAGGTCATGACCCGGCTGCTGCGCGGGGTCCACGACGAGGTCACGGACAGCCAGCGGCGGGTGGGCGCGGCGGTCGCGGCGTTCGAGTGGTACGCCGGTCTGGGACGGCAGTTGCAGGCGGTCTCGGCCTCCGCCGAGGGCACGGCGGCGATCCGGGTCCTTGACGGGCTGTCACGGATCCAGGCGGCCATGGACGAGGCGACCCAGGCGTGCACGGCCGAGGTGCTGACCGTGCAGCCGGGCGGTATCCGCCGGGAGTCCGAGCTGACCGAGGGCCTGCACCGGGCCGTCGCCCTGCGCGGCCGGGGCGTGCGGATGCGGGACCTCTACACCCATGTCGCCCGGCACGGTCAGGGCCTGCTCAACTACCTGGAGCTGATGGGCGACGCGGTGGAGGCCCGGACGCTCGACGAGGTCATCGACCGGCTCATCCTCTTCGACCGCACGGTGGCGTTCATCCCCGCGAACGCGGACCGCACGATGGCCCTGGAACTGCGCCACCCCGCCCTGGTCGAGTACCTGGTCACGGTGTTCGAGAGGCTGTGGCGGCTGGCGATCCCGCTCACCGCCGCCCTCCCCGACACCGGCATCGAGGGCATCTCGCACCGGGAGCAGTCCATCGCGGCGCTGCTGGCGGAGGGCCACCAGGACGCGGTGATCGCGGAGCGCCTGGGGATCAGCGTGCGCACCTGCCGCGCCCACATCGCCCGTCTCTCGGAGACCCTGGGCGCGGCCAGCCGTACCCAACTGGGGGTGCGGATAGCGCAGGTCGGGCTGGACCGGCCGCCCGGCGGGGCGAGCGGCTCGCCGGCCGTGGTCAGTCTTCCCGATCGAGGATCCCGGACCGGGCGATGAGATAGCCGAGCTGTGCGCGGCTCTCGCTGCCGAGGGTGGTGGCGAGGCGGGCGATGTGGTCGCGGGCGGTGCGGATGTTCATGCCGAGGCGGTCGGCGATGACGGCGTCGGTGTGGCCCTCGACGAGGAGGGCCGCGATGGCGCGCTGGCGGGGGGTGACGCCGTTGACGGTGGGGCGGTGCTCCGGCTTCGGGAACATGGGGGTGGCCAGCTGCCAGAACCGGTCGAAGGTCTTGATGAAGAACGTGATCACCGCGGGATGGCGGACCTCCAGGGCGAGGGTGCCGTCGCCGTCGGCCGGGATGAAGGCGACCGTTTCGTCGATGACGATGAGGCGGCCCGGGAGTTCGTCGAGGCTGCGGCCCGTGCTGTCGCCCTTCAACTGCTCGACGTAGGTGAGGACGCTCGGCAGATGGCGCAGGGAATGCTGGTAGAGGGTGCGGATACGGCCGCCGCGGTCGAGGAAGGCCTGGTCGCGGGCGAGAGAGAGCTGCTGGGCGGTCTCGCCGCGCCGGCCGACGAGACCGGCGTGCGGCTGGATGCCGATGACCTCGACGGTTGCCTCCACCAGCGCCTCCGAGATGGCCCTGTTGATCTGCTTGGTACCGCTGAGCAGATGGAGCGAGGGGCTGTCCGGCGCGGTCTGTCCGTCGATCCGCAGCAACGGTCCGAACAGGTCCACCAGCCGGTCCTCCCGGCGGTGTTCCTCGGCGATACGGGCTCGGGTGGCGCCCAGCAGCCGGTTCAGCGAGAGCGCGGGGGCCACGGGCTCCAGCCGGTCGAGGTCGTCGAGGGCCGGATGAAGCAGGCCGAACTCGGTGAGGCAGGGGGCGTCCGCCGCGGCCGCGGCGGAGATGTGGCCCTCGCTCAGGGCCTGTTCGTAGAGTTCCGAACCCGCTGTACACAACTGCTCGATGGTGTGGTCGGCGTGCGTCAGTGCGGGCCGCCCTCGTCGAACGGCGTTTGTTCCAGGATCCCGGACCGGCCTATGAGATAGCCGAGTTGGGCCCGGCTGTCGCTGCCGAGGGTGGCGGCGAGTTTGGCGATGTGGACGCGGGCGGTGCGGATGTTCATGCCGAGGCGGTCGGCGATGACGGCGTCGGTGTGGCCTTCGACGAGGAGGGCCGCGATGGCCTGCTGACGGGGCGTGACGCCGTTGAGGCTGGGGCGTTGCTCGGTCTTGGGGAACATCGGCGTGGCCAGGCGCCAGAAGCGCTCGAAGACGGTCGCGAGGTACTTGACCAGGGCCGGGTGGCGGATCTCCAGGGCCAGGGTGCCGTCGTCGTTGGCGGGCAGGAAGGCGACTGCCCCGTCCATGACGAGGAGCCGGTCGGGGACCTCGTCGAGACCGCGGGCCACGTTGTCGCCCTTCAGTTCCTCGGTATAGGCGTACACGGTCGGCACATGACGCAGGGTCTGCTGGTAGAGCGTGCGGAAACGGCCGCCGCGGTCGAGGAACGCCTGGTCGCGTGCGTGGGCGGCGGGTTGGGCGGTCTCGCCGCGCTCGCCCACCAGACCGGCGTGCGGCTGGATGCACAGGACCTCGTCCCGGGCCTCGGCCATGGCCTCGGCCATGGCCTCGTCGATGGCCTGGTTGATCCGCCGGGTGCTGCTCAGCAGCCGCAGAGCCGGGGAGTCCGCCGCCGTGTCCGACCGCTGCTCGATGGTCAACAGTGGTTCGAAGAGCTCCACCAACCGCTGCTCCAGCTGCCATTCCTCGGCCGCGCGGGCGCGGGCGCCGCGCAGGAGCCGGTTCAGGGCGAGCGCCGCGGCGACGGGCTCCAGCCGGTCGAGGTCGTCCAGCGCGGGGTGGAGCAGGCCGAGGTCGATGAGGCAGGGGGCCCCGGCGGCGTCCAGAGCGGTGATGTGGCCCTCGCGCAAGGCGCGCGCGTACAGTTTCGTGCCCTCCGCGCACAGGTCCTCGATGCCGTGCTCGCCGTGCGGGGCACGGGTCACCGGGGGCCACCCGCCCCCGGAATCGTCTGGTCCAGCATGCCGGACTGGGCGATGAGATAGCCGAGTTGGGCGCGGCTGCCGCTGCCGAGGGCCTGGGCGAGCTTGGCGATGTGGGCGCGGCACGTCCGTACGTTCATGCCCAGCCGGCGGGCGATGGCCTCGTCGACATGGCCCTCCACCAGGAGCTTGGCGATGGAGTACTGGATCTCGGTGATGCCCTCGGAGTCGGCCGAGTACGGGCCGCCGATGCTCATCGGGACGGCCCGGTCCCACAGGTACTCGAAGACCTTCAGGAGATAGCGGATCAGGCCCTCGTGACGGAGCTCCAGGGCGATCCTCTGGTCGTCGCGGGCGGGGATGAAGGCGATCGCCCGGTCGACGATGATCAGCCGCTCGACCAGCTCGTCGATGGTGCGGTACTCGACCTTGCCGTCGGAGAGTTGGGCCGAGTACGCCAGCTTCTCCGGGTTGTAGCGGGCCGTGTGCTGGTACAGGCTCCGGATCTTCACACCGCGTTCGACCAGGGCCCGGTCGCGCTCCAGGCCTTTCAGCAGGCTGCTCTCCGAGATGCGGTCGGAGGGCTGCACCGTGACCAGTTCGGTCCGGACCTGGGAAGTGGCAAGGTTGAGCGCCGCGTTGATCCGGTCGCCGCCTTCCAGGACGGTGATGGCATCGCCGGGAGTGCTCACCTCCGTGCCGATCGACATGAACGGCTCGAATATCTGCGCGAGCTCGATCGACATCTGCCGGCGCTCGGTGATCTCGCGCTCGATCGGGTTGAGCCGGCGGGTCAGCGCGACGACCGGCGGAACCGGGCGCAGCCAGGCGGGATCGTCGGGGTCCGGGTGGAGGAGGGCGAGTTCCATCAGACAGGGAGCGGCCTCCGCGTCCGTGCGGGCGACACGTCCCGAGCGCAGAGCGGTGGCGTAAAGGCGACTGCCTTCGTCGCACAGCTCGGTCACCGGATGAGGATGTGTCGCTTTCACCCGCTTAGTTGCCAAATCTCCACCCCCCAGGGTCCTGAACATGCAGGAACATGATGCACTGATCCTGTGGCCACCACGTGCCCGAATGAGCCATCGTCGTACCTGACGGGGGAAAAGGGGACCTTCAAGTGAGGAACGAAGCCGACAATGCGTAACAGACTGCTTCGCTCGGTGCTCGGCGCCGCCTTTTCCGCCCTGGTGGTCCTGGGGGTACTCGGTGGTACCTCTGGTGCGAAGAGTGACGTGCAGGCGATCACCGAATGGCCTGCCGTGGCTGTCAACGCAAGTACGGCAGACTGAGCTGGGAGCTGACGTGACCACCCCACCGGACGACCGATCCTTCCGCCGCGAGATGGCTACCGCCTACCGCAGCGGCTGGCACTTCATCGACCTGGTCACCGCCATCCCCCACAGCGGTGACTCGCTGATGGTGACCGTCTTCGGTGAGCCGGTCGTCGTCACGCGGGACGAGGACGAGGACGTCCGGGCTTACCGGTGTCTGCGCAAGCCCCGTGGCGCGCCGCAGCCCGTGCGCTGTGCCGTCCGGTACGGAATGATCTTTGTGAACCTGGACCAACGGGACCACCGGCTGGCTGAGCCGGAGGTGCCCGACGTGAGGACCATCTCGGCCACCCCCCGCAGTGCCTGACGCGATTCCCCCGTCGTAAAAGATCGCTCAGGTGCTTCCCCCCGCAGCGGCGTCACCGTGACCTGAACACGGTGACGCCGCTGCAGTTTTCTGGGGACATTTCCGGGTATCGGCCGGTTCCGGCCAGACGGCACGGTGGCTGAAACCCGTCGGTAGAACGGGGTGGTCACCCCGGCCCCCGCACCCGCCCCCGTGCCGCCCCCGTGTCCCGTCCGGGCGCGGCGTCGTGAGGGTGCGCAGGTGGCGTTCCGGCCAGAAACGCTGACACTCCTCGTCCGGTGCGGAAGGGTTCATGCGTACCGGAAGAGCTCCCGACTCCACCTTGAGTGGAATAGACTCAACTTTGTGTACGTTGGCTGAGTCAGTCGTACGACGCCGAGGAGGAGAACGCGAACGTGGACGCCGAGCTGACCAACAGGAGCCGGGACGCGATCAACGCGGCCAGCAACCGGGCCGTGACCATGGGGCACCCGGACCTCACGCCTGCCCACCTGCTGCTGGCCCTGCTCGCCGGGCAGGACAACGAGAACATCACCGACCTGCTCGCCGCCGTCGACGCCGACCAGGCCGCCGTACGCCAGGGCGCCGAGCGCGCACTGGCCGCGCTGCCCAGTGTGACCGGCTCCACGGTCGCGCCCCCGCAGCCCAACCGCGAGCTGCTCGCGGTGCTCGCCGACGCCGGCGAACGCGCCAAGGACCTCGGCGACGACTACCTCTCCACCGAGCACCTGCTCATCGGCATCGCCGCGAAGGGCGGCGCGGCCGGCGAGGTGCTCGACCGGCAGGGCGCCACCGCGAAGAAGCTGGTGGAGGCCTTCCAGAAGGCGCGCGGCGGGCGCCGGGTGACCACCGCCGACCCCGAGGGCCAGTACAAGGCGCTGGAGAAGTTCGGCACCGACTTCACCGCCGCCGCCCGCGACGGCAAGCTCGACCCGGTCATCGGACGGGACCAGGAGATCCGCCGGGTCGTGCAGGTGCTGTCCCGGCGGACCAAGAACAACCCCGTGCTCATCGGCGAACCCGGCGTCGGCAAGACCGCCGTCGTCGAGGGGCTCGCCCAGCGGATCGTGAAGGGGGACGTGCCCGAGTCGCTGAAGGACAAGCGGCTGGTGGCGCTGGACCTGGGCGCGATGGTCGCCGGGGCCAAGTACCGCGGCGAGTTCGAGGAGCGGCTGAAGACCGTCCTCGCCGAGATCAAGGACTCCGACGGGCAGATCATCACCTTCATCGACGAGCTGCACACGGTCGTCGGCGCGGGGGCCGGCGGCGACTCCGCGATGGACGCCGGCAACATGCTCAAGCCCATGCTCGCCCGCGGCGAACTGCGCATGGTCGGCGCCACGACCCTCGACGAGTACCGCGAACGCATCGAGAAGGACCCGGCGTTGGAGCGGCGCTTCCAGCAAGTGCTGGTGGCGGAGCCGACGGTCGAGGACACCATCGCCATCCTCCGCGGCCTGAAGGGCCGTTACGAGGCCCACCACAAGGTCCAGATCGCCGACAGCGCACTCGTCGCCGCCGCGACCCTCTCCGACCGCTACATCACCTCCCGCTTCCTCCCCGACAAGGCGATCGACCTCGTCGACGAGGCGGCCTCCCGGCTCCGCATGGAGATCGACTCCTCCCCGGTCGAGATCGACGAACTCCAGCGCTCCGTCGACCGGTTGAAGATGGAGGAGCTGGCGCTGGAGAAGGAGACCGACCCGGCCTCCCGGGAGCGCCTGGAGAAGCTGCGCCGCGACCTCGCCGACCGGGAGGAGGACCTGCGCGGCCTCAACGCCCGCTGGGAGCGCGAGAAGCAGTCCCTGAACCGGGTCGGCGAGCTCAAGGAGAAGCTCGACGAACTGCGCGGCACCGCCGAACGCGCCCAGCGCGACGGCGACTTCGACACCGCCTCCAAGCTGCTGTACGGCGAGATCCCG
Organism: Streptomyces sp. NPDC048277; assembly: GCF_040652235.1. NCBI lineage: Bacteria > Bacillati > Actinomycetota > Actinomycetes > Kitasatosporales > Streptomycetaceae > Streptomyces > Streptomyces sp. NPDC048277. The sequence goes on from NZ_JBEZLQ010000015.1 coordinate 19,973, forward strand.
CAGCTGGAGAAGGAGTTGGAGGCCGCGTCCGAGGCCGAGGAGGAGACCGCCAAGGACACCATGGTCAAGGACGAGGTCGGCTCCGACGACATCGCCGACGTGGTGGCCGCCTGGACCGGCATCCCGGCCGGCCGGCTGATGGAGGGCGAGACCCAGAAGCTGCTCCGGATGGAGGACGAGCTGGGCCGCCGTCTGATCGGCCAGACCGAGGCCGTACGCGCGGTCTCCGACGCCGTCCGCCGCTCCCGCGCGGGCATCGCCGACCCGGACCGCCCCACCGGCTCCTTCCTCTTCCTCGGCCCGACCGGCGTCGGCAAGACGGAACTCGCGAAGGCGCTGGCCGACTTCCTCTTCGACGACGAGCGGGCGATGGTCCGCATCGACATGTCGGAGTACAGCGAGAAGCACAGCGTGGCCCGCCTGGTCGGCGCCCCGCCCGGATACGTCGGCTACGAGGAGGGCGGCCAGCTCACCGAGGCGGTCCGCCGCCGCCCCTACACGGTCGTCCTCCTGGACGAGGTGGAGAAGGCCCACCCCGAGGTCTTCGACATCCTGCTCCAGGTGCTGGACGACGGCCGCCTCACCGACGGCCAGGGCCGCACGGTCGACTTCCGCAACACGATCCTGGTCCTCACCTCGAACCTGGGCAGCCAGTACCTGGTCGACCCGGTCCTCGGCGAGGAGGAGAAGAAGCGGCAGGTCCTGGAGGCGGTCCGGCAGTCCTTCAAGCCGGAGTTCCTCAACCGCCTGGACGACCTGGTCGTCTTCTCCGCCCTGGCCAAGGACGAACTGGCCCGGATCGCCCGGCTCCAGATCGACCGCCTCGCCAAGCGCCTGGCCGACCGCCGGCTCGCCCTGGAGATCACCCCGGAGGCCCTGGCCTGGCTCGCCGAGGAGGGCAACGACCCGGCGTACGGCGCCCGCCCGCTGCGCCGCCTGGTCCAGACCGCCATCGGCGACCGCCTGGCCAAGGAGATCCTGGCCGGCGAGGTCAAGGACGGCGACACGATCCGCGTGGACGCGTTCGGGGACGGCCTGATCGTGGGACCGGTGACGGAGCAGGAGAAGCCCGCGAAGACGCTGTGACACCGACCGGGTGCGCTGCGGACCGGAGCGCACCCGGACGGATCCTGTCAGCCCACGGCTGAAGGGCGGGCCGGGGTTGCGGCCCCCCTCCCCGTATGAGGGAGGATGGCGGGGTCCAGACGAAGGGAAATCAAGGTGTCCATCGACCCGTCCTCGATCCCGAACTTCGGGGGCCAGCCCGAGCCGCAGCCCCAAGGACCGGCGGGCCCCGTCGTCCCGGATCAGGATCTCGTGAAGCAGCTCCTCGACCAGATGGAGCTCAAGTACGTCATCGACGACGAGGGCGACCTCGCCGCGCCGTGGGAGCAGTTCCGTACGTACTTCATGTTCCGCGGTGAGGACGAGCAGGCGGTCTTCTCGGTGCGGACGTTCTACGACCGCCCCCACAAGATCGACGAGAAGCCGCAGCTGCTCGAGTCCATCGACGACTGGAACCGGCGGACCCTGTGGCCCAAGGTCTACACCCACACCCACGACGACGGCACCGTCCGCCTCATCGGTGAGGCGCAGATGCTGATCGGCACGGGCGTCGACATCAACCACTTCGTGTCGTCCACGGTCAGCTGGGTGCGGGCCGCGATCGAGTTCGACAAGTGGCTCGTCGAGCAGCTCGGCCTGGAGGAGGCCGTCAACGAGGCCGAGAAGCCCGAGGACGACGAGTAGTCGGTCCTCTACAGCGGAGTGCGCGCGTATACGACCAGGTACGCGCCGTAGCCGAACGAGAGCCCGGCCAGGGCCGCGACCACCACGGTCGCGTGCCAGGGCCGGGCTCTCGCCGTGCGCACCAGCGCCCGGGCCAGGGGCAGCAGCAGCGGGAACGCCGGGAGCAGGAAGCGGGGCTTGGACTCGAAGAAGCCGGAGCCGCCGAGGGTGATCAGGAGGAGTACGGCGGTGTAGGCGAGGAGCGGGAGCGGGGCCCGGTCCAGGACGAGCAGGGCGTAGAGGACCACCGCCGCCGCCACGATCACCAGCGTCATCGGGAAGACGAAGCGGTCGCCGTGCAGGAGCAGGCCGCGCACGAACCGGAGCGAGCCCCGGCCGAAGTCGAAGCGCGAGCCCCACAGGCGCTGCACGTCGAAGTAGCCGCCCAGCCGGTTCCCGCTGCGCCGGCCCACCCACAGGACGTACGCCGTCCAGCCGAGCGGGGCGAGCGCCGCGCCCGTCCACAGCCTGTGGGCAACCCGGCCGCGGGTGCGGCGGAGCTCGCAGGCGGCGGCGAGGAGGACGGCCACCGCGACCGCGAAGCCGTTCGGGCGGGACAGGCCCGCGAGGGCGGCCAGGGAGCCCGCCCACAGCCAGTTCCCGGCCAGGACCGCGTACAGGGACCAGGCGGCGAAGGCGGTCAGGACCGGTTCCGTGTACGCCATGGACAGCACGACGGAGTGCGGGAGCAGGCCCCACAGCAGCACCAGCGCGGTGGCCACGGCGCGGCCGTGCAGCCGGGCGCCCACCGCGTAGATGCCGGCGGCGGCGACCCCGGCGGCCGCCCAGGCCACCAGGAGCCCCGCGCCCGCCCCGCTCAGCGGTGTCACGGCCGTCAGAGTCCGGATCAGGGCCGGGTAGAGCGGGAAGAACGCCAGGTCGCTGTGGATGATGTCGGCGCCGAAGTACAGGGTGCGGCCGTAGCCGTGCGTGGCGATGCCGAGGTACCAGACCGAGTCCCAGGACCGGCCGAGCAGGGTCAGCGGATGCCCGCCGCCCGCCCAGGCGACCAGCGCGAGCACGGTCATGCCGGTGAGCCGGGCCGCGGCGAACAGCCCCACGGCGAACCCGCCCGCGGTGACGAGGGACAGCCGGGTGCCGGGTTGCTGTGCGACGGGCGGGGCTAGGGCGGTGCTCGCGTGGCTCACATTCGCACAGTGCAGGGGGATCGCGGTGATGTGCGAGAAATGTGCGCCCGATGGGGTAGGTGGGCCCGCTGCCACCTACCCGAGCCGTGACCGCGGCCCCCGGGTCAGCTGACCTTGACCGTCCAGGACGAGGAGTACGTGTCCGTCAGATCGGTGGTGCCGGGGCGGTAGACCCGTAGCGTCCACGTTCCCGCCCGCGAGAAGGCGATCTTCGCGGTGGCGCTGCCGCCGGTGGAGAGGGCGGCACTGGTGAGGGTCTTCCAGGTGCCGTCCTTCTGGCGGGCCTGGAAGCGCAGTGCGGTCCCCTTGACGTAGGGGGAGCTGAGCGCGGTGTAGGACACGGCCTTGCCGTGGACCGCCCTGGCGGCCGGCCTGCTCACCGTGAGGACGGCCTTGACGTGCGAGGCCAGGGTCTTGCTGGTCGAGGACGCCCACGTCAGGTTCTTGGCCGCGGTGACGGCGCGCCAGGCGCCGTTGTACTGGGCGGTCGTGGTGTAGGTGGCCTTGCCGGTGCTGTCCGCGGTGACGGTCGCCCGGGTCTTCCAGGTGGTGGTGCCCGCCCGCTTGTACTGGAAACCGACCTTGGCGCCGGCCGCGGGCTGGGCGCCGGTCTGCGCCACGGTGGCGGTGAAGGTCGCCTTGCCGCCGTAGGCGCTGGTGGCCGGGCCGGTCAGCTGGGTCGTCGTGGCGGCCAGGACGCGCATCGGCACGGTGCGGACGGTGGTGTCGCCGTACTGGGAGACGATGGTCAGCGTGACGTAGTGCACCCCGGTGGTCGTGGTCTTCCAGGTGCCGGAGGGCTGCGCGGGATAGCTGCCGGTGGCGAACGCCGTGCCGTCGACGTCGAGGGTCCAGTGCTCGGCCCGGCTGACGCCGTCGTCGGCGGAGGTCGTGGCGGCGTACGTCCGGCTGCTGCCCGCCACGGGGAAGTCCTGGAAGCCGTCCGTCCAGGCCGGCGTCACCTCGGACACCACCTGGACCGGCAGGTCCGTCCGGCCGTGGGCGCCGCGGTTGTCGACCGTGTCGAACGTCAGCGTGTGGCTGCCGTAGGGGAGCGTGCCGAGGTCGGCGACGAAGCCCTTGGTGTTTCCCTGGTAGGTGTAGGCGTCGACCGGCGTCGTCGCCTGGACCTTCCCGTCGAGCGACACGGTGGTGCCGACCGGGTAGGCGTAGTTGAGGTTGGACGGGAACGCCTTGTCGAGCGGCGAGGGATAGGCGTAGGTCACGTTCACCGATCCCTCGTCCGGGTGGACGACGGTGCCGAGCTTCGGTGTGACGGTGAAGCCGTGGTCGACCACGGTGTCGGCCCGGACCGGGGAACCCGCGCGGCCGTCCTTGTCGTAGGCCACGACGTAGACGCCTCCGGCGTACAGGCCGGCCGGGACGGCACTCGTGTCCAGCGTGGTGGTCCATGTCGCGCCGCTGTCCGGGGCGGTCAGGTCGACCGGGGCGGGCCAGACCTTGCCGGAGCTGAAGTACCGGACACGGGAGACGCCGTTGTCGCCGGTCGCGGTGGCGCGCAGCGACAACTCGCCGTCCGCGGACAGGCCCACGGGCTTGTACGTGGTCCAGGCGTCCTCGCCGGGCAGGTCGGGCAGGGTGACGACCGGCCGCCCGTTGTCGACCGTGACGGCCGCGTCGGCCGTGACGGTCCGCGGGCGGGGGCTGTCCACCTCGATGTGGACGGTGTTCGCGCCGTCGTTCACCAGCGGTGCGGCCACCCCGTTCGTGGCGCCTCCGAACTGCTGGGTGGCGGCGGTGTCCAGGGTCGCGTGCAGGGTGCAGGAGGGCAGGCAGTCGCCCGGGTTCAGGGCGATGGTCTGCTTGACCGTGCCGGTGCCCTGGTACTCGGTGCCGCCGGCGATGCTGACCACGGCCGCGGTCGGCTCGTCGTCCGGGTCCGCGTGCACCGTGAAGGTGACATCCGTCGTGCCGGTGACCGTCTGCCCGGCGCTGACCGTGCCGTCCCCTCCGGCGTCCGAGGACATGCCGTCGAACGTGATCACGGCACCGGTGCCGTCCGCGACGGCGCACAGCACGGCGGCGCTCGCGGTGACGGCGAACGATCTGACAGCTCGGGATATACCCACGTCTCTCCTCCTGGGCCTGCCCCTGGCTCGGCGGAGCGCGGACAATCCCCAGGTCACTGCGTATGGGCGGGGAGTGGGCGGCCGGCGTGGCAGCGGCGTGAAGATCTTGAACGGACTCCCACCGGGTGTCAAGAAGCCCGCCGCCCCCTCCCCGGTTCAGGCCGCCAGGCGCCGCAGGCGGTCGGCCGCCTCCTGGAGGATGCCGTCCTGCTTGCAGAAGGCGAAGCGGACCTGGCTGCGGCCGGCTTCGGGGTCGTCGTAGAAGACGGAGTTGGGGATGGCGACGACACCGCAGCGTTCGGGGAGCGCGCGGCAGAACGCGTAGGCGTCCTTCTCGCCGAGGGGGCGGATGTCGGTGGTGATGAAGTACGTGCCCCGGGGCTGGTAGACCTCGAACCCGGCCGTCCGCAGCCCGTCGCCGAGCAGGTCGCGCTTGCGCCGGAGGTCGGCGCGGATGCCGTCGAAGTACGAGTCCGGCAGCCGCAGCGCCTCGGCGATCGCGTACTGGAACGGACCCGCGCTCACGTACGTCAGGAACTGCTTCGCCGAGCGCACCGCCGTGACCAGCTCCGGCGTCGAGGTCACCCAGCCGACCTTCCAGCCGGTGAAGGAGAAGGTCTTGCCGGCCGACCCGATGGTGACCGTGCGCTCCCGCATGCCGGGGAAGGTGGCCAGGGGGATGTGCTCCGCCTCGTCGTACACCAGGTGCTCGTAGACCTCGTCGGTGACGACCAGCAGGTCGCGCTCCACCGCCAGCTCCGCGATCGCGGTCAGCTCGGCGCGGGTGAGGACCGTGCCGGTCGGGTTGTGCGGGGTGTTGACCAGGAGCAGGCGGGTGCGGGGGGTGACGGCGGCGCGCAGCTCGTCCAGGTCGAGGCGGAAGGCGCCGCCGTCCGGGCGCAGGGTGACGGGCACGCGCGTACCGCCGGCCATCGCGATGCAGGCCGCGTAGGAGTCGTAGTACGGCTCCAGGGCGACGACCTCGTCACCGGGTTCGAGCAGGGCCAGCAGGGCGGCGGCGATGGCCTCCGTGGCGCCCGCCGTGACCAGGACCTCGGCGTCCGGGTCGTACGACAGCCCGTACCGGCGTTCCTGGTGCGCGGCGATCGCGCCGCGCAGCTCGGGGATGCCCGGGCCCGGCGGGTACTGGTTGCCGCGCCCCTCGCGCAGCGCGCGCACGGCGGCCTCCCTGACCTCCTCGGGGCCGTCGGTGTCCGGGAAGCCCTGGCCCAGGTTGATGGACCCGGTGCTGAGCGCGAGGGCGGACATCTCGGCGAAGATCGTGGTCCCGAACTCGGCGAGCCGGCGATTGAGGAGAGGGCGTGCGCTGGAGGTCATGCCGGCCATCCTGCGCCCAAGCTCTGGAGTTCCTCAACTCTGCTTTGGCTGCCGAGACGGCCGGGCATCCCCCGTTCACGCCGCGCTCACGCGGCGGCCGGGGCGCCCACGGGGGGTCGCTCCGAGCGAACGGAAAGAAGGTGACGCCATGGGCATCGTCTTCATCGTGGTGGCGGCCGCGATCGTCTGCTTCGTGATCGTCGGGACCGCGGTCCGCAGGGGCGGACGGGTCAAGGGGGCGTCCGGCCGGGGCGGGTCCTCGGGCTACGACAGCTCCGGCAGCTGGTGGGCCGGGGACTCCGGCTCGTCGTCCTCGCACGGCGGACACGGCGGGGGCGGCGGTCACAGCCACGGGGGGCACTCCTGCGGCGGCGGGCACTCCTCCTGCGGCGGCGGTTCCTCGTGCGGCGGGGGCGGCTGCGGCGGCGGCAACTGAACCCGGGGGGACCGGGGGAACCGGGGCGTCCGGCGGGAGAGCGGGGGAGCTCTTCGCGGGCGCCCCGGCGCACGCCGGGCGATGTCCGGCGCACGACATGGTTGAACAGTTGAGCTGTGGAGCCCTCTGAGGGATGGAAACCCCACGAACTTGGGTAAAAACGCTGTGGCGGCGCCACAGTTCATGATTCCCTCTAAATCACCAAAGCAGCGCCTCGGACGTCCTGACGACACCCCTCCCCGGCTGGGCCGGCCGGGCCGATCTCCCGGTGTCGACCGAGGCGCGCCGGACCACACTCCCCCCTTTGCGTGTTAGCGGAGCCGATCCATGCTCACGACCCTTCACACCTCCTACACCGATACGCGCGCGGCCGACCTCGCCTGGGCCCTGGGGCGCGAGCCGCTGCCCGCCCTGGCCACCCTCGATCTGGAACTGACGGGGGCGAAGCTGCAGTTGAGACTGCTCGGCGCGTCCCACCAGGTGCTCCTGGAGGAGGAGCGGGGCGGCTGTTCGGAGACGGTGGCGTGCATCCCGGGCTCCAGCACCCCCCTGCCGCTCGGGGTCGCCAAGCGCAACGGCGACTGGGAGTACGAGTTCGCGGCCCGTGTCGAGGTGCTGTCACCGGGCTCCTTCGCGGGCCGCGCCCAGGAGTTGCTGGCCCTGGTGTCCGAGCATCCGCACGGCCTCGCCGGTGTCTTCCCGGGCAGCCCGTACGCGTTCACGGCGATGCTGGCCCAGCGGCACGAGGGCCAGGTGCACTGGCGGACCTGGCACGCGTACCCGCAGGACGGGCAGTTGGTGGCGACCCGGACCAGGGTCGGCGTACGGGTTCCGGCGCGCCGGCCCGTCGCCGGCTGACGTCCGGATGACATAAACCCCGGACCCGTCAAGGCGGTCCAGATCCACACGTGTGGGTGACGAAGCGTACCGACCGAGTGACGTAACGTCGCAGAGTGATCGATCCGCACGCACCCGCCCCTCCCGGCACACCGCCGCCCTGGGGCACCCCGGCGCCGCTGCCCGTGCGGCCGGGGACGGGACGGTTCCTGGTCCTCGCGTGCGTCTTCGTCTGCGCTGCCTGCGGTCTGGTGTACGAACTCGAACTCGTCGCCCTCGCCTCGTACTTGATCGGCGACTCGGTCACCCAGGCCTCCGTCGTCCTTTCCGTGATGGTCTTCGCGATGGGTGTCGGCTCGCTCGGCGCGAAGCGGCTGCGCTGGCACGCGGCGGCCGGATTCGGCGCGGTGGAGGCCGCGTTGGCGCTGGTCGGCGGCTGCAGCGCCATGGCGTTGTACGCCGTCTTCGCCTGGACCGGCGACTGGGGCGGCCTGTGGGCCGCCGGACCGCGCTGTCTCCTCGTCGCCTTCTCCCTCGCCATCGGCCTGCTCATCGGCGCCGAGGTGCCCCTCCTCATGGAGCTCATCCAGCGCATCCGCCGCCAGGACGCGGGCGGCGCGGTGGCCGACCTGTTTGCGGCGGACTACGTCGGCGCGCTCGTCGGCGGCCTGGCCTTTCCCTTTCTGCTGCTGCCACTCCTGGGCCAGCTGACGGGCACCCTGCTCACCGGGACCGTCAACGTGGCGGCCGGCGGCGCCCTGGTCCTCGGCCTGTTCCGGCGCGACCTCTCCCGGCGGGCCCGCTGGACCCTCCTCGTCGTCGACGTGACCGTCCTCGGCCTGCTCGCCTCCGCCGCCGTCCTCGTCGACGACTTCGAACGCGCCGCACGGCACGCGGTCTACGGCGACGACGTCCGGGTCGCCCTCCAGACAGACGTCCAGGAGGTCGTTCTCACCGGCGGCACCCACGGCCGCCCCCTCGACCTCTTCCTCGACGGCCGGCTCAGGGCCGGCGGCCGCGACGAACGCCGGTACCACGAAGCGCTCGTCCACCCCGCGATGAGCGGCCCGCACGCGCGCGTGCTCATCCTCGGCGGCGGCGACGGCATGGCCGCGCGCGAGGTGCTCCGCGAGCCCGGCGTCGAGCGGGTCGACGTCGTCGAACTCGACGCGGGCCTGGTCCGCCTCGCCCGCCACGACCCCGCCCTCTCCGCGCTCAACGGCCACGCGTACGACGACACCCGCGTCCACGTCTTCACCGCCGACGCCTTCTGCTGGCTGCGCCGGACAGCGCCGCGCGCCGCGTACGACGTCGTCATCGCCGACCTGCCCGACCCCGGCATCACGGCCAGCACCAAGCTGTACTCCCAGGAGTTCTACGGCCTGGCCCGCCGCGCCCTCGCCCCGGGCGGCCGCCTGGTCGTCCACGCCGGCCCGGTCCAGGCCCGCCCCCGCGCCTTCTGGACGGTCGCGGCCACCCTGCGCGCCGCCGGCCTGGCCACGACCCCCTACCGGGTCCTCGGCCACGACGCCGGCTTCGCCCCGGGCCCCGACCGCTCGGCCGGCGAGTCCGGGGACCCGCACGACTGGGGTTTCGTCCTGGCCGCGACGGGCCCCGGCCGGCCGCCCCTGCGGTTGCCGGCGGACGGGCCGAGACTGCGGACCCTGACCCGGCAGGCGCTGCGGAGGGACGCGCTGGAGATGCCGGCGACGGCGTTGCCGCCGTCCACGTTGGTGCATCCGCGCTACTGAGGAGGGTGTGCCGGACCGACTCGTGGGTAGGCTCAACCGGCATGGAGCACCAGGTGTACGTACCGGCCCCGAGCGCGCGGCTCAGAGAGGCGCTGGCCGACCCCGCGCGGGTCGCCCGGGCGGTCCCCGGCCTCCAGCAGGACGCGGGCGCCGAACCCGGCACAGGGCGCCTCAAGGTCCGTATCGGCAGCCACTCGATCACCTACCGGGGCTCCCTGAGTGTCAGCGCCCACGACGACGGTTCGTACACGGTCGACGGAGATGCGGCGGAGGCACGCGGCACCGGCACGGTGAAGCTGGCGCTCACCTTCCGCCTCGCCGACACCGACGAGGGCGGCTGCACGGTCACGGTGACCGGTACGGCCTCCGTCGGCGGGCGGGCCGCGGAACTGCCGCCGGAGGCGGTCGAGTCGGCGGCGACGAGGCTGCTCAACCGTTTCGTGGAGGGGCTGGGCGAGGAGGCGCCCCCGGCGTCGGTCTTCGAGACCGAGGTCCCGCCACCGTCCCTCGCGCCCGCGCCCGCGCCGGAACCCGAACCGGAGCCGGAGCCCCTCCCCGAGATCTTCGCCGAGGCGGCCCACGCCCGCCGGACGATGATCGGCCGCAGCGCGGAGGAGGTCGACCACGCCCCACCGAGGGGCCGGTACGCCCCGGTCCCGGCCCCGCAGACGGTGGCGGCGGCATCAGCACTCCGCTGGGCCGCACCGGCGGCGGCACTGGCACTGGCGTCGGCGATCGTGGTGACGAGGGCGTTGCGCAGGCGACGGTGAGTGAAGCGCCCCATAGGGGCGCGGGGAACTGCGCGACCAGCCCCCACCCACCCGCAGCCAAAACTCGACGCGCCTTCCCCAGTACTGTCATCCCGTGAGTAACGAAGACATCACGCTGACCGCAGGCGACGCGGTAGTACGCATCCAGCCCGCCAACGGTGGTCGTATCGGCGGCCTCGAAATCAACGGCGCGGAACTCCTCCGGCAAGGTGACCGTTTCGGCTGCTTCCCGATGGTTCCCTGGTGCGGCCGTACCCGCGACGGCCGCTTCCTCGACGGCGCCACCGTCGTCCAGATGCCGCTGAACTCCCCGCCGCACGCCATCCACGGCACCGCACGCGACGGCGCCTGGCGCCTCGCGCGCCGCTCGGCGAGCGAGGCGGTGATCACCTGCGAACTCGCCGCCCCCTGGCCGCACGCCGCCCGCGTCACCCACGCCGTGCAGCTCACCGAGGACTCGTTGACGCTGACGATGGGCGTGGAGACGTACGACGACTCCTTCCCGGCGCAGATCGGCTGGCACCCGTGGTTCAACCGGAGCCTCGGCGGCCAGGACGTCCAGGTCGACTTCGCGCCCGCCTGGCAGGAGGAGCGCGGCGACGACCACCTGCCCACCGGCAACCGCATCGACCCCAAGCCCGGCCCCTGGGACGACTGCTTCGGCATGCCCGACGGCGTCGACGTCACCCTCACCTGGCCGGGGCAACTGGAGCTGAAGGTCGCCAGCCGCGAGCAGTGGGTCGTCGTCTACGACGAGCAGGAGGCCGCCGTGTGCGTGGAGCCGCAGACCGGTCCGCCCAACGGGCTGAACACGCTGCCCCGCCTGGTCACGCCCCTGGAGCCGCTCGAAGCCTCGACCACGTGGACCTGGACGCGCCTCTAAGCTGTTCGGCATGACGGATGCACGTGCTGAGCTGCTGGAACAGATCAAGAACAAGGCCGTGGTGCACGGCAAGGTGACCCTGTCGTCGGGGCTGGAGGCGGACTACTACGTCGACCTCCGCCGCGTCACCCTCGACGGCGAGGCCGCCCCGCTGGTCGGCCAGGTGCTGCTGGACCTGACCGCCGACCTGGAGTTCGACGCCGTCGGCGGCCTCACCATGGGCGCCGACCCGGTCGCCGGCGCCATGCTGCACGCGGCCGCCGCGCGGGGCCGTCGCCTGGACGCCTTCGTCGTGCGCAAGGCGGCGAAGGCGCACGGCATGCAGCGCCGGGTCGAGGGTCCGGAGATCGAGGGCCGGCGGGTCCTGGTCGTCGAGGACACCTCCACCACCGGCGGTTCCCCGCTCGCCGCCGTGGAGGCCGTACGGGAGGCCGGCGCCGAGGTCGTCGCCGTCGCCACCATCGTCGACCGGGCGACCGGCGCCGCAGAGAAGATCCGGGAGGGCGCCGGTGTGCCGTACCTCTTCGCCTTCTCGAAGGATGAACTGGGGCTGGACTGACACGTGGGTTGACGAGTGGGATTGACCCGGATTTGACCGGCGCGTGGAGCATCGGTTCATGTCTGGAAAGATGGGGACGACGATGACGTCGCCCCCACACAGGTCTAGGTCAGGGCCGTAGAGAAGCAGCAGTACCCGACCCGCACACCCAAGGAGCGGACAGATGCCCATCGCAACCCCCGAGGTCTACAACGAGATGCTCGACCGGGCGAAGGCAGGCAAGTTCGCCTACCCGGCCATCAACGTCACCTCGACCCAGACCCTGCACGCGGCGCTGCGCGGCTTCGCGGAGGCGGAGAGCGACGGCATCGTCCAGATCTCGACCGGCGGCGCCGAGTTCCTGGGCGGCCAGTACAAGAAGGACATGGTCACCGGCTCGGTCGCGCTCGCCGAGTTCGCGCACATCGTCGCCGAGAAGTACCCGGTCAACATCGCCCTGCACACGGACCACTGCCCGAAGGACAAGCTCGACGGGTACGTACGTCCGCTGCTCGCGATCTCCGAGGAGCGCGTGAAGAACGGCCGCAACCCGCTCTTCCAGTCGCACATGTGGGACGGTTCGGCGGAGACCCTCGCCGACAACCTGGCCATCGCGCAGGAGCTGCTTGAGCAGGCCCGCCGCGCCAACATCATCCTCGAGGTCGAGATCACCCCGACCGGCGGCGAGGAGGACGGCGTCTCCCACGAGATCAACGACTCCCTGTACACGACGGTCGACGACGCGATCCGCACCGCCGAGGCCCTGGGCCTGGGCGAGAAGGGCCGCTACCTGCTCGCCGCCTCCTTCGGCAACGTGCACGGCGTGTACAAGCCGGGCAACGTGGTGCTCCGCCCCGACCTGCTGAAGGAGCTGAACGACGGCGTGGCCGCCAAGTTCGGCAAGCAGTCCCCGTTCGACTTCGTCTTCCACGGCGGCTCCGGCTCCACCGAGCAGGAGATCCTGACCGCGCTGGAGAACGGCGTCGTGAAGATGAACCTCGACACGGACACCCAGTACGCCTTCACCCGTCCGGTCGCCGACCACATGTTCAGGAACTACGACGGCGTCCTGAAGGTCGACGGCGAGGTCGGCTCCAAGAAGACCTACGACCCGCGCACCTGGGGCAAGCTGGCCGAGGCGGGCATGGCCGCGCGCGTCGTCGAGGCCACGCAGAACCTGCGCTCCGCGGGTAACAAGATCAAGTAAGTCGCATTACGGTCAGGACCCGGCGTTCGTCTGTCTACGGCGCCGGGTCCGCTGTATACCTGGACCATGCCCGACGTCCGGCTCGCCTCATCCCAGGGCAAGTGGATCCTGCTCACCACCGTCCTCGGTTCCAGCATGGCGATGCTGGACTCGACCGTCGTCAACGTGGCGCTGCCCCGTATCGGGCGTGACCTGGACGCGAGTCTGTCCGCGCTGCAGTGGACGGTCAACGCGTACATGCTCACGCTGGCCGGCCTGATCCTGCTGGGCGGCTCGCTCGGCGACCAGTACGGCCGCCGGAAGATCTTCGTGACGGGTGTCGTCTGGTTCGCGGCCGCGTCCCTGATGTGCGGGCTGGCCCCGACCGACGCCGTGCTGATCGGCGCCCGCGCCCTCCAGGGCATCGGCGGCGCGCTCCTCACCCCGGGCTCCCTGGCCCTCATCCAGGCCTCCTTCCACCCCGACGACCGGGCCCGCGCGGTCGGCCTCTGGTCCGGCTTCGGCGGTATCGGCGCGGCCGTGGGGCCCTTCCTGGGCGGCTGGCTGGTGGACGGCCCGGGCTGGCGCTGGGTCTTCCTCCTCAACGTCCCGCTGGCCCTGCTCTGCGTCCCGGTCGCCCTGCGCCATGTCCCCGAGTCCGCTGGGGGCACCTCCCGCTCGAGCGAAGCCGAGAGTGGGGGAGACCGGGCCCACGGCCGCTTCGACGTCCTCGGCGCCGTGCTGGCCGCGCTCGCGCTCGGCCTGGTCACCTACGCGCTGATCGAGGCCGGGACCACCTCACTGCTGGCCGTGGCGGGGGTCGCGGCGGGTGTGGCCTTCGTGTACGTCGAGAAGCACCGCGCGGACCCGATGCTCCCGCTGGACATCTTCGCGTCCCGCCAGTTCACGGCGCTGAACATCGTCACCCTGTGCGTGTACGGCGCGTTCGGCGGCTACTTCTTCCTGACCGCGCTCCAGCTCCAGGTGGTGGCGGGCTACTCGGCCCTCGCCGCCGGTACGGCCCTGCTGCCCACCACCGCCCTGATGCTCCTCTTCTCGGCCCGCTCGGGTGCCCTCGCCGACACCATCGGCCCCCGCATCCCGCTCACGGTGGGCCCGCTGCTCTGCGCGACGGCGATGCTGCTGATGCTCCGGGTGGGCGAGCACGCGAACTACCTGACGGACGTCCTTCCGGCGGTCCTGGTCATGGGCACCGGCATGGTCACCCTGGTGGCCCCCCTCACCGCCTCGGTCCTCGCCTCCGTCGGCACGGCCCGGGCGGGCATCGCCAGCGGCATCAACAACGCGGCGGCCCGGGCGGCGAGCCTCATCGCGGTGGCGGCGCTGCCGCTGCTCGCGCGGATGGGCCCGGAGGCCTACCGCTCGCCGGCCGCCTTCGACGCGGCGTTCCACCGGGCGATGCCGATCTGCGCCGGGGTGCTGGTGGTGGGCGCGGCCCTGGCCTTCGCCCTGGTCCGCAGGCCGGCACCGGGCTGCGTACGCCCGGAATGCCGTACCCACGGGAACGTGACGTCACCGCCGATCGAGGCCGAGGGCCACTAGGGCCTGTCGTCCGGTTCAGGTCAGCGGCTGGTCCTTGACGGCCAGTTCGCGGTCCCCCTGGCGGTAGCCGACGCTGCGGATGCCCAGCGCGTGCTTGAGCTGCCGGGCGGGGACGACCTGCGGGGTGGGGGCGGGGGCCGTGCCCGGTCTGGGCAGGGGGTAGGCGGTGGTGGTGGCGGAGTGGAAGGTGATGTTGCCCTCGGTCTTGGTGAACAGCTGGTGGACGTGCCCGTTGAGACAGGTCACGGAGGAGAAGCGGCGCAGGAGGGCGATGACCTTGAGGGCGTCGTCGGTGCTCCAGCCCCACTGCGGGTACATCGCGAACAGCGGGATGTGGCTGAAGACCACGACGGGGGTGTCCGAGGACAGGCCGGCGAGGTCCCTGCGGACGAAGTCGATCTGGTCGTTGCCGAGGTGGCCGAGCTTCTCCAGGCTCAGGGTGTTCACCAGCGCGATGAAGTGCACGCCGTGGGTGTCGAAGCTGTACCAGCCGTCGCCGAGCGTGCCCGTGCCGAAGGTCCGCCGGTAGGCGCGGCCCGCGTCGCCGATGGAGTCGTGCTCGCCCGGCACGGTGAAGACGCGGTCCGTCCTCATCCCGGACAGCATCTGCTTGACCTGGTCGAACTGCCCGGCCGTGGACAGGTGGGTCAGGTCCCCGCTGTGCATGACGAAGTCGGGCCTGAAACCGAGCGAGTTGACCTGCCTGATCGCTTCGGTGAACGAGCCGGCCACGTCCATGTTCGCCGGGCCCTGGAACCCGATGTGGCTGTCGGAGACCTGCACGAACCGCAGCGCGCCGCTTCCCGTCGCGGTGGCGAAGGCGGCGGCCTCGGCGTCGGTGCCCCGGGGGCCGGCGATGTGGCTGATCACCTCCCCACCGGCCACGGTCAGCACCACCGCACCGCCGAACCACCCCGCGTGCCGCATGAGTTGGCGACGCGTCATCCCGTGTTCCTCGTCGTGGCTGTCGTAACTCTCGTAACTGTCTTGGCTGTCGTGGTAGTCGGTCATCGGGTCACCTCGACGGTGGCGGTCATGAACGGATGGACGGTGCAGAGGTAGGCGTAGGTGCCGGGCTTGGTGAACGTGTAGCGGTAGGTGGCGTGGGTGGCCAGGGCGGGGGAGCTCAACGGGCCGCCCGGTCCGGAGCTGGTGACGGTGTGGGCGTCCGTGTCCTCGTTGGTCCAGGTCACGGTCGTCCCCACCGGCACCTTCAGCGCGGCCGGCGAGAACGCGAAGTTCTTGATCGCGACGGCGGTCCCGGACACCGGCGCGCCCGTGCCCGCGTGCGTCGGCGTCGTCGACATCGCCGGCATCGTCGACATGCTCATGCCGGGCATGCCTGCCGTCTGGTGCTGACCCGGGCCGGGTGTGATGGCGCCGGCTCCGGTGGACGAGGGGTGCGACGACTGGCCGCATGCGCCGAGGAGCGCCAGCGCGCCGGCAGTGGCGAGGCCGGTGAGGGCCAGCCCGGTCGCGGTGCGTGATCGTCGGCCTGGTGGGTGGAAGCTCGGGTGCATGGCGATCCGTCCTTGCCGTCGGGGAGTCGATGAGGAACCGCGCGAAAGTCGGTTCCTGTCCGGCTCCACGGACGGCGAGGGGCATACGGTTCGACATATATACGCTTTTGTGAGTTTTCTTCGCATGGGCGATGATCGGACTTATGTCCCGGGGTTTCCGAAAACGTGATCCAAGGGTCGATCCGGATCGCTCCGAGCGCCGTGTCCCTGGTAGAGGAACCCTTTCGACCGCGGACGAGGAACTGCTGCGCACGCTGTACGCGGAGCACGCAGGACCCCTCTTCCACTACGTGCTGCGACTGACATCGGGAGACCGGCAATGGGCGGAGGACGTCGTGCAGGAGACGCTGCTGCGGGCGTGGCAGCACCCCGCCGCGTTCGAGCCCGCACGCGGCCCGGCCCGGGCCTGGCTGTGCACGGTCGCCCGGCACCTGGTCATCGACGCCCACCGGGCCCGGCGGGCCAGGCCGGCCGAGGCCGGCGGCGAAGCCCTGGAGCGGGCCGCCGAGCAGACGCCGGGCGAGGACGAGATCGAGCAGGCGCTGCAGAGCTGGGCGGTCGCCGACGCCCTCCGGGCGCTGTCCCCGGACCACCGTGCGGTGCTGCTGGAGACCTACTACCGGGGACGGACCATGGCGGAGGCCGCACAGGTGCTGGGCATCCCGCTGGGCACCGTGAAGTCACGGACGTACTACGCCCTGCACGCCCTGCGGCTGGCGCTCCAGGAGCGGGGGATCGAGCCATGACCGTGGAGTGCGGGAGGTGGCGACCGTGAGCGCGGAGCACGACGCCCTCCGGCTGGCGCTGGGCGGATACGTCCTGGGCACACTGCCCCCGGCGGACAGGGAACAGGTGCGCGTCCACCTCGTGGGATGCGACGAGTGCCGGGCCGAACACCTGCGGCTGGCGGGACTGCCCGCGCTGCTGGCGACGGTGACCGCGGCCGAGGTCGAGGCCGAACCCGAGGTCGCGGGCCGTGCGATGCCGGCGGCCGACGGGGACCTGGCCGACCGGCTGGTGGCCCAGGCGGCCGAGAGCGCGCAGGGCTCCCCGCCCGCACGGCCTGTGGTGCCTGCGGTGGTGCCGGCGCCGCAGGCGGGTGTGCTGGAGAGGCTGCTGGGGCAGGCCGCGGCCCGGCGGCGCAGGACCTGGCGTCTGCAACTGGCCGGTGCCGCCGCCTCCTTGACGTTCGTCGCGGCGGCGGTCGGCGGCACCTGGCTGGCGGCCGTCGGATCCGTGAGCAGTCAGGCGGCGCCGCCCGGGGCGACCGCGTCGACCGCCTGGCGCACGTTCTCCGGAAGCGATTCCGCCACCGGTGTCTCCGCCTCGGTGGACGTCTACCCCTCCGCCTGGGGCAGTGTCCTGCGGGTCCACGCCAAGGGGGCGCCCGCCGGAATCACCTGCCGGCTGCAGGCGGTCGGGCCCGGCGGCGCCCGGGTGGACGGTGCCACCTGGCGGGCGGGCGAGTACCCTCCCGGCACCACGGTCCAAGGGGCGGTCGCCATGTCCCCGGGAGCCATCGAGCACTTCGAGATCCTCGCGGGCAACGGCCAGAAGCTGGTCACCGTCCGCGCGTGAGGCGTTGACGACCGACGTCGGCAGGAAGCCCGACAAGAAGCCCGGCAAAAGGTGCGAATTACTCGAACCGCCGGGCGTGCGCCATCCGTGGAACTGAATGAGCGCGCCCATGCAGGACGGGCCCGCCGACCGCCCCGATATAGCCGGCGGTCTCCCCCCCGTTCCGATCTCCGCACCTCCACGGAAGAGCCAGAAGACCATGTACGTGACCGATTCGCCCCACCCGGGTTCACTGCTCGGCGGGCCCTGCCGACACCAGGCGCTGCTCACCCTGCCCGCGCAGGAGGCGCACGTCTCCGCCGCCCGTCACTTCGCGGCCGATCTGCTGGAGACCTGGAGCGTGCCCGCGAGCGAGCGGGACTCCGCCGTTCTCATCGTCGACGAACTCGCCGCCAACGCCGCCCAGTACGGCCGCGAGCAGATGACCCTGTCGCTCGTCCTCGACGACGGCACGCTGCACATCGTGGTCACCGACTCCGGTACGACGGTGGAGCGCCGTCGCCGCGACGCGGCTCCCGACGAACACGGCCGCGGCACCGGCATCGTCCAGTACCTCGCCCAGTCGACCGAGGTCCGCCAGACACGCGGCGGCCGCGAGGTCCGCGCCTGTCTGAGGTGTTCGGCATGACGGGCCTGGATGTCCCGGGCGGCCTGGGCGTCCCGGGCGAGCCGCGGCGCCGGGTCACCGGACGCCCCCGCGCGTGGGCCTTCGCGACCCACAAGCCGTGCCCCGTCGACGGCTGCCCGGGTCCGGCCGGGGTTCCCCCGCGGTCCGCGGCGCATCCGGCGGCCCCCGCTCACCGGGACTCCGACCACGGCCCCGACCACGACCCCGACACGGTGCCGTGCCGACGCTGCGGCACCGGCCCCCGCGTACCGGCGGAGTGGTGACCATGGACGTCACCCCGGACGGCCGCGCGGAGACCGGCGCCCCGACCGCGTCCGAGGCCTACACGAACGCGCCCGACCTGCGCCGCGAGATGCACCAGCTGCTCGCTCTCGGGGCCGAACGCGACGGCCGCCGTGCCGGGCCCGGCACCGGCCCCCCGGCCGACGTGACGGCCGACGCGACGGCCGCCGAACGGGCCTGGCTGCTGCGCCGGGCGGCCCTCATGGACCGGATGGCCCTGCGCGGCGGCCCCGGCCCGGCCGCGGCCGCCGCGGAGACCGCCGAGCAACTTGTCCGGCACGACCGCCGCCATCCCGGCCTGGTGGCCGGCCCGTGCCGCCCCGACGCGGTCGCCCCCGGCCGCCGCCGCTACGTCCGTCAGGAGTACGCCGCCTGGACGGCCGCCGGGCGCCCCGGCACCTGAACCGGCGAGTACGGTCACCGGACACTACGCCGAGCGAAGCAGGTCAGCCGATCAGCTCGGCGTACGCCTCCGTGCTGCTGTCCTTCAGGAACTGCAGGCAGCGCTCGTGCTCGTCCTTCTCGTCGATCTCACCGGCGGCGCGGGCGAGCGCGGCGAGGCAGCGCAGGAAGCCGCGGTTGGCCTGGTGCTCCCAGGGGATGGGGCCGTGCCCCTTCCATCCGGCGCGGCGCAGGGCGTCCAGCCCCCGGTGGTAGCCGGTGCGGGCGTAGGCGTACGACTCGACGACCGCGCCGCGCCCGAACGCATCGTCGGCGAGCAGCGCCCAGGCCAGGGAGAAGGTCGGGAACTTCGCGGCGACCTCGGCGGGAGCCAGCGACTCCTCGTCCAGCAGGCGGTACGCCTCTTCGTTCACCGGCAGATGGGTCGGCTCCGGGCCACCGAGCAGGTTCTTGTGCGTCGTCATGGCGCCAGTCTGCCACCGCCGGGAACCTCACCACGCGTCCCGTCGCTTTCCGGAACGCCGTCCCCTGTGCGGGCGCATTCCGGTGCTCCCGACAGGCGGGCCTTGCAGGATTCGGGTTACGTTGCGGAAGATGCCGGTGGGGACCGGGGCCCCCGTGTCGGCATCGGCAGGGGCGGACCGCTACCCGGAGTACAACAGGAGACAGCGATGTCCCATGAGGCTCTCGAAACGAACGAGCCGGAGACCCCGCATCTCGACTTCGCCGGCACGACGCCGTACGAGGACTACGTCAAGGCGGACGTGCTCACCCACCTCCAGCACACCCTCTCCGACGATCCCGGAGAGATGGTCTTCCTGGTCACGACCCAGGTGATGGAGCTGTGGTTCACGGTCATCGTGCACGAGTGGGAGACGGCCGCGGCGGCGCTGCGCGGCGACGACATCCCCACCGCGATCGCCGCGCTGAAGCGTTCCACTCGCGAACTGGAGGCGCTGAACGCCTCCTGGAGGCCGCTCGGCCAGCTCACCCCCGCCCAGTTCAACTCCTACCGCTCCGCCCTCGGCGAGGGCTCCGGCTTCCAGTCGGCGATGTACCGGCGGATGGAGTTCCTGCTCGGCGAGAAGTCCGCGTCCATGCTCGTCCCGCACCGCGGCGCGCCCCGTGTGCACGCGGAACTGGAGAAGGCGCTGCACGAGCCGAGCCTCTACGACGAGGTGGTACGGCTGCTCGCGCGGCGGGGGCACCCGGTCCCGGACGAGGCGCTGCACCGTGACATGTCACTGCGGTACGAACCCGTCGACGCCGTCGAGGCCGCCTGGACCGCCGTCTACGCGGGCGACGAGGACGCCGAACTCGCCCGCCTCGGCGAGGCACTGACCGACGTCGCCGAACTCGTCTGGCGCTGGCGCAACGACCACCTGGTCGCCACCCGCCGCGCGATGGGCGCCAAGCCCGGCACCGGCGGCTCGGCCGGCGTCGCCTGGCTGGAGAAGCGCGCCCGCAAGAACGTGTTCCCGGAGCTGTGGACGGCGAGGTCCCATGTCTGAGCTGACCCTGAGGGCGGAGAAGCTGGACGGCGCGGACGAACTCGCCGAACTCCGCTCCCGCTTCGTCCTCGACGATGTCGTCTATCTCGACGGCAACTCACTGGGCGCCCTGCCCGCGCACGTCCCCGGCCGGGTCGAGGACGTCGTCCGGCGCCAGTGGGGCGAGCTGCGGATCCGCTCCTGGGACGAGAGCGGCTGGTGGACGGCGCCGGAGCGGATCGGCGACCGGATCGCCCCGCTGGTCGGCGCGGCGGCCGGCCAGATCGTGGTCGGCGACTCCACAAGTGTCAACGTTTTCAAGGCACTTGTGGGTGCGGTACGGCTGGCAGGGGAGGGCCGGGACGAGATCCTCGTCGACGCCACGACCTTCCCCACGGACGGGTACATCGCCGAGTCGGCGGCCCGGCTGACGGGCCGTGCGCTGCGGCCGGTGACGCCGGCCGAGGTGCCCGCCGCACTCGGCGACCGCACCGCGGCCGTGCTGCTCAACCACGTCGACTACCGCACCGGACGCCTCCACGACCTGCCGTCCCTGACCGCCGCGGTCCACGCGGCCGGGGCCGTGTCCGTCTGGGACCTGTGCCACAGCGCGGGCGCGCTGCCGGTGGGCCTCGACGAGCACGGGGTCGACCTGGCGGTCGGCTGCACGTACAAGTACCTGAACGGCGGCCCGGGTTCACCCGCGTACCTGTACGTCCGCCACGGGCTCCAGGACCGCTTCGACTCCCCGCTCCCCGGCTGGAACTCGCACGCCGAGCCCTTCGGCATGAGCCCGTCCTACGCCCCCGCCCCCGGCGCGCTGCGCGGTCGTGTCGGCACCCCGGACATCCTCTCCATGCTGGCCCTGGAGGCGGCGCTGGAGGTCTGGGACGGGGTGCCGGTGGCGGCCGTACGCGCCAAGTCCCTCGCCCTGACGGACTTCTTCCTGGAGTGCGTCGAGGCGTATCTCCCGGAAGACCGCGTCGAGTTGGTGACCCCGGTGGCGCACGAGGAGCGCGGCAGCCAGATCGCGCTGCGCTGCCCCGACGCCGGGGACGTGATGAGACGGCTCATCGAGCGGGGCGTGGTCGGGGACTTCCGGCACCCCGACGTCCTCCGCTTCGGCTTCACCCCGCTGTACGTCGGATTCGCGGACGTGGAGCGGGCGGCGCGGGTGCTGGGGGAGGTGGCGGGAACGGCCGTCGCCTAGGACGGGCCCTGGCGACATGACGACATAGTCATCCCGGTGCGGGGGCCGGGACGGTACAGAACCGTTCAATACTCACCGTGCGTCACATCCACGTGTCCCCGCACGTCACCGGGCTGATACCGTCCCGGCCAACGGCCGAATTCCCCACCTGGTCCGCCAATGTATTTACGTCGCTGAGAGGTTGGAGAAATGCCGGACGACGCCGCAGCAGCCCGGGCCACCGCCGAGCAGGAGTCGGCCTTCTCGCACCCGCATGTCGCGCCCGACGCCACGGCGGCCTACGGCGACCACCCCGACCAGGTGATCGACTTCTACGCCCCGCGGGTCGAGGAGCCGTCGGCCCCGCTGGTCGTCGTCCTGCACGGGGGCGCGTGGCGCGCGCCGTACGACCGCGGCCACATCACCCCCTTCGCCGACTACCTGGCCCGGCGCGGCTTCGCGGTGGCCAACGTCGAGTACCGGCGCGGCGCGGCGCTCCCCGCGCAGGGCGGTACGGCCCCGGTCGCCGGGCGCTGGCCGGACACCTTCGACGACGTAGCCGCGGCCCTCGACGCCCTGCCGGACCTGGCCCGCGAGGCGCTGCCCCAGGCGGATCTCCGCCGTACGGTCCTCACCGGGCACTCGGCGGGCGGCCACCTCGCGCTGTGGGCGGCGGCGCGGCACGTGCTCCCCGCCGACGCCGCGTGGCGCACCCCCGCGGCGGCCCCGCTGCGCGGGGTCGTGGCCCTGGCCCCGATCGCGGACTTCGCGATGGCCGAGAAGCTGGACGTCTGCGGCAACGCGGCGCTCCAACTCCTGGGCGGGGAGGACAAGTTCACCGACCGCCAGCGCTACGCGGACCCCGCGCTCCTCCTCCCGACCGGCATCGCGACCACCCTCGTCCAGGGCCGCGCGGACGTGGTCGTCCCGCAGGCGGTGGCGGAGGCCTACGCCGACGCGGCGGCCAAGGCGGGCGAGGTGGTGGGCCTGACACTGCTGGAGGACGTCGGCCACTTCCCCCTCATCGACCCGGCGGCGGACGCCTGCGCGGTGGTGGCGGAGGAAATCGCCCAACTGGCCTGGTGAGAACCCCACCCTGAGCCTTCCCCCACATACCCGTAGTACCTGAGAGCTACCTCCAGGATGAGCTCCCTGGCAGGACGCGGACGACGCCCCTTGCTCCGTAACTTCCCGATCAGACAAGCCCACCGACCGGGCGAACTGAACGGGGAGGCCCACCATGCCAGACACGACGGGGGAACGGGGGAGGGCTGCTGCCGGGGGGCCGAGCGGTTTGCGGCGCCTGCTCCTCAGCTGCGGGCGATCGCGCGTCTGGGGCGGCAGGGCTCGGCGCCTACTCCCTAGCTGCGGGCAGTCGTGCCTCCCCCAGAGCCTTGAGGGCCTGGGAGGTGCCCCCACGGGCGGCACGGGTGGGCGCAGCGGCACCCCGCCAGCGCGGGCGAGCGAAACCCCCAGCCTCAGCCACACCCACCTCGCGCCCCCAGCACCGGCCAGCGACACCCACCTCACCGACCCGAGCCCCGCGCTCCACGCACCGGCCAGCGACACCCACCCCACCGACCCGAACCCCACACTCCACGCACCGGCGGCAAGCGCACCCCCACTCCCAAGACGCCGCACCCGAAGGCCGCGCCGCACCGCCCTCGCCGTGCTCCTCACCGCCGCCGTGGTCCTCCCCCTCTCCGCGGCCACCCAGCCCCAGATCCCCGCCCCGCCTCCCGCGGCCCTCCCCACCCCCCTCACCCCGGCCACCCTCGCCACCGCCTACAAAGCCAACCGTGAGAACGCCGCCGAAGCCGCCCGCATGGCCGCCGCCGACGGTGACGCCTCCCGCGCCGCCGCCGACCGCACCCTCGCATCCCCCGGCCGCCACCTCCTCCGCTTCGACGCCCGCGGCACCGGCCAGGCCACCGAAGTCCTCGGCGACCTGGCGCAAGCCACCCGCGTCGCCGTCCTCGTCCCCGGCTCGGACACCACCCTCGACACCTACGCCCGCTTCCACACCGCGGCCGAGTCCCTGTACCGACGCCTCACCCACGACCAACCCCGTACCCCCACCGCGGTCATCGCCTGGCTGGGCTACAAAACGCCCGCCACGATCAGCACCACGGTCCTCACCCCGGGCCGAGCCGACCAAGCGGCCCCACACCTGGCGGAGTTGATCCGCGAACTCCGCACCCTCACCGCCCCCGCCCCCGGGCCCGCGGCGATCTCCCTCCTCTGTCACTCCTACGGCACGGTCGTCTGCGCCCGGACCGCCCCCGCCCTCACCGGCCTCGGCGTCACCGACATCGCCCTGGTCGGCAGCCCCGGCACCGGCGCCGCCACGGCCGCGGCCCTGCACACCTCCGCCCGCGTCTGGGCGGCCCGAGGCGCCGGCGACTGGATAGCCGAGGTACCGCACATCGACGCCGACCTCTTCGGCACGACCGTCGGCTTCGGCACGGACCCCGTGTCCCCACCCTTCGGCGCCCGCGTCTTCGCGGCGGGCCCCGGCGGCCACAGCGACTACTTCACCCCGGGCTCGGTCTCCCTGGCCAACCTCGCCCGGATCGTCCTCGGCGAGACGACGGAGGTCACCCGTGCGTAAGCCACCACCGCCCCGCCTCACCCACGGCATACGACACCTCGCCCACCGTATGGACACCAGCACCCCGCCCGACCGCGACCGCGCCGTGGACGCCCTCCGCGCGTTCGCCGTCCTCGGCGTGGTCCTCGGCCACTGGCTGGTCACGGCACTGGTGGCGGACGGCGGCCGACTGCACACCAGCAGCCCCCTCCAGTACCTGCCCCGACTGGCCCCGATCTCCTGGGCGTTCCAGACCCTGGCCGTGTTCTTCCTGGTCGGCGGTCATGTCGCCACCCGCAGCCACACCGCCGCCCAGGCGAAGGGCATCCCCTACCACCGCTGGCTGACGTCCCGTCTGTCCCGCCTGTTCAAACCGGTGGCCGCACTCCTCACCCTCTGGACGATCGCGACCACCGCCCTCCTCCTCTCCGGCACCGACATCACCACCGTCCGCACCCTCGCCAAACTCGCCCTGTCCCCCCTGTGGTTCCTCGTGGTCTTCGCGGCGCTGACGGCGGCGACCCCGCTCGTCACCCGGCTCAACCCGCTGTGGCCGCTGGCCGTCGTCCTCCATGTGGACCTGCTCCGTTTCGGCTTCGGCGCCCCGCCCGGCCTCGGCTGGGTGAACCTCGCGGCGGGCTGGCTGGTGCCGTACACCCTGGGCGCCGCGTGGACACGCGGCGAGCTCGACCGCCCGCGCGCCGGCTGGGTGCTGCTCATCGGCGGTACGGCGGCGACGGCCGCGCTCATCGCCTGCGCGGGCTACCCGGCCTCGATGGTCGGCGTCCCCGGCGCCTCCGTCTCCAACCTCGACCCGCCCACCCTGGCCGCCGTCACCTTCGGCCTGGCGCAGTGCGGCCTGGCCCTGCTCCTGCGCGAGCGGCTGCGCCGTACGATGCGACGGCCCCTGGTCTGGGCGGCGGTGGCCTTCGTGAACCTCTCCGCGATGACGATCTTCCTCTGGCACCAGACGGCCCTGATGGCGACCACCGCCACCGGCCTCCTGTTCGGCCACCTCCCCGGCCTCCACACGGCCCCCGACCACCTCACATGGGTCGCGGCCCGTCTGCTCTGGCTCCCGGCGTTCGCCCTGGCCCTCGCCGTCTGCTGGGCGGCGTTCCACACCTACGAGCACCCCGGCACCCCACGCCGTTCCCGCACACACCCCCGTACCCGCTCGCGCGCCGGCCGCTCACGCATCGTCAGAACGCACCGCTCGTCCGATCGGGCGACACCGACGGGCGCCCGTCATGTCTAGGCTGAACGGTGTGACGGAGACGGGGATCCGGCGGGCGGAGTGGACCGGCCGTGTGCTGCGCTGGCTGCGGATACTCCGCGACGACCTGTGCACCGTCCGCCTCGACCCGCTGCCCCCTTCCGTATGGCTGCGCTGGCTGCCGCACGGCGTGCTGTGCCTGGCGGCGTTCGGCATCACGGTGGGCGGCATCGCGCAACTCGACACCAACGGGCATCTGGGGTCCGGTCTCGCCTTTCCGCTCGGGCTCGCGCCCGGCGCCGCCGTGGTCCTGGCGATGTGGCGGCCCGTCCCGGCATGGTGGCTGTCGACGGGAGCCATGCTGGTGGGCGCCGTCGCGGTGCGCGGCCGGCTGGGCCTGGCACCGGAGGCCCCCTTCACCTGGCCCTGGACCACGGCCGGGATCATCGCGCACCTGCTGGTCCTGCTGCTGCTCGCGCTGCGGGTCCGCCCCCGGGTGGCCGTCGAGGCCCTGGCCGTGACCGTCCTGCTCACCTGGCTCCTCGACGGCGTCTGGGGCGCCCCGCCGCACCAGTCCACCTCGGTGGTCACGGTCGTCCTGGCCGTGATCGTCGTGGCGCTCGGCACGGCGCTGCGGGGCCGCCGCGAGGCGCGCGCGGAGCTCGGCAGACAGGCCTCGCTCACCGAGGAGGAGCGGGCCCGGCGCACGCTCCTGGAGGAGCGCAGCCGTATCGCCCGCGAACTGCACGACGTGGTCGCCCACCACATGTCGGTCATCTCGATCCAGGCCCAGGTCGCCCCACACCTGGTGGAGAACCCTCCGGACGAGCTGAGGGAGAACCTCGACGGCATCCGGCACAACGCGCTGGAGGCGCTGACCGAACTGCGCAGAGTGCTGGGCGTCCTGCGCTCCGAGAGCCCCGACGAGGACGCGCCCGACGGCACCGGCACCGGCCCGCACAGCCCGCAGCCCACCCTGGACCGGCTGGACGCGCTGGTCGAGAACACCAGGGCGGCCGGTCTGACCGTCACCACCCGGATCAACGGCGCGCGCCGTCCGATGCAGTCGGGTGTGGAACTGTCGGCGTACCGGATCGTGCAGGAGGCGCTGAGCAACGTCCTGCGGCACGCGCCGGGAGCCACCGCCCATGTCGAGATCGAGTACATCCCCTACGGGTTGCTGGTGTCCGTCGCGAACTCGCGGCCGACCCGGCCCGCGCCGTCGTCGCCGGGCGCCGGGCACGGACTGCTCGGCATGCGGGAGCGGGCCGCGATGCTCGGCGGGTCGCTGACGGCGGGACCGCGGGCGGACGGCGGCTACCGGATCTTCGCGGAGCTCCCGGCCACCGCCCGCGGCACCCGCCTGGTACCCGGCCCCGCCCCGGACCCCACCACCGGCACACCCACCACCGGCACACCCGCTGCCCCCGACCCGAAGGACGACCGCGCATGACGAGCAGCAGTGGCAGCCCCATCCGTGTGGTCATCGCCGATGACCAGCAGATGGTCCGGCAGGGCTTCACCGTGCTGCTGAACGCCCAGCCCGGTATCGAGGTGGTGGGCCAGGCGGTGGACGGCCTGGACGCGGTGGCCAGGGTCGCCGAACTCACCCCGGACGTCGTCCTCATGGACATCCGCATGCCCGAGCTCGGCGGCATCGAGGCCACCCGTCGTATCGTCGGCGAACGCCCGGACATCAGGGTCCTGGTGCTCACCACCTTCGACCTGGACGAGTACGTGTACGAGGCGTTGCGGGCCGGCGCGTCCGGGTTCCTGCTCAAGGACGCCTCCGCGGACAAGCTGGCCGAGGCGGTCCAGGTGGTGGCGGCCGGTGACGCGCTGATCGCGCCCGGCATCACCCGGCGGCTGATCGCCCAGTTCTCCCAGCTGGACGGCGGCGGGGTGCGCGCCCCGCTGAAGACGCGCGTCCGCGATCTGACCGAGCGTGAGACGGAGGTCCTCACGCTGATCGCGCAGGGTCTGTCGAACGCGGAGATCGCCGAGCGGCTGGTCGTCGCCGAGCAGACCGTGAAGACGCACGTGGGCCGCATCCTGGTGAAGCTCGGCCTCAGGGACCGCACCCAGGCGGCGGTGTTCGCCTACGAGTCGGGGCTGGTACGGCCCTCCGGCTACTGACCGGCCCGCAGTCCCCGTAGTACCTGAGAGGGATGCCCGAGGACCCTTCTCACTGGTGACGACGGTGACCCCGCCCTCCGCCTACGGTCGTGTACGTGACCGAGACGACCCACACGCACTCCACGCCGCCGGAGCCGCAGGACGGCGCGTTCGAGCCGTACAAGCCGCGCAGCCCGGAGTTCCGGGCGGCGATGGACGCCCTGCGCGGCCTGCGGCAGGAACTGTTCCACGACGCGTTCGCCTACCGTCCGCTGCCGCGGGCGGCCACCGACGGCCCGCTCGCCCGCCGGGTCCCCGGCAGGCTGCGGGAGTACACGGCCTGGGGACCGCACGCCCTGATCGGCGCGGCCGGCCTCGTCGCGATGCTCATCGCCTCGGACAACGGCTTCGACTCCGCGGCGGTCAACCTGGTGCTCGGCCTGCTCGCCCTGGCCCCGGTCCTGCTGACCATGGTGCGGCCCGTCGGCGCGTTCTGGCTGTCGATGGCGGCGACCCCGGTCGCGGCCGTCCTCGGGAGCGAATGGGGCAGCGAGTGGCCCTGGCTGTCCGGCAGCTTCGCCTGCCACCTGTTCGTGCTCACCATCGTGGCGATACGGACCAGGCCGCGCACGGCGGCCTGGATGTGGGTGCTGACGGCGGTGTACGGCGTCATGGCGGAGACGGTCTTCCGCGGCGGCCACTACTTCGGCTCCGACACCATGGGGCTGCTGTTCCTCTCCGCGCTGTCCCTGCTCGGCGTGACCGTCCGGCACATACGCAGCGAGGCCCGGCAGGAGGTGAGCGCCCAGCAGACGGTGACCGCGCACGAGCGTTCCCGGCGCACCCTGCTGGAGGAGCGCACGACGATCGCCCGCGAGCTGCACGACGTGGTGGCCCACCACATGTCGGTGGTCGCGATCCAGGCGGAGGCGGCCCCGTACCGGGTCGAGAACCCGCCGCCGGAGCTGGAGAAGGCGTTCGTCACGATCCGGGAGAACGCGGTGGCCGCGCTCACCGAACTGCGCCGCGTGCTGGGCGTGGTCCGCGCCGAGGACTACGAGGCCCCGGACGCCCCGCAGCCCACTCTCGCCGACCTCGACGCCCTGCTCGCCAATGTGCGGGAGGCGGGCCTGGCCGTCGACAAGGCCGTGACCGGCGCGGTCCGTGAACTCCCGCAGGGCGTGGAGCTGTCGGCCTACCGCATCGTCCAGGAGGCGCTGAGCAACACCCTGCGCCACGCGCCCGGTGCGAGCGCCAGGGTCGAGATCGGCTATGTCATCGGCGGCCTGGGTCTGCGGATAGTCAACGACCCTCCGCCCCGGCCGGCGCTCCTCAAGCCGTCGCCCGGCGCCGGCCACGGCATCACGGGCATGCGGGAGCGGGTCTCGATGCTGAACGGCGAGATGACGGCGGCCCCGACACCCCAGGGAGGCTATGAGGTGACGGTGTTCCTGCCGGTAGTCCCCACCGCCGAAGGTGACGCATGACCATCCGGGTACTGATCGCGGACGACCAGATGATGGTGCGCGAGGGCTTCTCGGTCCTGTTGAACGCGATGCCGGACATCGAGGTCGTCGGCGAGGCGGTCAACGGCCGGGAGGCGGTGGACCGCGTCCGTGAACTGACTCCCGACGTGGTCCTGATGGACATCCGCATGCCCGGGATGAACGGCATCGAGGCGACCCGGGAGATCGTGGCCGCCGACAGTACGGCGAAGGTCCTGGTCCTCACCACCTTCGACCTGGACGAGTACGTCTACCAGGCCCTGCGCGCCGGAGCCTCCGGCTTTCTCCTCAAGGACGCCTCGGCCCGCCAACTCGCCGACGGGGTCAGGGTGGTGGCCACCGGCGAGGCCCTGCTCGCCCCTTCGGTCACCAGACGTCTGATCACGGAGTTCGCCAGGCTCTCCGGCACCTCGCGCATGATGCCCGCGGCCCACGCGGCCTACGGCGACCTCACCGACCGCGAGACGGAGGTGCTCATCCTCATCGCGCACGGCCTCTCCAACGCGGAGATGGCCGAACGCCTGGTGGTGGCCGAGTCCACCGTCAAGACCCACGTCAGCCGCATCCTGGTGAAGCTCGGCCTCAGGGACCGCACCCAGGCGGCGGTGTTCGCGTACGAGGCGCGGCTGGTGACGCCGGGATAGCGCACATGCCGTGAGCACAGTCGTTATTGCGGTTCGGTCGCGAACGGTACAGGTGTGGACACAGTGCGCTCAAGTTGTGTTTGAATGGTGAAGGAATCAGCCAGGTGGCTTGTTTCGGCCGCCTGTTAACTCCCTTTTCATCCAGCTTTCGCCTTCTTGGAGTCACCCCCGTCCCCACCGCGCCCGCATCCCCGGCGGGCGCCGCCGCCGTCCCTGTTTCGCGTGAAGAAAGTTGCCGCGATGACCGCTGAGGTGTCCGAGTTCCACTACGGCCTGATCACCCCGATAGCCGCCTACCTGATGGCCTTTCTGGGCGCCGTGCTGGCCCTGCGCTGCACGACCCGTTCGATAGGCCGCGGGCGCGGCCAGAAGAAGCTGGGCTGGCTCGCTCTGGGGGCGGTCTCCCTCGGCTGCGGCATCTGGACCATGCACTTCATCGCGATGATCGGGTTCAGCGTGGACGGCGGCCTGGTGAGTTACGACTCCGGCCGGACGCTGCTGAGCCTCTTCGTCTGCATCGCGGTGGTCGCCGTCGGCGTCTTCCTGGTCGGCTACCGGGGTTCGGGCCCCGTCACCCTGGGCACCGCGGGCGTGCTCACCGGTCTCGGGGTGGCGGCGATGCACTACCTCGGCATGACGGCGGTGAACACCGGCGGCGATGTGCACTACGACACCACGGTCGTCGTCCTCTCCGTGGTGATCGCCGTGGTCGCCGCGACCGCCGCGCTCTGGGCGGCGGTGTCGATCAGCGCGGTCTGGGCGACCATCGGGGCCGCCCTGGTGATGGGCGCGGCCGTGTCGACCATGCACTACACCGGAATGGCCGCGGTGAGCGTCCATGTGGCCCAGATGCAGTCGGGCGGCCAGTCCTCGACGAGCCTGCTGTCCTTCCTGCTGGTCATGCTGGCCGGCCCGGTGGCGGCCCTGATCCTGGCGGGCGCGATCGTCATGTTCGACCCCGAGGTCGTGGGCGGCCAGCGCGACTGGCACCCCGCGGAACGCCAGGAGGCCGTGGCGGGCCGACGATTCACCGCGTGAGGTCCGCGCGCGGCGACAGGACGTTCGACAGAAGGTTCGGCAGGGCGCTCAGCGTCATCCCGGCCGCGCCGATCCACAGCGTGGCCGGCGCGCCGAACACCGAGCCCGACGCGCCGCCCAGGAGGCCGCCGAGCGGGATGCCGCCCCAGGAGACGAAGCGGGCCGTCGCACTCGTCCGGCCCAGCAGCCGGTCCGGTGTGAGGGCCTGCTGCAGGCTCGACTGGGCCACCACGCGCACCACCCCGCCCAGGGAGAGCGCCGCGAGTCCGAGCGCGGCCACGTCGGTGCTCCAGCCCGGCCGCGCCATCGGCAGCAGCGCGGTCAGCGGGCAGGTGACCAGTGGGGCCAGCCAGATGACCGTGCCCTGACCCAGCCGCCGCGAGACCCGGGCGGCCAGCAGAGCCCCCAGCAGCGCACCGCACCCCATCCCCGACAGGACGAGGCCGATACCGGAGGGCGAAAGCCCCAGTGCCCGCTCCAGCTGGACCAGCAGCATGGTCTGGTAGATGACGAGGAAGAGGTTGAACATCGCGTCGCCCAGGATGATCGGGCGCAGGGCCGCATGACCGAGAGCGAACCGCAGGCCCTCCGCGATGTCCCGTCCCAGCCGCGGGCGTTCACCCGTCTCCGGCCGCTCCTCCCGGCTGCGGATGCCGATCGCGAGCAGACCCGACAGGGCCATCCCCAGCGAACTCGCCAGCAGCGCCGCGGGGGCCCCGAACCCGCCCACCAGCGGCCCCGCCACCGCCGGGCCGCCGATGGCGGTCACCGAGCGGATCGCGGAGAGCTTCGCGTTGCCTTCGACGAGGCGGCCGCGGCCCACCAGATGCGGCAGATAGCTGACGTGGGCGACATCGAAGAAGACGGTCAGCACGCCGTGCGCCAGTG
The DNA here is from genome assembly GCF_040652235.1 of Streptomyces sp. NPDC048277. Taxonomy (NCBI): domain Bacteria; kingdom Bacillati; phylum Actinomycetota; class Actinomycetes; order Kitasatosporales; family Streptomycetaceae; genus Streptomyces; species Streptomyces sp. NPDC048277. Next base: position 51,386 of record NZ_JBEZLQ010000015.1, read on the forward strand.
CCACGGCACAGAGCCACCCGAGGGTGAGCAGACCCGCCCACCAGGCCACCGGGACCGTCAGCAGGAGCAGCGCCCTGGCGAGGTCGGCGGCGATCAGTACCGGCCGCTTCCGCATCCGGTCCACCCAGGCGCCCGCCGGCAGCCCCACCAGGAGCGAGCCCGCCGTGGTCGCCGCGGTCAGCAGACCCACCTGGAACGGGCCGGCGTCCAGGGTCACGAGCGCGACCAGCGGCAACGCCAGGAAGATGACGCGGTCGCCGAGCTGACCGAGTGCGGTGGCGGCGAAGAGCCGGCCGAAGTCCGGGTCGCGCAGGAGGCCGGCGGTCAGGGGAGGGCGGTCCATCTCCGCTACCGCTCCACCGCGAACTCGTAGACGACCTCCCGGCGGGCGTCCGGAATCACGATGTCGGCGGTCTCCACGGGACGCCCGCCGGTGTCGTGAATGGTCCGCTCGATCAGGAGCACCAGGTCCCCGGCGTCGATGCCGAGCAGGTTCGCCTGTGGCCGGGTGGCCCGGGCCGGACGGGGCACCTCGACCACCGTCCCGACGTCCACGCCGATGGACCGCATGCGTTCGACGACGCCCCTGCCCGCGAGCGGCCCGCGTTCGGGCAGCACGACCGGGGTGCCGGCCGTGAGGGCCATCGGCTCCCAGGACTCGGAGAGCTGGACGGGCCGGCCGTCGGCGAGGAACTCGTAGTGCGTGCGGACGCAGAGGTCTCCGGGACGGACGGCGAGCCGCTCGGCGATGTGCTCGGGGGCCGGGACCCGGACCTCGCTGTCCGCGTCCCACGCACCCGCCCGGCCCCGCTCCGTCCCGGCGGCGAGCGAGCGTTCGCGGCACCGGGAACGGACCATCCGCAGCCGTTCGCGCGGCACCCGGACGTACGTCCCCGAGCCCGCCCGCCCTTCCAGGAGCCCGTCGACGATCAGCACGTCCATGGTCCGCTGCAGGACATTGCGCCCGACCCCGTACTCCTCGGCGAGCCGCGCCCTCGACGGCAGCCGCTCCCCGACCCGCCACTCGCCCGCGGCGAGCCGCGCACGCAGCGCCTCGGCGACGGCCAGATAGCGCACTTCCCGGGGCACGGGAGCGGGCATGAGCGAGGGCATGGGCGACTCCGATCGAGGTGGTTCCGAGGGGAGTTCGCAAGCTACTGCCCCCGCCGAAAGCTGCTGGAGCAGAATCACGCTCCGTGACCCCCGCGACGCTCACCCCAAGGCCGGTGAAACCGGTCCGCCGGTCGGGTGAAGCCCCTGTTCGGGGCGTGTTGGCGGACCACGGGATCCGGCTACATCAAGACACATGACCAAGCACCTGGAACGTGGCCTGACCGCGCTCGCGCTGACCGCACTTCCCCTCCTCGCCACCGCCCCGCCCGTCCACGCGGCCGCGGTGCCGCGGTACTTCCAGATCGGCAGCCAGCTGAACGGCAAGTGCCTCGCCTCCGACGGCGACGACGTCGAGGTGCGGACCTGCGGCGCCGGCGCGTCCGACCAGCTCTGGTACTGGTCGGACAAGAAGCTGGTCAACGCCGCCGAGGAGCACTGTCTGGACGTCAGGAAGGGCAAGGCCGACGCCGCCGCCCAGGTCTTCGCCGACTGCCACGGCCGGGCCAACCAGCGCTGGTACAAGGAGGGCAGCTGGCTGCGCACCGAGGCCACCGGCCAGTGCCTGAGCATCCAGAACAAGGGCGACGAGCGCGAGCACGCGGGGCTCGACCTCCGCGCCTGCGGCACCCACACCTGGCAGTGGTGGAGCCTGCCCGCCTCGTGAGTCCCTGAGACACCCCTGGTCAGGAGGGGGACCGTCGGTCTAACGTCCGTCCATGGCAGCCTTCGACCCCTGGGACCCGGACTTCCTCGCCGACCCGTACCCCTCCTACGCCGAACTCCGCGCCCGGGGCCGGGTGCAGTACTACGAGCCCACCCACCAGTGGCTGGTACCGCACCACGCCGACGTCTCCGCGCTGCTGCGGGACCGGCGCCTGGGGCGGACGTACCAGCACAGGTTCACGCACGAGGACTTCGGGCGGACGGCACCGCCCGCCGGACACGAGCCGTTCCACACCCTCAACGACCACGGCATGCTCGACCTCGAACCCCCGGACCACACCCGTATCCGCCGCCTGGTGTCGAAGGCGTTCACCCCGCGCACGGTCGAGCGGCTCAAGCCGTACGTCGCCCGGCTCGCCGGCGAACTCGTCGACGGGCTGGTCCGCGACGGCGGCGGCGACCTGCTCACCGATGTCGCCGAACCGCTCCCCGTCGCCGTCATCGCCGAGATGCTCGGCATCCCGGAGGCCGACCGGGCCCCGCTGCGCCCCTGGTCGGCCGACATCTGCGGGATGTACGAGCTGAACCCGTCCGAGGACACGGCCGCGAGGGCGGTCAGGGCCTCCGTCGAGTTCTCCGACTACCTGCGCGAACTGATCGCCGAGCGGCGCAAGGAGCCCGGCGAGGACCTGATCTCGGGACTCATCGCCGCCCACGACGAGGACGACCGCCTCACCGAGCAGGAGATGATCTCCACGGCCGTCCTGCTCCTCAACGCCGGCCACGAGGCCACCGTCAACGCCACGGTCAACGGCTGGTACGCCCTCTTCCGCAACCCCGGCCAGCTCGCCGCCCTCCGCGCCGACCACTCCCTGATCCCCACCGCGATCGAGGAGCTGATGCGCTACGACACCCCGCTCCAGCTCTTCGAACGCTGGGTGCTGGACGAGATCGAGATCGACGGGACCACGATCCCGCGCGGCGCCGAGATCGCCATGCTCTTCGGCTCCGCCAACCACGACCCGGCCGTCTTCCGGAACCCCGACCGCCTCGACCTCACCCGCGCCGACAACCCGCACATCTCCTTCAGCGCCGGCATCCACTACTGCATCGGCGCCCCGCTCGCCCGCATCGAACTGGCCGCGTCCATGACGGCCCTGCTGGAGAAGGCACCCACGCTGAACCTGGCCGCCGACCCGAACCGGAAGCCGAACTTCGTGATCCGGGGGCTGGAGGGGCTCGCCGTCACGGTCTGAACCGGTGGACCAGGGCCCAGACGGCGAGTGCGGCGGCGGTTCCGCCGAGGACGGCCAGCGGCAGTTCGGCGTAGAGGACGCTCCAGTCCGGGGCCTGCTCGAAGCGCCACAGCCGCGACCGGACGTCGACCGCCCACACCGCGAGCCCCGCCCCCGCGCCGACGGCCGCGGTCAGGCACCCCGCCGCGGCCTGCATACGTTGTCCCATGCCAGGGAGGGACGTGCGCGGGCCGCACGGAGGTTCCCGCCCAACTGCCCAACTGCCCAACTGCCCAGCCGCCAGCCGGTCGGGAGCCCGGCGGCCCACCGCCCGGCCGCCTGGCGCTCTGCCGGTCAGGCCCGCAGCTGGCCGGCCGCCCAGCCGATTGGCCGTCGGCCGGTCAGGCGCCCGGTCGTGTGCCACCCCTCGGGTCATCCCGTCAGGTCCCGGCGGCGCAGCCCCATCAGCCCTGCCGCCGTCAACCCCCCGGCCAGCGTCAGCAGGACCAGCACCGGCGTCCACGTCATCTCCCCGCCCGGCAGCTTCGGGAGGTGGCCGAAGGGGGAGAGGTCGAGGACGAGTTGCGGGGCGTTCAGGGCCGGGCCCACCCAGCCGATCAGGAGGACCGCCACCGCGACACCCCAGGCGGCCGGGGCCAGGCGGGGCGCGGCGCCGTACAGGAGCAGTGCCAGGCCGCCGATCACCCACACCGCTGGGAGCTGCAGCAGGCAGGCGCCGACGATGGGGCCCACCTCCCGGCCGTAGCCGACGGCGAAGCCCGCCGCGGCCAGCAGCATGATCAGGGCCGAGCCGCCGAAGGCGATGGCCAGATGGCCGGCCGCCCAGCGCAGCCGGCTCACCGCGCAGGCCAGCAGGGGTTCGGCGCGGCCCGAGGTCTCCTCGCCGTTCAGGCGGAGGACGGACGCCACGACGTAGAGCGCGGCGATCAGGCCCAGCATGCCGACCATCGAGGCGAGGAACGCGTCGGTCAGCCCGCTCTGGCCGCCCATCCGCTCGAAGATCTCGCGGGCGTTCTTGTTGTTGCCGACCAGGTCGGCCGCGCCGTCCGTCAGGCCGCCGTAGATCACGCCCGCCAGGAAGAAGCCGAGCGACCAGCCGAGCACCCCGCCCCGCTGGAGCCGCCAGGCGAGGGCGGCCGCGGAGCCGAGGCGGCCGGCGGCCGGACCGGGGCGGGCGGGGAAGAAGCTCATGCCGAGGTCGCGGCGGCCGGCCAGCCCGTAGGCCGCTCCGGCCTGCACGAGCACCGCCGCCGCGAAGAGGAGCAGTACCCACCAGCGTTCGGCGGCGAAGGGGCGGAGGTTCTCCAGCCAGCCCAGGGGCGAGAGCCACGTCCACACCGACCCGCCGTCCGTGCTCGCCGAGTCGCCCGCCGCGCGGAGCACAAAGGCCGCGTCCAGGACCGCCGACGTCAGCCCCCTGGCCAGCCGCGCGCTCTCCGTCAGCTGAGCCACGATCGCCGCCATTGTCGCGAAGACCATGCCGACCGCGCCGACGCCGAGCCCCAAGGCCGCCGCGCCGGCGGCGCCCTGGTTCGCCAGACCGGCGGCGACGAGAAGGGCCAGCACCCCGTTCGCCACGGCCGACGCCAGCAGGGCCGCCGTCAGGGAGGCCCGGCGGCCCACCGCGCCGGACGCCAGCAGTTCCGCGCGGCCGGTCTCCTCCTCGTCACGGGTGTGCCGTACGACGATGAGCAGGCTGGTGACGGCCGCGAGGAGCCCGGCGTACACGCCCACCCGCCAGGCCGTCAGGCCGCCGATCGAGGTGTCGTGGATCGGGCCGATCAGGGCGCGGAAGGAGGCGTTGGTCTCCAACTGGCGGACCAGATCGGTACGTTCGGACTCCGTGCCGTAGAGGCTCTTCAGGGTGTTCGGCATGGAGAGGACCATCAGCGCGTTCACCGCGATCCAGACCGGGGTCATCACCCGGTCGCGGCGCAGCGCGAAGCGCAGCAGGGTGCCGGTGCCCATGAGCGATACAGGGGATGTCATCGGGCCGCCACCCGCTCGGTCTCGTCCTGGTAGTGGCGCAGGAAGAGTTCCTCCAGGGTCGGGGGCGTGGAGGTCAGGGACCGTACGCCGGTCTCGCTCAACGAGCGCAGTACGGCGGTGAGATGGTCGCTGTCGACCTGGAGGCGGATCCGGTGGCCCTGCACGTCGAGGTCGTGCACGCCGGGGAGGTGCGCCAACCCGTTGGGCGGACCGGCCAGTTCGGCGGTCACGCTGGTGCGGGTGAGATGGCGCAGGTCGGCGAGGGAGCCGGACTCGACGGTACGGCCGTTGCGGATGATGCTCACCCGGTCGCAGAGCTCCTCGACCTCGCTCAGGATGTGCGAGGAGAGCAGGACCGTACGGCCGCGGTCGCGCTCCTCCTCCACACAGCGCTGGAAGACCTCCTCCATCAGGGGGTCGAGGCCCGAGGTCGGTTCGTCGAGGATCAGCAGGTCGACGTCCGAGGCGAACGCGGCGACCAGGGCGACCTTCTGGCGGTTGCCCTTGCTGTAGGTACGGCCCTTTTTCGTCGGGTCCAGCTCGAAGCGGTCGATGAGGTCGGCCCGGCGGGACCTGTCGAGGCCGCCGCGCAGTCGGCCGTACAGGTCGATGACCTCACCGCCGGAGAGGTTGCGCCAGAGGGTCACGTCCCCGGGGACGTAGGCGATCCTGCGGTGCACCTCCACGGCGTCCGTCCACGGGTCGCGGCCCAGGATCTGCGCGGCGCCCGAGTCGGCGCGCAGCAGGCCCAGCAGGACCCGGATGGCGGTGGACTTGCCGGCGCCGTTGGGGCCGAGGAAGCCGTGCACCTCGCCGGCCTCGACGGCCAGGTCGAGGCCGTCCAGGGCGTGGGTGCGGCCGAAGGACTTGTGGAGCCCGGCGACCGTGATTGCCTTCGTCATGCTTCAGAACGTACGCTTCTTTCAGAAACTTGTGAAGTTAAGGAAGTGTAGAAACCGTCGCTAGGGTGGTGACCATGACTACGGATGCGGTGGGGCGGGACCGGGAAGCGGTCTCCATGTTCGTGGAGAGCTTCGCGGCGCAGCTCGTCGAGGCCGGGATGCAGCGCATGCCGGCGCGTATCTTCGCGGCCCTGCTGTCCTCCGACTCGGGCACCCTGACCTCGGCGGAACTCGGGGAGCAGCTCCAGGTCAGCCCGGCGGCGGTGTCCGGCGGGGTGCGCTATCTGGCACAGCAGCACATGGTGGCCCGGGAGCGCGAGCCCGGGTCGCGGCGGGAGCGGTACCGGGTGCACAGCAACCAGTGGTACGAGGCGCTCACCAACCGGGAGGCCGTGATCAAGCGCTGGGAGGGGGCGCTGCGCGAGGGCGTGAGCAGCCTCGGCGCGGACACCCCGGCGGGGCGGCGGATGGCCGAGACGCTCGCGTTCTTCGAGTTCGTGGACGAGGAGATCGCGCAGATGATGGAGCGGTGGCGGGTGCGCCGCGAGGAGCGCTTCGGGCAGGAGTGAAGCGCGCTGCTCCGGGGCCCCTCGGCGGGTGCGCTTCAGCTGTTCGTGAGGTGGTCCTGCAACCGCCCGTGCCGGAACTGGTACACCGCCCCCGTCCGCCGCAACGCCCCCCGGTCGCACGCGTCCTCCAGGAACGTGACCAGGCGCCAGGGCAGCCGTCCCGTCAGCGGCAGCCAGACCCGGGCCAGCGCGATCCACTGCCCCCACGCGGTCAGACAGAGCCCGTATCCGAGGCCGCCCCCGAACGCGCCCTCGATGCCGAAGACCAGCCCCAGCTGGATGCTGCGCAGCGGGGTCTCGGTGAAGCTGCCGCCGAACCAGGCGATGAAGCCGAACACGAGCGCCCAGACGCCGATGTGGGCGTGCACGTTCCTGCGGTTCATCCGCAGCAGGTCCACGCAGCTCACGGACCTGTCCACGTCGACCGGCGCCTCCAGCCAGGCCGTGATCGCGAGCACCAGCCCGGTCCCGAGCCAGAAGATCAGCGGCAACTGGGCCGCGGACACCAGTCCGCCGCCTTGTCCGTCGTCGAGTCCCAGCCACGGCACCACGGACCGGTCGACGGCGACGATCGCCACCGCGCCCACCAGCGCGACCAGCGAACCGATGGCGATCCTGCTCAACAGCCCGTCCCGCAGCCGCCGTTGGGCCTCACGGCGCAGGGTGATCTCGATCGGTGACGGTTTCAGCAGGTCGTTGCCGCTGGCCCGGTGGTAGATGAAGCCGCACGCCGCGCCGAGCAGCAGCCCGTGCAGGGCGCCGACGACCAGCCCGCGCCGCACCGCGAAACCGAGCCCGAGGTGGGCGCCGATCAGGTCGACGGGGATGTTGCCGACCGCGGTGACGAACGCGAAGGACAGCCCGGCGAGGAACGCGATCACGGCGGTCCGCTGCCGGGGCGGCAGCGTCGTGCCGAGTTCCCACCAGGCCAGGTTGCGGGTCGGCTGCTCGCGCCGCTCCAGATCGTGCGCGAGGTAGGTGAGCCACCGCTGGGCGCGCCGCGCGCTCCACCGATGCCGCTCGCCGGGCCGGCGCCGGTACACCGAGGGCAGGAACGCGGCGAGCAGCCTGCTCTCCAGGTCCGGGGTGGCGGCGGCCTTCAGCAGTGCCTCGGGGCCGCGGTCCGGGCCGTCCGCGGAACTCGCCCCCTCCGTCCCGCCCGCCCCGCGCTCGCCGTGGACCGCCGCGGCCAGGGCGACCATCAGCGGGGTGGCGAGCGTCCGGCTCAGCGGGCCGCCGGGATCGCGCCGCATGGCCTCCTCCACCCGGTCCCAGCCGGACCCGGCGTCCGTCGGGCTGCTGAGCCGCAGATACCGCACCGATTCGGCCGGCGAGAGATCGGACAGCTCCACGACGGCGGCGCCGTGCAGTCCCTTGGAATCCCGCACCGCGTCCCGGTACTCCTGCGGGCGGCTGGTGAGCACGTACGGCAGCGATGTCCTGGCGAGTGCCTCGCGCGCCTCGCGCCGGAGGCCGTCGGGGATCTCGTCGAACCCGTCCAGGACGGGCAGGATCAGCTTTCTGCCCACCAGCCGCTCCGCGAGCGTCGCCCGCCCGTCGCGGGTGGCGGCGGTCAGCCAGGGCTGGTCACGGCTCAACTGGCGGCTCAGCCAGTCGTTCAGCGAGACCTCCTGCGGGTTCCACGAGCCCAGGCTGAAGATCTCCGGGACGGGTGCGCCACCGCGCCGTTCCGCCAGCCGCTTCAGTACGAACCGCACGCCCAGCCACGTCTTTCCGGAACCGGGCCTGCCCAGCACCACCAGGCGGCCGGGGGCGGGAAGCAGCCCGTAGACGTGGGCGATGTCGTCCAGGTCCCCGGTCAGGTCCTCCTCGGTCCGGCCCTGCCAGACCACTTCGGGGTGGTCCGACTCCACCCGCCCGGCGACGGCCGTCCAGCGCACCCGCAGCCGCGGCTCGGGGTCCTGGAGGCCGTGCTCGGCCGCCTCGGCGTCCCAGCGCGTCCACACCGCGTCCGCCAACTCGGCCGCCGCCGTGGTCAGTTCGTCCTGCGGCGCACCGCCGGTGCCGGAGCCGTAACCGTAGTTGTTCACCACGCCGACGGACTCGGCGACGATCTGCGGTCCCTCGCCGTAGTTGCTCGCGTTGGTGGTGCGCCCCGGTTGCTCCTCGCCGCCCGCCGCGCCCTCAGCCATCGTCACCCCGGCGCCGGAACCACACCGCGCTGCCGAACGCGGCCCCGGCCACGGCCAGCACCGCGAGCGCCGCGCGCAACGGGACCGGGAAGGCCGTACGGTCCTGCGCGCGGGTGCGGTCGTCGGAGTCGGTCCTGGGCGCGGCGAGGGTCGGCGCACCGCCCGCGACGGCCGACGCGGACGCGGACGGGGACGCGGACGGGGACGTCGAACCGCTCGCGCCGGCCGACCCGCCGGGATCGGGGCTGCGGGAGGCACCGCCCTGGTGGGAACCCTGAGAGCCCCCGGTCCCCGTGTTCCCCGAACCCGAACCGGACCCGGAACCCGTCCCGGAACCCGCACCGGACCCGGATCCATGCGCCCCGCCGCCCGATCCCGACCCCGACCCCGACCCGTTGGACGGCGATGACGTGGTTGGCGTCGGTGTCGGCGTCGGCGTCGGTGACGAGGCCGGCCGGATCCGGAACGACGACACGACCCTGTCCTGGCCCGAGTCCACGCTGCACGACGCGTTCACCGTGCCCAGCTGCGTCTCGCTGCCGTCCGCCTGCCGCGGCGTCACACGCATCTCGATGTCACCGGCGAGGATCTTCGCGGGGCCCGCCTTCGTGAAGGTGAGCGACGGCGCGGTCCCGTTCGCCGGGACGGTTATCGACCCGGAGGGCGGGATCTGGGTCACGGGCACGTCCATCGGCACGGTGATGTCCATGTCTCCCTGCGGCGCGGCCACGACGGCGTGCACTTTGGCCGTGCCTTCGAGGCTCGTCGCCCCGGCCGTCCGCAGCGCGGGCGGGATGAGTCCCCCGACCGTCGCCGACGCGGCCACCGGCAGCCGTGGAGTCGGCCGCCCGACCACGTGGGTGTCGGAGACGTTCCACACGACCGACCCCGTCATCGACTGCCCGCTGAGTAGCCCGAAGGTGCAGGTGTACTGGAAGGTGCGGGGCGCGGCTGCCGCACTCGCGGTCCCGGGGGCGACGGCCGGGGCGACGACGAGGACGGCACCGGCGACTGCTGCGGCGACCGTACGGCCGGTCCGTAACTCACCTGGCATGTACGCACCGTACGTAGACAGGTGCGCTACGTCTGTACGGGCAGCGGAACCTTCACCCCGCTTCCACGAACCGTCACCCCCGCCCGCCCCTACCGCTCCTTGGTCTCCTCCAGCACCGTCCGCCCCAGCAGCGCGTACCGCTCGGGTGAACGGCGCTTGAGGTACTGCGCGTAGCCGATGCCCGTCGCCGCGACCAGGGTCACCAGCCAGGGGGTCGCCTTCAGCAGCAGCGAGCCGGACTCCGCGCCGGCCGCGACGCCCATGTTGGACACCAGCAGGACGACCACGGCGAGCATCGCGACGCCGCCGATCAGCGGGGCGGCGAAGGTCCTGAACCAGTGCCGGCTCTCGGGGTGGTTCTTGCGGAAGTAGGCGAGGACCGCGAAGGAGCAGACCGCCTGCACGACCAGGATCGCCATGGTGCCGAGGATGGCGAGCAGGACGTAGAGGGCGTTGTACGGGTCCTTGCCCGCGATCCAGAACGCGGCGATCAGGACGGCGGAGATCGCCGTCTGCACCAGGCCCGCGATGTGCGGGGAGCCGTGGTCGGCGTGGGTACGGCCGATCGTGCGCTGGAGCTTCGGCAGGACGCCCTCGCGGCCGAGCGCGTACATGTAGCGGGCGGCGCAGTTGTGGAAGGCCATGCCGCAGGCCAGCGAGCCGGTGATCATCAGCCACTGCATGACGACGACCGCCCAGTGGCCGACGTAGTGCTCGGTCGGGTTGAAGAAGAGGGCGAGCGGGTTCGCGGAGGAGGCCGCCTTCACCGCCTCCGACTCGCCGTTGCCGATGATGGCCATCCAGGAGACGAAGACGTAGAAGACGCCGACGCCGAGGACCGAGATCATCGTCGCCTTGGGGATGATCTTCTTCGGGTCGCGGGACTCCTCGCCGTACATCGCCGTCGACTCGAAGCCGACCCACGACCAGAAGGCGAAGAAGAGGCCGAGACCGGCGGACGTGCCCTTGAAGGCGTTGACCGGGTTGACCGGCCCGAAGGTGAAGCCGTGCGGGCCGCCGCCGTGCAGGGCGACCGAGATGGCCATCGCCGCGAGCACGGTGACCTCCGTGCCCAGCAGCACGACGAGGAGCTTCTCGGCGACCGAGACCCCGAACCAGGTGCCGGTCGCGTTGATGGCGAGCATCAGGATCGCGAAGGCCCACCACGGGATGTCGAGGCCGGTCTGGTCCTTGAGCGTGGTGTTGGCGAACACCGAGAAGATGCCGATCAGTGCCGGCTCGAAGACGACGTACGCGAAGGTCGCGAGCAGTCCGGAGGCGAGGCCGACGGTGCGGCCGAGGCCGTAGGAGATGAAGCCGTAGAAGGCGCCGGTGGAGGTGATGTGCTTGGCCATCGACGTGAAGCCGACAGAAAAGATTGCCAGGACGACCATTGCGACCAGGTAGCTGGCCGGGGCGCCGATGCCGTTGCCCGCCGACACCATGAAGGGCACGTTGCCCGTCATCGCGGTGATCGGCGCGGCCGTCGCGACGGCCATGAAGACCACGCCCAGCAAGCCGATGGCGTTCGGCTTGAGCCGGTGAACGGCGCTTTCCTCGCTGGTGTTCGCCCCTGGGGCGACTCCCTCGTCCACTGCCATCGGGCTGGCCCCTCTCCTGGTGGTCCGGTGCGGTACTGGACCGGAACTCTGTAGTCCGAATGAGTCGGCCAGGGGCGTCGGTGCGTTAAATGTTTGTCACTCATACCTTTAGAAGGCCATGGGAAATCTGGCGGCAACACGCCCCTCGTACGGTCGCCGCCATGAGCACGTACACCGCCGCCCTCGGCGGCCACCGCTACCGGTTCGGCTCGCTCGCCCGGCTGCTGGCCGCCGCGAGCCCGGAACGCTCCGGCGACCGGCTGGCCGGCCTCGCCGCGGCCTCCGCCCAGGAGCGGGTCGCGGCCCGCTGGGCGCTGGCCGAGGTGCCGCTCGCCCGCTTCCTGGCCGAGCCGCTGATCCCGTACGAGGACGACGACGTGACCCGGCTGATCGTGGACACCCATGACGCGGCCGTGTTCGCGCCGGTCGCCGGGCTGACGGTCGGCGAGTTCCGCGAGTGGCTGCTGTCGGAGGCGGCGGACACGGCCGCGCTCGCCGCCCTCGCCCCCGGGCTCACCCCCGAGATGACCGCGGCGGTCTCCAAACTGATGGGCAACGCCGACCTGGTGGCCGTCGCGCGCAAGGTACGGGTCGTCACCGCCTTCCGCTCCACCATCGGCCTCCCGGGCCGGCTCGCCACCCGCCTCCAGCCCAACCACCCCACCGACGACCCCGCCGGAGTCGCCGCCGCCCTCCTCGACGGCCTCCTCCTCGGCTCCGGCGACGCGGTGATCGGCATCAACCCGGCGACCGACAGCCCCGCCGCCGTACACGCCCTGCTGGACCTCCTGGACGGCGTGATCACCCGCTACGCCATCCCCACCCAGTCCTGCGTCCTGTGCCACGTCACGACGAGCGTGGACCTGATCGAGCGCGGCGCCCCTGTCGACCTGGTCTTCCAGTCCATCGCCGGCACCCAGGCCGCGAACGCGTCCTTCGGCGTGACGCTCCCTCTGCTCGACGAGGCGTACGACGCGGTGCGCGCGCTGGACCGGGGCACGGTCGGGCGCAACGCGATGTACTTCGAGACCGGCCAGGGCAGCGCCCTGTCGGCCGACGCGCACCACGGGGTGGACCAGCAGACGGTGGAGGCGCGCGCCTACGCCGTGGCCCGCCGCTACGACCCGCTCCTCGTCAACACCGTCGTCGGCTTCATCGGCCCGGAGTACCTCTACGACGGCCGCCAGATCCTGCGCGCCGCCCTGGAGGACCACTTCTGCGGCAAGCTCCTCGGCCTGCCCATGGGCCTGGACATCTGCTACACCAACCACGCCGACGCGGACGACGACGACATCGCGACGATGCTCACCATGCTCGGCGTGGCCGGCGCGTCCTTCGTGATCTGCACCCCGGGCGGCGACGACATCATGCTCAACTACCAGTCCGCCTCGTACCACGACGCGCTCTACCTGCGCGAGGTACTCGGCCTGCGCCCGGCCCCGGAGTTCGAGGCCTGGCTGGAATCGATGGGCCTGCTGGACGAGGCCGGCGGCCTGCGCGAGGTCAACGGCCATCCGCTGACGGCCATCGGAAGGGAACTGGCCGCATGACCGAGAGGACCCAGGTGACCGAGACAACCGCACTGACGCGGACGACCGTCGACGGAGCCCGGCAGGCAGGGGGCGGCATGACCGGAGTGGTCGCCGACGACGACCGGAAGGGAACCGGCCGCACGACCGGCATGGCCGCCGGACCCGAACCCGACGAGCTGTGGCCGCTGCTCCGCCGCCACACCCAGGCCAGGATCGGCCTCGGCCGCGCCGGCTCCGGTCTCCCCACCCGCCACCGCCTCGGCCTCCAGGCCGCCCATGCGGCCGCTCGGGACGCGGTGCACTCGCCGTTCGCACCGGAGGTGGTCGCGGCCGCGCTGACCGGGATGCCGACGGTACGGGTGCGCAGCGCGGCCGGTGACCGGCTGACCTACCTCCAGCGTCCCGACCTGGGCCGCCGCCTCGATCCCACGGACCGCGCCCACCTCCCGGTCGGCCCCTGGGACGTGGTCTTCGTCGTCGCCGACGGCCTCTCCAGCCGGGCGGTGCACGAGCACGCGGCGGCGATGGTGCGGGCGACGACGACCCGCCTGCCCGGCTGGCGGATCGCCCCGGTCGTCCTCGCCGAACAGGCCCGGGTGGCCCTCGGCGACGACATCGCGTCGGCGATGGGCGCGACGATGGCGGTCGTCCTGGTCGGCGAACGCCCCGGCATGTCGGCGGCGGACTCCCTGGGCGCGTACCTGACCTACCGGCCGACACCGGGGGCGACGACGGACGCCGACCGCAACTGCCTCTCCAACATCCGGCCGCCACTGGGCCTGTCGTACGAGACGGCGGCGACGAAGCTGGCGGCACTGATGGCGAGGGGGCGGGAGCTGGGGCTCACGGGGGTGGAGCTCAAGGACGAAAGCGATCACGCAGATGTGCTCGACCGGCTACGCTGAGTGGCGTCTGGTCTGCATCACGGGGAGGGCGCATCATGACGTTGATGACTGAGCGACCGACGATAAGCGGCACCGAACCCCACAGTTTCGAGGATCTGCTGAACACCCTCGACGAGTTGGATGTGCCCGGCTACAGGGCCGAGATCATCAGGGGGAGCATCGTCTTGTCGCCGTGGTCGAAGTCCTATTACGAGGACGTCATGGAGCTGGTCTGTGATCAGTTGCGGTCTCACCTCCCCGAAGACCACCGCATCAGCATCGGCCCGTTTCTCTACGTCTTTCCAGGGGACGAACGCGCATACGGACCGGATATCCACGTAACACCCCGACGCATCTCTCGGACGACCAGTAACCGCCGAGACGGCGAGGCCCTGCTTCTGGCGTGTGAGCTGACCTCCAGCTCCACACGGGACGATGACCTGACGGACAAGGTCACGGTCTACGGAAGGGCGGGAGTTCCCGTTTATCTGCTCCTCGACATGCAGGAGGAGTTGGCCACCGTGTTCTGGAACCCCTCGGCGAAGGGGTACGAGTCACGAGACACGAGGCCGTTCGGAGAAAAGCTCTCCATCCCGGCCCCCTTCGACTGCACCCTCGACACCACCGGCTTCCAAGCCCCCGCTACGAACCCCCCGGCACCGTAAGCCCCCAGGCCCCCTCCACCACGCGCCAGGTGCGTCGTCGTACCGGACCCGCCACCCCGCCGTCCGCCCGGTAGCGGAAGTCCGCCCCGATCACCGTCACCGTGCGGCCCGCGGCCCGTACCGGGGTCGCCTCCGCGCCCACCGACAGGGGCCGTACCTCCACCTCCGCCAGGCCGCCGCGGGCGCCCGGGGTCACCGAGATGCCCTCCACCGGCTGGTCCAGGTCGATCACCGTCTCGCCGTCGACCTCGACACGCAGGCGCGCGGCGCCGGGGCGGGGCACGGTCGGGGCCGGCCGGGTGGACAGGGAGCGGACGAGGTGCTGGTACGGGCGCAGCCAGCCGCGTGCCGCCGCCGGTTCCGGAGTCTCCCGCGCGGCCGCCAGGGGCGGGATCCGCAGCGCGCCGAGGACCACCCCGTCGCTGTCGTCGACCAGCAGGTCCAGGCGCCGTTCCACGCCGTCCAGGACCGTCCGCGCCGCCGCCACCGCACCGGCGGGCACCCCCAGCGCGTGCGCGACGCTCAGCGCGCCGCCCACCGGGACCACCGACAGCGCACATCCGGCCAGCTCCCGCTGCCGGTGCAGAAAGGTCACGGCACGGACCAGCGCCCCGTCGTCACCGATGACAACCGGCCGCCTCGAGCCCCTGCGGGACAGTGCACGGGCGAATTCCTCGGGCCCGTCCGGCATGCACACCTTCGCGGTCGCACCCGCGCTGAGCACGTCTTTCGCGATCCGGACGGACTCCCCGTCCGTCTCCCTCGCCGCCGGATCGATGATCACCAGCAGCTGATCAGACGCCTGACCGGACGTCGCGAATGTCGCCACCTCGGTCGTGCCTCGCTTCCTCGGGTAGCATCACTGTGCAAGAGCCCCTTGCGCTATTGCGCCAGGGGCTTCGTCTATTCCGGGGCATCCGGTCCGACGGTTGTGCGGCCAACGACGGTCGCGGTGGTACGCGGCGACGAACCTTACGCGTACGCCCCTGACCTTGGACATGCCCCGCCCGGAAGGGGTGTACGCGCGTGCCCGCACTTGTGCTGCTCGGTGCTCAGTGGGGTGACGAAGGCAAGGGAAAGGCGACGGACCTGCTAGGCGGATCCGTCGACTACGTGGTGCGTTATCAGGGTGGCAACAACGCCGGCCACACGGTCGTCGTAGGCGACCAGAAGTACGCGCTCCATCTCCTCCCTTCCGGAATCCTCTCGCCCACGTGTGTTCCGGTCATCGGCAACGGTGTCGTCGTCGACCCGTCGGTCCTGCTCTCCGAGCTGAGCGGTCTGAACGAGCGTGGCGTCGACACGTCCAAGCTCATGATCAGCGGTAACGCGCACATCATCACGCCGTACCACGTGACCGTCGACAAGGTGACGGAACGCTTCCTCGGAAAGCGGAAGATCGGTACGACGGGGCGCGGTATCGGACCGACCTACGCCGACAAGATCAACCGGGTCGGTATCCGGGTCCAGGACCTCTACGACGAGTCGATCCTGACCCAGAAGGTCGAGGCGGCCCTCGACGTCAAGAACCAGATGCTCACCAAGCTCTACAACCGGCGTGCCATCGCCATCGAGCAGGTCGTCGAGGAGCTGCTCGGCTACGCGGAGAAGCTCGCTCCGTACGTCGCCGACACGGTCCTGGTCCTCAACCAGGCCCTGGAGGAGAACAAGGTCGTCCTCTTCGAGGGCGGCCAGGGCACGCTCCTGGACATCGACCACGGCACGTATCCGTTCGTGACGTCCTCGAACCCCACCGCCGGCGGTGCCTGCACCGGCTCCGGTGTCGGCCCGACGAAGATCAGCCGGGTCATCGGCATCCTCAAGGCGTACACGACCCGCGTCGGCGCGGGCCCGTTCCCGACCGAGCTCTTCGACGAGGACGGCGCCGCGCTGCGCCGTATCGGCGGCGAGCGGGGTGTGACCACCGGCCGTGACCGCCGCTGCGGCTGGTTCGACGCGGTCATCGCCCGCTACGCGACCCGCGTGAACGGCCTCACGGACTTCTTCCTCACCAAGCTGGACGTCCTCACCGGCTGGGAGCAGATCCCGGTCTGCGTGGCGTACGAGATCGACGGCAAGCGGGTCGAGGAGCTGCCGTACTCGCAGACCGACTTCCACCACGCGAAGCCCGTCTACGAGACCCTGCCGGGCTGGTCCGAGGACATCACCAAGGCCAAGTCCTTCTCGGACCTGCCCAAGAACGCCCAGAACTACGTGAAGGCGCTGGAGGAGATGTCCGGCGCCCCGATCTCCGCGATCGGCGTGGGTCCGGGCCGGGACGAGACGATCGAGATCAACTCGTTCCTGTAGGCCCGACGTGTGTGGCGGCGGCCCTGACCCAGGTGTCGGCCGCCGCCACACACGGGGCGCGGTCGGGTCGGTGCGATCGGTGTGGTGCGGTTCGGGCGCGATGCGGTGCGGGAGAAGGATCTCGACTCCCTGGTGACCGTGTCCACGGCCGTGCGGGCCACAGGCCCGAGGACACATCTGGAGTGCCGGACCCTGCGGAATACTGAGTTCGGGATACCGACGGGCAAGGAGCGCGCGATGAGCGTCCCCGCGTGGGAGGCCCTGCCGGAGTGGATGCGGCCTCCGCGGCCCAGCGGGTGGGAGGCTGATGATCTCGATCATGCACCCGACCTGCCGCGCCACACCGAACTGATCGACGGGGCCCTGATCTTCATGATGTCTCCCCAGCGGTCCTGGCATGCCCGCGTTGTCGAAAACGTGACAAGGGCGCTCCGGGAGCAGGCTCCGCGGGGGTTCGACGCGGATCGGGAGATGACGATCCGTATCGACAGGAAGACGCGCCCCGAACCCGACGTCCTGGCCGTCACCGTGTCTTTCGATCCGGACCGGACGGGGTACCTGCCGGAGGAAGTCGCCCTGGTCGTCGGAGTCGTGTCCGACGAGTCCGAGGACCGCGACCGGGGTATCAAGCCGTTCAAATACGCCCAGGCGGGCATCCGGCACTACTGGCGTGTGGAGGACGAGAAGGGGCTTCCGGTCGTCCACGTCTACGAGCTCGACGAGACGACGCGGACCTATGTCGCCACAGGAATCCACCGCGAGCGTCTTACGGTCACCGTCCCCTTCGACATCGACATCGACCTGACCGCCCTGGTCCCGCGCAAGCGGTCCCCGAATGACGTCGACTGAAGGCCGAGCCGGACGAGTTGCGCGGACGGGTGGCACGATCGAGATCAACTCGTCCCTGTAGGGCATGTGTTCACAGCCGCACTTGGGCCGGTCTTGGGAATCCTTGACCGGCCCTTGGGGCGTTCGTGGTTACGCCGGTAATGGGCGAAGGCAAGCATCTACGCGGGTAGTTCCGCCGCCGCGCCCGTCCGATCGTGCCTCTAGAGCCCCAGGAGCCCTGAATGCCCGCCCTTCCCCTGAACCGCCGTGAGTTCGTGCAGAAGTCGGCCGTGACCGGCGCGGCGGTCGCCGTCGCCGGGACGCTCGGCACCGGCACCGCCGAGGCCGCCACCAAGAAGCCCGACTGCAAGCCCCGTACCTGGTCGTTCTCCGTTCTGGGCACCACCGACCTGCACAGTCACGTCTTCAACTGGGACTACTACACGAACGCCGCGTACAAGGACAGCAAGGGCAACACGTACGGCATCGCGCGGATCGCCACCCTCGTCAAGCAGTTGCGTGAGCAGAAGGGCGAGGACCGGGTCCTGCTCGTCGACGCCGGCGACATCATCCAGGGCACGTCCCTCGCGGCCTACTACGCGAACGTCGACCCCATCACCAAGGGCGTCAAGCACCCCATGGCGGTCGCCATGAACGAGATGCGCTACGACGCCGCCGCCCTCGGCAACCACGAGTTCAACTACGGCGTGGAGCTGCTGCGCACCTTCGAGAAGCAGTGCCACTTCCCGCTGCTCGGCGCCAACGCCCTGGACGCGAAGACGCTGAAGCCCGCGTTCCCGCCCTACACCGTCAAGCGGATCAGGGTGCCCGGCGCCCCGGACATCAAGGTCGGCATCCTCGGCCTCACCAACCCGGGCATCGCCCTGTGGGACAAGGACAACGTCTCCGGCAAGCTGGTCTTCCCGGGCCTGGTCGAGCAGGCGAAGAAGTACGTGCCCCGGCTGCGCGCCCTCGGCTGTGACGTCGTCTTCCTCACCGACCACTCCGGCCTGGACGGCTCGACCTCGTGGGGCGACGAACTCCCGTACGTGGAGAACGCCTCCAACCTGGTCGCCGAGCAGGTGCCGGGCATCGACGCGATCCTCGTCGGCCACACCCACGTCGACGTCCCCACCTACACCGTGAAGAACGAGGAGACCGGCGAGGACGTCCTCCTCTCCGAGCCGTACTGCTACGGCTACCGCCTCTCGGTCTTCGACTTCGAGCTGGAACTGGAGCACGGCCGCTGGAAGATCACCAGCAAGACCGCGACGACCCTGAACAGCAACACGGTCGACGAGGACCCGCGGATCACCGAACTCCTCACCGCGGACCACGACGCGGTGGTCAAGTACGTCAACACCGCGATCGGCACGTGCACCGAGGCGATGTCGACGGCGGAGGCCTGCTGGAAGGACGTCCCCGCCATCGACTTCATCCAGCAGGTCCAGATGGACGCGGTGAAGGCGGGCCTGTCGGCGGCCGACGCGGCGCTCCCGCTGATCTCGGTCGCCGCGTGCTTCAGCCGCACCGCCAGCATCCCGGCCGGTGACGTGACGATCCGCGATGTCGCGGGCCTCTACGTCTACGAGAACACCCTCTACGGCAAGAAGCTCACCGGCGCCCAGCTCAAGGACTACCTGGAGTACGCGGCGAAGTACTACCACCAGGTCCCGTCCGGCACGGCGGTCGACACCACGACCCTCACCAACGCCGACAGCTTCTGGGACTACATGTACGACATGGCGGCCGGCGTCTCCTACGAGATCGACATCGCGGCGGCCGAGGGCTCGCGCATCAAGAACCTGGCCTACAACGGCACCGCGGTCGCCGACGACCAGGTCTTCGTCGTCGCGGTGAACAACTACCGCGCCAACGGCGGCTCCGGCTACCCGCACATCGCCGCCGCCGAGACCGCGTACAGCTCCACCAACCAGGTCCGCGACCTGATGATCGCCTACGCCACGGCGAAGGGCACGATCGACCCGGCGGCCTTCGCAGCCGTCAACTGGAAACTGACGCAGGACGGCACGCCGGTGTTCTAGCGGTCGCTGTCTCCTGATTCGTGGCGGTTCCACCTCGTGTGGGACCGCCACTTTTTTATTTGCCGAATAAGCGGAACCTGTTAGTTCCCCCAGTGAATTCAACTCAGTCTGTGAAATCTTAAAGCTGTGAATTCTGAAGAATTTCGGAGGTGATTCGAAGTCGTTCTTCAGCCGCCTTTCACGCGTTGAGTGTCCACGTCGTTGTTGGTACTGTCCCTGGCGTCACAGCAGGCCAACGGGTGCTTCCCGTAAGGCCGCTGCGTTTTTACATGCCTTTCTCCACCCTGTCTCCAAAGGAGAGGTTCGTGAGCCGAGAAAGAACCCGTCAGGTGCGTACGCGACGGACTTGGCGGGGTGTGGCCGGTGCTGCCACGGCCATAGTCCTGGTCGGCGGCGGATTCGCCGTCGCCAATGCGTCGACCGAAGGGGCGCAGAAATCCGGCGTGGGCGTGCAGCGCCCCGTCAACAAGAACGCCAAGGGCGTCGCGGCCGTGGTCGCCGCCGCCAACGCGTTCCTCAACACGCTCACCACCGACCAGCAGTCCTCGACGCTGCTGGACTTCACCCAGGCGAACGCGACCGCCTGGTCGAACCTGCCGTGCGGCGCGTCCTGCCGCAACGGCATCGAGTTCAGCACCCTGACGGACGACCAGCTGGCCGCCGCCGAGCATGTGCTGAAGGTGGCGCTGGGCGACGGCAAGGACACCGGCTACGACCACGTCATGCAGACGCTCATGGCCGACGACGTGCTCGCCTCGGCGGAGGCCACCAGCACCGCGGGCGCGCCGACGGACGCTCCCTCGGCCGCCCCCTCCACCACGGCGACCGACACGGCGACCGACTCGGCCTCGGCGGACCCGAGTGCGACGGCGACGGACGTTCCCACGGACGCCCCCACCGGCGCCCCGCCGTCCGGCGGTGCCGGAGGCGGTGGCGGGTACGGCAGCGGTCTCTACTTCCTGTCGTTCCTGGGCACCCCGTCGGCGACCGGCACCTGGCAGCTCCACTTCGGCGGCCACCACACCGCCGTGAACATCACGTACAAGGACGGCAAGGTCTCCGGCGCCAGCCCCTATTTCACCGGCGTCGAGCCCTCCAGCTGGACCGCGGACGACGGCACCACGTACGCGCCGCTGGCGAAGTACCGCAACGGCATGCTCAAGCTGACCGCGAGCCTGACCACGGAGCAGCTGGCCGAGGCCAAGCTGTCCGAGTCGTTCAGCGACGTGCTGCTCGGCCCGAGCAAGGACGGCGACTTCCCGGAGACCAAGGAGGGCATCAAGGTCAGCGAGCTGTCGCCGAAGCAGAAGAAGCTAATCCTGGCGGCGATCGAGCCGTGGGTGTCCGTCGCGGACGAGGCCACGGCCGACAAGCTCATGAAGACGTACGCCAAGGAACTCGACCAGACGTACATCTCCTACTCCGGCGGCACGGGCCTGGACACCCAGGGCGACTACGTGCGCATCGACGGTCCCAGCGTGTGGATCGAGTTCGTCTGCCAGGACGGTGTCGTGTTCCGGGACAAGGTCCACTACCACACCGTGTACCGGGACCACACCCGCGACTACGGCGGCGAGTTCTCCTTCTCATGACCGGACCGCGACTCTGGCTGACCACAGTGCTCCGCCTGGTGGCCGGGATCGCGATCGCGGTACCGGCGGCGCTCCTCCTCGGGGCGTCGCCGGCCGCCGCGCATCCGATGCCGCACTCGGTGGTGCAGCTCGACGTGTACCAGTCCTCGGTCTCCGCCCGCCTGGAGCTGCCGGTCAGCGACTTCTCCCGGGCCAGCGGCATCGACCTCACCGACACAACCAAGGCCCGACTACCGTCCCGGGCCGCGGCGATCCGTACCTACCTGCTGAAGCACATCCACCCGACCACCACCCAGGGCAAGGCCTGGCGGGTGAGCATCGGCGCGCTGAGCCTCAGCCGCACCCAGCAGACCTCCACCGGCCCGTACCGCGAGCTGACCGCCAAGGCCACCTTCACCCCGCCGGCCGGCGCCGACGTACGCCACTTCACCTTCGACTACGACGTGATCGTCCACCAAGTCGTCACCCACGTGATCCTGGTGACGGTCCGTCAGGACTGGTCGGCCGGAAAGGTCGACGGCGAGGGCACCACCCAGGTCGGCACGATCGAACTCGACGTCCGGCACATGAAGGTCCCGCCCCTGAAGGTGGACCTCGGCGCCGGCAGCGCCTGGCGCGGCTTCGTCGCCATGCTCGAACTGGGCGGCAACCACATCCTCACCGGCACGGACCACCTGCTCTTCCTGCTGATCCTGCTGCTGCCCGCGCCGCTGTCCGCCACCGGCGGCCGCTGGACCGGCCTGGTGGGCCCCCGCAAGGCACTGGCCCGCATCGGAGGCATCACCCTCGCCTTCACCGCGGGCCACTCGGCCGCCCTGGCCGCGAGTTCCCTGGGCCGGCTCGACATCCCGTCCTGGCCGGTGGAGGCGTTCATCGCCGCGAGCATCCTGGTCGGTGCGATCCATGCGATACGGCCCCTGTTCCCCGGCCGGGAAGCAGTCGTGGCGGGCGTCTTCGGCCTCGGCCACGGCATGGCGTTCTCCTTCGTACTGGCCGAGATGCACCTGTCCACCGGCCAGTTGGTGACCAGCCTCCTCGGCTTCAACCTCGGCATCGAACTGGTCCAGCTCCTGCTGGTCTGCCTGGCCCTGCCGTCCCTGCTGGTCCTCGCCCGGCTGCGGGTCCAGCCCGCGTTGCGCCTGACCGGCGCGACGCTCACCGGTGTGGCGGCCCTCGGCTGGCTGGTCGACCGCCTCGGCCTGCCCAACCCCGTGGCCCGCGCGGCCGACAGCGCCGGTTCGCATACGACGCTGCTCCTGGTAGCCCTGGCGATCACGGCTCTCGCCGCGACCGCCTGGACCCTGACGACCCGCCTGCGCGCCCGTGCCCGGCCGGAGACCGCCGGAAGACCGCCTGTGCTCAGCCGCCCATGATGACGCCCGAGCCGTCGCTCTTACGCCGCGACCGCTTCGAGCCGGCCCGCAGGACCCCACCGGCCGCCAACGTCACCACGGCCAGAGCCCGCACCCACCACGGGCCACCACGGGCCGCCCACCAGACGCAGACGCAGCCGCCGATCACGGCGACGAGGAGGAGGGACAGCACGGCGATCATGTTCATGGCGGATCCTCACGGTCGGGGCGGTTCGGTCGGCGGCGGGATGCCGATCGGCCCCGCCGGACCGGAAGACGGCGAAAACGGCGGCCGGGGTTCCGGAGAAGGGGCCGTTGCACACGCGATTGAGTAGCCGTACTCAGGCGGAGTCCCGCGGGCGGGCGCGAGATTGGGAGCATGAGCCTTCCGCCGTCCCCGTACCCGCCGCCCTACGGCCCCGGGTTCCCGCCGCCGCACCCCTCGCCCTCGTCGGGCGGGCCCCTCCGGGTGGTCTTCGCCGTGGTGGCCGGGCTGCTGCTCGCCGCCGCGGTCGCCGTCAACGGGCTGCTGTCCTTCGGCATGCTGTTCGCCAGTGACAGCTGCGGCACCTCGGCCGGGACGGCGCGGTTCTGCGACGACTCCGGCGGGTGGATGCTCGTGGCGTTGTTCGGGCCGTGGGTCGCGCTGGCCGCCGCGGTGGTCACGGTCGTGCTCGGGGCGGTGCAGGCCCGGAGGCCGTGGACCGCCCTGGCAGTAGGCGTGCTCGTCTACGCGGCGGGGCCGGCACTGGCCCTGTTCACCGTCTTCGGTTGAGCGCTCCAGCTCCGCTGGGAGTGCCGCTGTGCGCTGTCGGTCGTCTGCGGCGCCGTCGTGGCTGGTCGCGCAGTTCCCCGCGCCCCTTAGGGGCGTTGCAGCAGCCGGGGATCGAGGTCTGTCACGGCGTCGGCGTAGTCCAGCCGGGCGGCTGCCGCCATGAGTTGCTCGTGCTCGTCCTGCCGGAGCGGGAGCCCGAACGCGTTGGCCGTGTTGACGAGGTAGTCGATGGCGAGCTCCGCCTCGTCGTTGACCACGAGGTTGCGCACCGAGCGGAGGGCCGGAAGGGCCTCGCCCCGATCCGAGGCGCGCCGCTCGACGGCGTCGACCACCGCCAGGATCTCGGCGTCCACGGGACCGCTCGCGCTCACTCGGCCGACTCCAGGAACGCGGCCCAGGTGGTGGGGGAGACGGTGAGGTGGGGGCCGCCGGGGCCGGTCTTGGAGTCGCGGATGTGGATGGCGTGGGGGCAGGGGGATATTTCGAGGCAATCGCCGCCGCTGTCGTTGCTGTACGACGACTTGCGCCAGGTGTAGGCGGTTTCGACGCAGTCGCCGCCCCCGCTGTCGCTGTAGCTCGACTTGAACCAACGCAGGGTGCTCGTCATGTCCGCTCTTCTCCTGCCAACTTCCGGATGAGGCTCAGCGAGTCGTCCGAGCTCAGTGCCTGGGTTCGGATCTTCGCATATCGGTGGGCGAGGCGAGCGACCTTCGCGGCATCGCTGACCAGCACACTTTCGTCCTCGATCTCCATGTAGACCAGGCGGTGGTGCTCCTTGGTCTCCACCAGTTTCATGTCGCCGCGTGCCCCCGCGTGTCCGGCCTTCAACCCCCGGTCCGTCGGCAGCACTTGGACACTCACATTGTCCCTCTGGGCGTCCTCCGCGAGCGACCGCAATTGGTCACGCAGCACCTCCCAGCTCCCGAACGGCCGCCGCAGCACCGACTCCTCCAGGATCACCTCGACCATGGCCGTCGGGTCTGCCCGGTCGAACAGCGCCCGCCGTGCCACCCGGGCCTCGACCAGTTCCTCCACCTTCTCCTCCGGCAGCTTCGGAAAGCCGCCGCCGATCAACGCCCGCGCGTACTCCGGCGTCTGGAACAGGCCGTCGACCACGAACGTCTGGTACGACGACAGCGTCACCGCCTCCTGCTCCACCAACGCGAAGTTCTTGAACTGGGCCGGATACTTGTCCAGCAGTACGAACTTGCGTGCCTTCTCGAAGATCCCGAGCCCGCCGCCGATCGCCTCCTCCAGCTTGGCGAGCATCTTGTCGCTGGCCGGCTGCGCGCCCGTCTCCATCGCGCTGATCGCGGAGCCGGTGTAGCCGATCCGCTTCCCCAATTCCTCCTGAGTCAGCTCCTGTTGCTCACGAAATGCCTTCGCGAGAGCGGCCAGGAGTTGTGCCGTGGCACCTGGCTCGGCCTTGTTCTCCGCCCGCGTCAATGCGGTCACCCCCGAACTCAAACGAACTCAAACGGTCACAACTACCGGACCCCGAATTCCCAGAGTTTGCAGCTCTTGACTCTGGGTTATGGCGACGGTAGCCGTACCTGCCGAAACTGGTCCCATGAACACGCAAAGTGACCCCTTAAACCTCGGCTGGCTGCCCGCCTCCGGCGTTCAACTCCGCAAGGCCGGCGTGCAGTTCGATGCCGTTCGTGTGGACGACGGGGCGTGGGGGCGGCGGCTCGCCGACCGGCTCGCGGAGATGACCGGGGGTGATCCCGGGCCCGTCATCGAGGTCGCGAGTGGGCGGCGGTGTGTGTACTTCCTCGTCGCCGCCGGGAGTACGGATCACCTGCCCTGGCCTGCGGAGGTGACCAGACTGACCGCCGTTCCGGCCCGGGTGTCGTACATCCCGATCCCCGCGCTGGACGACATGACCTGGCCGTTGTCGTGGCGCTACCGGCCGACCTGTCCCGACCGTTTCGTGCACACGCGACTGCTGCGGACCGCGCTTCACTCGCCGGAGTGAAATGCGTCAACAAGCGGACAGGAAAAAGGGATTCCGGCTTGCGCGCGGCGCTTTGCGTGGCCCTAAAGTCACGATCAACAGATTGCCCCCGCGGTGCGCCAACACCCGGGGGCTCGACACTGGAGACAGCCCTCCGATGCGCGTTCATCGTACGGCGCCGCTGCGCGCCTTCGCAGCCCTCGCCAACTCCCTTTCCCGGGACCGACGTCTGTCCTGGGGTGCGGTAGGCGTACTGGCGTACCTCTTGTGCCTTCCGAACGGCTGCTGGATCACGGAGCGGATCATCGCCGAGCGGCGCCGGGAAGGGTGCATGTCGGTCGTCGCCTCCCTGCGTGAACTGGAGGAACGCCGGTATCTGCGGCGGGTGGTGCGGCGGGACCCGGTGACCCGGCAGTACTCGACGGTCTGCGAGGTATTCGAGAGGCCGTACGAATGTGGCTCGCCAACGGGTGAATTGCAAAAAGTCCGTCCCGTGGCGGCCTAGAAACCAGAGAAAGGAACGTCGATGACTGTCACACTTGTACGCCCTGAGACGGTATACCGCCAGTATACTGTCCTCATGGCTGACACCACGATCAAGGTCGACCCCGCCGTCCGTGACCGCCTCCAGGAGCTCGCCCGGGAGCGCGGTATGAGCATGCGGGACCTCGTGGCGGAGCTGGCCGGGGCCACGCCCACCAAGGAAGAGCTGCGCAAGCGGTACGAGGAGACCAGGGCGTACGTCGAGGAGCACTTCCTTGGCAGGCCCTACACGGAAGAGGACGAGAAGGCCGGCGAAGAGTTGTGGGCCGACATCGAGTCCGGGCGTATCGGGGAGGTCCAGTGACCGAGGGGGAGCGGTACCCGCTGCCGCGTGCCGTCATCTTCGACGACACGGCGGCCCTGGCGCTCGGCGCCGGGAACAGCATGGCCTCGCGGCTCGTCGTGGAGGCCGAGAAGGATCCCGCGCTGCGGGTCTACATCCCCGCGGTGAGCCTGGCGGCCGCCGAGCGGGAGCGGGCCGGGGTCGCGGAGCACGTCGGCGCGCTGCCGTCCGTCAACATCGAAGGGCTCGACTTCGCGGCGGCCACCGCCGTGGGCAAGCGGCTGCGGGCGGCGGCGGGCGAGTCGGAGCAGGGCAAGGACGAACCCGACTGGAGCGGTGCCCATGTGCTGCACCTCGCCCTGCCGACCGTCGAGTGGCCGCGCGGCCGTCCCGTGCTGACCAGGACGCCGATGCGGTACCGGGGCACGGGCATCCGCACCATCCGTATCGTCGAGCAGAACTGACCCCGCCCGTCAGCTGAAGACGATCATCGAGCCCTGGGCCAGGCTCCGTGTCGCCGCCGCGTGCAGGCCCAGCCACACGTGGCGTTCGCGGGCGAAGGGGCTCGGGTCGTAGGGGGCCGGGACCGCCGGTTCCTCCAGGCCGGTGGGGGCCGAGGGGGGCTGCGGCGGGGCCGGGGGGTTCGCCGGGTCTATGCCGATCGACGGGGCGACGTACTCCAGCTCGCGCAGCAGGGCGTGGGAGGAGCCCAGCGGGCCGCCGCTCGCGAGGAGTTCGTCGCTGGAGAGAGGGCTCGGGAAGTCGACGGGGACGTAGGCGCCGGCGTGGTCGTAGTGCCAGACGAGGTGCGACTGCTGGGCCGTGGACTCGAACATCTCCAGGAGCTGCTCGTAGTCGCCGCCGAGGGCGTCCACGGGGGAGACGGGCAGGCCGCAGACCTGGAGGAGATAGGCGCGGCGGAGGAAATGGAGCGCGTCGTAGTCGAAGCCGGCCACCGGGGCGACCTCGCCGGACAGGCCCGGCATGTACTGGTACACCGGCACCGGTGGCAGCCCGGCCTCGGCGAGCACCTTGTTGTATTGCGCGAGTTCCTCGGCGAACGGGTTGTCCGGGGTGTGGCACAACACGTCGACGAGCGGTACCAGCCAGAGGTCACAGGCCAAAGAGGGCTCCTCGTATCAGCGCGTTCACAGTAAGTGCTCAGCCAGGTCGTCAGGGAAGAGTAATCGGTGCGGCACCGGTCAGCTCCCCCCGTGCAGGTCCCATACCCAGACCCCGCCCGTCCACCTACCGGGTTTTCCGGTCAGGTCCTCGACCGCCTGCCGCAGTTTGTCGTCGTTGGGCTGCGGGGCGACCACCAGGGCCCCCGCCTTCCAGTATGCGAAGTCCGTTTTCGCCTGCGCCCGCCAGTTCTTGCCGATCACCGGCACCTTCCCGGTGTAGCGGACGTCCCGCAGCATGTCGGAGGTGTAGCGCGGGACGGCACCGTAGATCCCGATGCGATCGGCGCCGTAGGGACCGTTGAAGTATCCGCCGGGGAGCTTGAAGCCGAGACCGGCCGCCGTCTGCCAGTGCAGGGCCTCCGCGTAGCCGGGGTCGGGGAGCGGGACCGGGACGAGGGACTCGCCCCTGCCCACGTACGACTTCCACAGCCCGCTCGTGATGAACTCCGGGACCGCCTCGCGCTGCACGGACTTGAGCGGCGCCGGAACGATCGGCAGCAGGGCCAGCGCCACCGCGAGGAGACCGAAGTACTGGACGCCGATCCGCCGCGTGGCCAGCACCTTCTCCAGCAGCACGGCCAGGAGGACGCCCAGCGCGGGTGCGCAGACCATCGCCACCCGGCCCTCGATCACCGACTCGAAGAGGGGCAGCTTCCGCACCAGCGCCCACGGGCCCGGATACACCGTCTCCGTCAGCGGGATGCGGATCTTCGGGCCCATCGACAGCACCGCGGCGGCCACCGAGGTGAACGCCAGCGCCTTGACCAGCGGCCGCTCCCACAGTCGTACGGCGATCCCGAAGGCGAGCAGGATCAACGGCCAGCCGTAGAAGGCGTTCTGCTCGGTGGGGTTGAGGGACAGCTCGTTGGCGCGGGCCGCGTTTCCGTAGAGCAGGGAGCGCTCGGCGAAGGCGAGGAGCGAGAGCGGGCTGTTTCCGGCGTTGTCGCCGTGCAGGACGCTGTGATAGCTCTGCGGGCCCGTGAACTGCCAGTAGAGGGGGTACGCGACCAGCGGGAGACAGACCGCGCCGGCGATCAGCAGGCCCTTGCCGAGGGGGCGCCAGGCCTCCCTCGCCACCTCCGGTCGTACGGCCGCGTACGCCCCGGCGAACAGCGTCATCCCCAGCGCCGCCAGCAGGAACGGCTCCTCGCCCAGGAACACCTGGTACGCCGCCATCAGCCCGAGCACGATCCCGTCCCGCCGCACCCGGGCGCCCGAGGCGAGGCGCAGGGCGCGGTCGATGATCAGCGGGATCATGAAGAGGATGACGAAGTTGGGGTGCGCGTTGGCGTGGCTGACCATCGGCGGTGCGAAGGCCGCGAGGGCGGCGCCGACGAAGGCGGCACCCCGCTGCCGTACCACCCGCTTCACGATCAGCCAGTACCAGGCGACGGCGGTCGCGGCGAGGCCGAGGGCCATGCAGACGCTCAGGGAGACCGCCGGTCCCGCTATGAGCGTGAGCGGGGCGAAGGGGACGGAGGCGCCCAGCATGACCGTGTTGGCCATCAGGTTGACGCCGTCGGGGAAGCCCTGGAGGTCGGAGAAGAGCGGGTTGCGGAAGTGCGCGACGCTGTCCGCCGTCACCGCGAAGAACCACTCCCACTGGTTCTGGTCCTGGAGGGAGTCGGTGAGATAGCGGTGGTCCGGGTCGAAGAAACGGCCCGAGTACAACGCCACGGACATCAGCAGGAAGAGGACCGGGACCAGGAGGTCGGCCGGGCGCAGCCGGCGGACGCGGAGAAGGGCCAGATCCGCGAGGACCCTCGGGTAGGCCAGCGGGCCGACCTTCGAGCCGGGCCGGTGGCTCCAGCGGACCGGGACCTCGGCGATCGGGTGGCCGCCCTGGTGCAGGTGCTGGAGGACCTCGACGTCGATGCCCCAGCCGTCGAGCCGGGAGTCGGCGAAGGCCTCGCGGGCCAGGTCGCCGTCGAAGAGCTTGAAACCGCACTGGGTGTCCCGGATGCCGGGCACGGCGGTGGCGCGTATCAGCAGGTTCCCCGCCCGCCCCAGCAGCTCGCGCAGCCGGTGCTGGTGGTCGGTTATCTCCGCGCCCGGCACCGCACGCGAGCCGATCGCCGCCGCGTTGCCCTCGCTGAGCGCCTTGTCCAGCCGCTCCAACTCCTCGATCGGGGCGGCGAGATCGGCGTCGGTGACCAGGACCCGGCCGCCGCCGCTCGCGGCGACACCGAGACGCAGTGCGTTGCCCTTGCCCCGGTTGCGCTCACCGGCGACCAGCCGGACGCGCGGGTGCCGTAAGGCGGCGACCTCGCGCGTCCCGTCGGTCGAGCCGTCGTCGGAGACGATCACTTCCCAGGAGCCGAAGCGGCTCTCGTTGTCGGCGAGGTAGCGGGTGACGGCGTCGAGCGTCGGCCCGAGCCGCTCCTCCTCGTTGTACGCGGGGATGACGACGGAAAGATCGACGGTCTCCCCGTCCACATCCTGCTCCGTGGGCGCGGTCATCCGTTCTCCGCCAGTCGCTCGATCAGGGCGATGGAGTGCGTGTTGTACGCGGCGACGATCCCCCGGGCGGCCTCCGCGTCCCGGTGGGACAGCGCGTCGACCAACTCGGTGTGCCGGGACCAGAGATACCCGCGTAGATCGGGCAGCCGCCGTAGGTGCTGCACCGCGCACACCCAGGACTGCACGCGCAGCCGGTGCAGGAAGTCGCCGAGGTAGGGGTTGCCGAACAGGGCCGACAGCTCGCGCCAGAAGCGGAGGTCGTAGCCGATGAGGATGGTGAGGTCGCCGGCGGCCGCGGCGCGCTGCGCCTCCTCGCCGCGCCGCCGGACCGTGGCCAGCGCGGCCGCCACCCGTGGGTCGTCCGGGTCCTTGAAGGCGCGGTGGTGGCCCTCGACGAGGGACTGGAACATGCCGTCGGTGACCAGGCTGCGGGCCTCGATCATGCCCCGGTAGTCGGCGAGCGAGTACTCCGGCACCCGGAAGCCGCGGTGCTGGTCGGCGTCGAGGATGCCCTGCGCGGACAGGTCGACCAGGGCCTCGCGGACCGGCGTGGCGGAGACCCCGTACTGCTCGGCGATCTCCTTGACCGTGAACTCCCGGCCCGGCTGGAGCCGCCCGGCGAGCACCTCGTCACGGAGCGCGTCCGCGATCTGCTGGCGCAGGGTACTGCGGGTCACAGCGCCGTTGCCGGGCATCGTCGGGTGCCTCTCCTCACGCGTGCGGGTGACGTGCTCGCTTACATGTACATCTACGAGCACGCCACCTTACGCGTTCGGGTTGCTCCCGTAATCCTTCCGTCTCCTTGAAACGCCCCGTACGAGGCGCCCCGTAAGGGGCGCGGGGCTGAGACATTTGCGGCTCCGCCGCGTGGGCGCGACCAGCCCCCACCGGCCGGCAGCCGAAACGCGCCCTCAGCCCACCGTGTACTCGTCGGCCACACTCAACGCGGCGTCCAGTGCCGCGAGGCCCTCCTTCAGCTCCGCCTCGGAGACATTGCACGGCGGCACGACATGCGTCCGGTTCATGTTCACGAACGGCCACAGCCCCTGCTGCTTCGCGGCGGAGCCGAACGCGGCCATCGGCGCATTCGCCTCGCCGGCCGCGTTGTACGGCACGAGCGGCTCCCGGGTCTCCTTGTCCTTCACCAGGTCGAGCGCCCAGAACATGCCGACACCGCGCACCTCGCCGACGCACGGGTGCCGCTCGGCGAGCGCCGCGAGCGCGGGCCCGACGACCTCGGCACCGAGCCGCTTGGCGTTCTCGACCACCCCCTCCTCCGCCATCACGTTGATGGTGGCGACGGCGGCGGCACAGGCCAGCGGATGCCCGGAGTACGTCAGCCCGCCCGGGTAGGGCCGCTTGCCGAAGGTCTCGGCGATCTTCTCGCTGATGGCGACGCCGCCGAGCGGCACATACCCGCTGTTCACGCCCTTGGCGAAGGTCATCAGGTCCGGTACGACCCCGAACAGGTCGGCGGCGAACCACTCGCCGGTCCGCCCGAACCCGGCCATGACCTCGTCGAGGACGAAGACGATCCCGTACTTGTCGCAGATCTCGCGGACACCGGCCAGATACCCGGCGGGCGGCACCATGATCCCGGCGGTGCCGGGAACGGTCTCCAGGACGATCGCGGCGACCGTACCCGGCCCCTCGAACGCGATCGTGGTCTCCAGGTGCTCCAGCGCCCGCGCGGTCTCCTGCTCCTCCGTCTCCGCGTAGAAACGGGAGCGGTAGAGGAAGGGCGCCCAGAAGTGCACGACGCCGGCGGCGGCGCCGTCGGAGGGCCAGCGGCGGGGGTCGCCGGTGATGTTGATCGCCTGCTGGGTGCCGCCGTGGTACGACCGGTAGGCGGACAGCACCTTGGGGCGTCCCGTGTGCAGCCGCGCCATCCGCACCGCGTGCTCGACGGCGTCCGCGCCCCCGTTGGTGAAGAAGATCTTGTCGAGGTCCCCGGGGGTCCGCTCGGCGATCAGCCGGGCCGCCTCCGAGCGCGCCTCGACGGCGAAGGCGGGTGCGAAGGTCGTCATCTTCGCGGCCTGCTCCTGGATGGCCGCGACGACCTTCGGGTGCTGGTAGCCGATGTTGGTGAAGACCAGCCCGCTGGTGAAGTCCAGGTACCGCCGGCCGTCGTAGTCCCAGAAGTACGACCCCTCGGCGCCGGCCACGGCGAGCGGGTCGATGAGGTCCTGCGCGGACCAGGAGTGGAACACATGCGCACGGTCGGCGGCCTTGACGGCGACACCGACCTCGGGGCTGGGCTGAGGGGTCATGCCGGGGAGCGTAGGAGCGGGGGGTACGGGCGCGGTATCGGCGACTTGTTCCGTGGACAGGGGGATTCCGCGACAGGTTGTCCACAGGCGGTGGACGGAGTGGAGCGGGTGATGTCCGTTTGTGCCGGAAGCGCCGGAGCCTGTTACGTAACCGTAGACATGGCGTGGCCGGGCTCCTGGAACGGCCGCATTATTCTCGGCTCGATCACAAGTGTGTGGGAGGGGCGGGTCTGCCATGGAGAAGCTGGGGCCGGGGGATCCGCAGCACATCGGGGGATACCGGTTGCTCGCGCGGCTGGGTGCGGGCGGGATGGGGCAGGTGTATCTCGCCCGGTCGGAGCGCGGCCGTACCGTCGCCGTGAAGCTGGTGCGCGCGGAGCTGGCCGAGCGCGAGGAGTTCCGGGCCCGTTTCCGCCAGGAGGTGCGCAACGCCCAGCGGGTCGGCGGCTTCTGGACCGCACCCGTCCTGGACGCCGACACCGAGGCCGCCGTGCCCTGGGTGGCCACCGGCTATGTCGCCGGACCGAGCCTGCAACGGGTCGTCGAGCACGACCACGGTCCCCTGCCCGAGCGATCGGTACGCATCCTCGCCGCCGGCCTCGCGCACGCGCTCGCCAACATCCACTCGGCCGGGATAGTCCACCGCGACCTCAAGCCGTCCAACGTGATGCTCACCATAGAGGGGCCCCGGGTCATCGACTTCGGCATCGCCCGGGCGCTGGAGACCCAGCCAGGCGAGGGGCTCACCCAGACCGGCTCGCTCGTCGGCTCGCCCGGCTTCATGGCCCCCGAGCAGGTGCGCGGCGACCGGATCACGCCGGCCTCCGACATCTTCTGCCTCGGCTCGGTCCTCGCCTACGCGGCCACCGGCCGTCTCCCGTTCGGCTCCACCGAGGGCGGCGAACACGCCCTGCTCTTCCGGATCGCCCAGGAGGAACCCGACCTGTCGGCGATCCCCGAGGGCATCGCCGACGTGGTCCGCGACTGCCTGCGGAAGGACCCGGCGTCCCGTCCCTCGCTGGACGCGATCCTGGCGCGGACGGGGGCGGGCGACACGGTCGACCAGGGCCGGTCGAGAGACCCCTGGCTGCCGGGGGCACTGGTGGCCCAGCTGGGACGCCACGCGGTGGAACTCCTGGAGGCGGAGGACCCGACCCTGCACGGGTCCTTGGCGGAAGCGCCGGCAACAACCCCTCAAAAAGGGGCAACGAACCAATGGGCGCAAGGGCCAACCCCCCAAGGGGCGCGGGGAACTGCGCGATCAGCCACAAATAACCCGCAGCCGACACCCAACCCGCAGTCCCCGGAACACGCCCCCGCCCACCCCGCATACGGCTACCCGAACCAACCTCACCAGCACCCCCAGCCCCAGTCGCAGCCGTACAACCCCTACACCGCCGTCACCGCACCGGAACCCACCCCGGAGCCCACCCCCTTCTACACACCCCCACCCCCGCTCTACGACCCCACCCCCGCCGACGAGCCGCGCCGTACCGGTCGTTCCACCGCCCTGCTCGTCACCATCGCCCTGATCGTGCTGCTGGCCGCGGGCGGCTCCGTCTACGCGCTCATGAACAGCGGCGGCGACGGCGACAGCGCGAACGGCAACGTCTCCGACACCCCGTCGGCCACCGCCCCCACCACCTCCGGGGAACCGACGCCCACCCAGTCGTCGCCCTCCTCCTCGGCCACCGCCAAGGGCACCGTCCCCGCCGCCTTCCTCGGCACCTGGACCACCGCGATAGACAACTCCACCGGCCACAACACCCGTGAACTCACCATCCGCCAGGGCGCGGTGGGCGACCCGGTGCTCACCCTCGTCGCCGACGGACCCGGCTACCACTGCGTGTTCGGCGCGAAGCTCGCCGAACGGCCGGGCTCCTCGGGCCCGTTGGAGATCGGCCCGTCCACGGTCACGTCCGGCAAGCCCCGTTCGTCGTGCTCCGCCGGAGACGCCACCGAGGTGACCCTGTTGTCGGACGGCAGGCTGAAGCGGGTGAAGAAGGACGGCAGCGAGAGCCTGACGTACAGCAAGCGGTGAAATCCCGTTCCCTGTGAGGTAGTTGAACGTACGGCGAACTTCCGCCCGGCTGACCGGATTGTCCCTGCGCACGTTCCGCCCGGCCCTTACGGTGACCCCATCATCCGGCTCCGGGGAGTGGCGGGGGCACCCACATGGAGTGGCTGAGCGCGGAGAACATCGTGGCCGTCGGCACCGCGGTGCTCGGCATCGTCGCGTCGGCGGGCATCTTCTGGTACGAGCGACGCGTCCCGCGCCGCAAACGCATCGGCTACCGCGTGCAGATGGACAGTCCGATAGGCGACGACGCCCGCGCCGGCCGGATCGGCAGACGCCTGGGCCTCTTCGACGAGGCCCCGGACATGGCCGGCGCCACCCTCGTCCTGCTGCGGATCGAGAACGACGGCTCCCAGGGCATCGGCCGCGACGACTACACCAGCCCCGAACCGCACGGCCTCACCGCGGTGTTCACCGACCGGATGATCCGGGGCGTCTCGGTCACGCAGACCGACAGCGACCACCTCATGGCGCACTTCACCGCGGAACGCGGCTTCGGCTACACCGGCAGCACCCTGCGCATCCCGCGCGTCCCGCTCAACCACGGCGAGCACTTCAAACTGCTCGTGCTGCTGTCGGGCGGTGACGTCGGCCGGGACATCAAGGTCATCGGCGGTCTCCACGACGGCGAGGTGCACAGCAACCGCAGCGCCACCCCGGACGACGTCACGCCCCTGTTCAGCCGCGCCTCCCGGCTGATCACCATCATGCTGACGCTCAGTGTCCTCACCCTCGCCACGATCGTCGTGGCCCGCGACGACAACCCGCCGCCGATCGGCTGCGCCAAGGGCTCGCTGCAGGTCATCGGCTCGACCGCCTTCGCCCCCGTGATGCAGGACGCGGCGAGGACGTACGAGAAGCAGTGCGAGGGTTCGTCGATCACCGTGGACGCGCACGGCTCGACGGCCGGGGTCAGGGAGCTGGACAGCGCCGGGGTCGTGTGGTCGAAGAAGAGCTCCCCGCCGGTCGTGGCCCTCTCGGACGGCCCCAAGCCCGCGGACATGCCCGAACTGAAGGAGAACCGGGTCGCCCTGGTGGTCTTCGCGCTGGTCGTGAACGACGACCTGAAGCTGACGGACCTCTCCACCGCGGACGTACGACGGCTGTACCGCGGCGAGATCACCGACTGGAAGCAGCTGGGCGGGCCCGACCTGCCGGTGAAGCTGGTCAGCCGGGACGCCAACTCCGGTACCCGGCAGGTCTTCCAGCGGCGGATACTGGGGCGCGGCGAGATCGCCAACTCCTCCGTCGACTGCGTCCACAAGGACGACCCGACGGCGAAGGTGATCCGCTGCGAGCTGGACTCGACCGACCAGGTGCTGTCGGAGGTGGCCGAGCTGAAGGGCGCGATCGGCTATGCCGAGCTGAACGTGGCGGCCGGGGCGAAGGGGCTGCACGTGCTGTCCCTGGACCACAACGCCCCGTCCGTGGAGGCGATCGAGCGCGGCGCGAGTCCGTATCCGTACCGGGAGATCGAGTACGCGTACACGTACGGGCAGCCGGTGTCCGGCTCCCTGGCGTCGAGCTTCCTGGCGTACGTCATGAAGGGGAGCGGCGAGGACGAGATCCGCGCGCATGGGCATGTGCCGTGTTACACGCCGGTGGGGATGAAGCTCTGCGCCTGAGCGCCTACCCGGGGAACTCGATGCCGCACACCCGACGAATGCCGTCCAGCGCCCGCAGCGTGCCGATCGACTCCTCCAGCGGCCGGAGCGGTGACTCCCGCATCCCCGCCGTCACGCATCTCGCCACCTCCGCCGCTTCGAAGTGGAGCGCGTCGTGGGCGGTGCGTTCCTCCGTGTACGTCAGGGTCGTACCGCCGCCGGACGGGGTCAGCAGGACGTCCCCCGGCTGGTAGAAGGGGCCCGGCAGGGTGAGCGTGGCGTGGTTGCCGGCGATCGTCGCGGTGGTCGGGGTGTCGCTGAAGAGCGTGGTGTGGACGGCGGACTGGCTGCCGTCGGGGGCGCGCAGGACGGCGGAGATCTGGCCGTTGACGCCGGCCGGGTGCGGCTGGCCGGTGGCGAGGATCTCGGTGGGCTCGCCGAGGACCCAGGTGGCGAGGGAGACGGGGTAGGTGCCGAGGTCGAGGAGCGGGCCGCCGGCGAGATCGGCGCGCAGGATGCGGTGACCGGGGGCGAAGTGCTCGCCGTGGTCGGCCAGCACGGTGTGGATGTCGCCGAGGACACCGGAGTCGAGGATCTGCCGGACGACGTCGAAGCGGGGGAGGAAGAAGGTCCAGAGCGCTTCGGCACAGAACAGGCCGCGGGAGGTGGCCAGTCGGGCCAGTTCCGTGGCCTGGGCCGCGTCGAGGGCCAGCGGCTTCTCCACCAGGGTGTGCTTGCCTGCCTCCAACGCCAGCCGTGCGCAGGCGAGATGGGCGGTGTGCTCGGTCGCCACGTAGACGACGTCGACGTCCGGCGCCGCGACCAGTTCCTCGTACGAGCCGTACGCGGCCGGGATGCCGTGCCGGCCGGCGAAGTCCGTGGCGCGGGCCGCGCCGCGGGAGGCGACGGCGGTGAAGCGCTGGCGGGTGTGGTTCTGGACCGAGTTCACGAAACGCTCGGCGATCCAGCCGGTGCCGAGCACACCCCAGCGCAGCACGGGCGCCGCCATGGGATCGGGGGTGCGCGGGGCGGGGAGCGCGGTGGGGAAGGCGGGGGGTGTCGGCATCGGCACCTCAGACCTCCGGGACCCGGACGGCGACGGTGCGGCCGTCGGCGTGCATGGACGCGATGACGGCCTCGGCGACCGCGGAGGCCACCAGCCCGTCGTACGCCGTGGCCAGCGGTGCCGGCCGC
The DNA here is from genome assembly GCF_040652235.1 of Streptomyces sp. NPDC048277. Taxonomy (NCBI): domain Bacteria; kingdom Bacillati; phylum Actinomycetota; class Actinomycetes; order Kitasatosporales; family Streptomycetaceae; genus Streptomyces; species Streptomyces sp. NPDC048277. Next base: position 88,241 of record NZ_JBEZLQ010000015.1, read on the forward strand.
CCTTCGGCGACGGCGTCGGTCCACGCCTGCAGCTCCAGGCGGTAGGCGTCGGCGAACCGGGGCCGCCAGTCGGCCGGGTAGCCGGTGGCACGGGTACGGGCGGTGTCGGCCACCAGCCGGGCCGGGTCGGTCAGCGCGAGGGTGCCGTGCTCGCCGACGACCTCGCAGCGGATGTCGTAGCCGTACCCGGCGTTGAGGAAGGTCTCCACGGTGGTCAGCGCGCCGTCGGCCGTGCGCAGCAGCATCAGCTGGGGGTCCCGTAGCCCGGTCACCGCCGGGGTGGGGCGGGCCGCGTGCCAACTGACCTCGACGACGGGGGAGTTCAGCAGCCAGGGCACGGTGTCGAACTCGTGGATGGCGGAGCCGGTGACGCTGAACTCGTCCGTGGCGCCGGGCGCGGAGGACACACCCCGGCTCATGCAGTGCACGAGGAGGGGAGTACCGGCCGTACCGGCGGCGAGGGCGGCCCTGAGGTCGACGTAACCGGGGTCGAACCGGCGCATGAAGCCCAGGGAGACCAGGTCCGCGCGGTCCTCCCGGAGGACCCGCACGCACTCGGCCGTCGTCGGCGCGAGCGGCTTCTCGCACATGACCGGCTTGCCCGCCCGGGCGCCGGCGATCGCGAGGTCCGCGTGCGTGCTGTCGTGGGAGGCGATGACGACGGCGTCGACCTCGGGGTCGGCGATCAGCGCGTACGGGTCGTCGGTGGCCCGTGCCCCCGGTACGGCCGCCGCGACCTCGGCGGCCCGCCCCTTGTCGATGTCGGCGACGAGGACGACCTCGGCGCCGGAGACCCAGCGGTGCAGTGTGTTCGCATGGTCGGCGCCCATGTTCCCGGCGCCGACGACCCCGATCCGCACGGGGCTCGTCCGCACGGTGCTCATCCGAGGCTCACCCACGTCCCCCGCTCGGCGGAGCGGCTCATCGCGTCGAGGGCGGTGGCGCTGTGCACGGCGTCGTCGAGCGTGGCGCCGTACGAGGTGCCCTCGGCGACGGAGCGCAGGAAGGTGTGGGCCTCGATCACCTTGAGGTCGTCGTAGCCCATGGCGTTGGCCGCGCCGGGCTGGAAGGCGCCGTACTCGCCGTGGCCGGGGCCGACGAACACCGTGCTGACGGGCTGGTCCTGGTAGGAGGTGCCGCGGCTGACGCCGAGCTCGCCCATGCGCCGGTAGTCCCAGAAGACCGCGCCCTTGGTGCCGTGCACCTCGAAGCCGTAGTTGTTCTGCTCGCCGACCGAGACCCGGCAGGCCTCCAGGACACCCCGGGCGCCGGAGGCGAAGCGCAGCAGGCAGTTGACGTAGTCCTCGTTCTCGACGGGGCCGAGTTCGCCGCCGGTGGCGAGGGTGTGGCCTGCGGTGGCGCCGGTGGGGCGGGCGCGCTCGGGGATGAAGACGGCCGTGTCGGCGGCCAGCGACTCGATGTCGCCGAGCAGGAAGCGGGCCAGGTCGACGCCGTGCGAGGCGAGGTCGCCCAGGACGCCTCCGCCGCCGCGGGCGCGCTCGTAGCGCCAGGTCAGGGCGCCGTCGGGGTGGGCCGCGTAGTCGCTGAAGAGGCGGACGCGGACGTGGGTGACCGTGCCGAGCTCGCCGGAGGCGATCAGGTCGCGGGCGTGGGCGACGGCGGGCGCGTTGCGGTAGTTGAAGCCGACGGTGCTGCGCACCCCCGCCTTGGCGACGGCGTCGGCGACGGACCGGGCGTCCTCCGCCGTCAGCCCGACCGGCTTCTCGATCCAGATGTGCTTGCCGGCCTCGGCCATCGCGACGCCGATCTCGCGGTGCAGGAAGTTCGGCGCGGTGATGCTGACGGCCTGGACGCGCGGGTCGGTGACGACCTCACGCCAGTCCCGGGTGGTCGACGCGAACCCGAACTGGGCGGCGGCCTCCTCGGCCCGGCCCGGCACCTCCTCGGCGACGGCGACCAGCTCGGGCCGTACGGACAGCTGCGGGAAGTGGTGGGGGATCCGCTGGTAGGCCTGGGTGTGCACCCGTCCCATCCAGCCGAAACCGACGACGGCGACGCCGAGCGTACTCACCATGGGGCTGCCCTTCTTTGGACCGTTCCAGAGCCTTGCCCGCCCACGATGCGGGGACGCTTCCGCAGGTGTCAAGACATTCGGCCGTCTTTACAAAGTGGCCGGGGCTATGGAACGGTCCACACCATGAGCGCTCCGACCATCCGTGACGTCGCCGCGCGGGCCGGTGTGTCGAAGTCGCTGGTCTCCCTGGTGCTGCGGGGCGCGGACGGGGTCCGCGACGACAAGCGCCGGGCGGTGCTGGCCGCCGTCGAGGAACTCGGCTACCGGCCCAACGCGGCCGCGCGCAGCCTCAGCGAGCGGCGCACCCGCACGGTCGGCGTGCTGCTGAACGACATGCGCAACCCCTGGTTCGTGGAACTCCTCGACGGACTGAACCGGCGGCTGTACGACGCCGGGCTGCGCATGCTGCTGGCCGACGGCCACCTCAACCGCCGCCTCGGCGAGGACCTCACCCACACCTTCACCGAACTGCACGTCGACGGGCTGATAGCGGTCGGCACCCTGCACGACCCCGGGGTGCTGCGCACGGCGGCCGACCGGGTGCCGACGGTGGTGGCCGGCGCCCGGGAGCCGGTGCTGCCGGCCGTGGACATCGTGGCGAACGACGACGAACTCGGCGCCCGCCTCGCCACCGAGCACCTCATCGGGCTCGGCCACCGGGACATCGCGCACATCGCCGGGCAGGGCGCGGTCGGCGAGCTGCGCCGGCGCAGCTTCGAGGCGACGATGCGGGAGCACGGGCTGGCCGGCTCGGCGGTGGTGGAGCAGGGGGACCTCACGGAGGAGGGCGGCTACCGGGCGGCGGTCCGCCTGCTGAGCCGTCCGCGCCGCCCGACGGCGGTCTTCGCCGTCAACGACATGACCTGCGTGGGCGCGCTCTCGGCGGCCGAGGAGACGGGACTCACCGTCCCCCGGGACCTGTCCCTGGTCGGCTACGACAACACGTACCTCTCCCGGCTGCGGCACCTGTGGCTCACGACGGTGGACAACGCGAGCGCGGAGGTGGGCCGCCGGGCCGCCCAACGCCTCCTCGACAGGATCACGGAGCCGGAAAGGGCGGCCGAGGTGGATCTGGTGACGCCGTATCTGGAAGTGAGGGGGACGACGGGACCGCCACCGGGCGGCTGAGCATCGGGGGGCGTCCGGAGCGCCCCTTCAGGGGCGCGGGGAACTGCGCGGGCAACCACCACGCACCCGCGGCCGGCCGACGACGCGCACCCCCTGTCCCGGTCATCTCGGTTCCGGCGGCCGCTGCCTCGGCATGTTCGGCCGGGCCCCGCCGGGCCCCGGCAACGGGAACCGCCCGTTCAGCTGCCCCGCATCCCCCCGCGGCCCCGCCACGACCGCCGCCTGGATGCCCAGCGGGGTCGGCCCCGTGCGGAACTCCACCATCCAGTCAGCCGTCTCCGTGCGGACCAGCTCGGTCACGTCCTCCGAGAACCGCCGCAGCACCCCCAGGCACCGCTCGGCCGCCTCGCTCGCCGTCCCCTCCGCCGGTCCCAGCACCTCCCGGACGCTCTCCGCGGCCCAGTCGAACTGGAGCACCTGGAGCCGCCGCTGCACGGCCTGGGCCGTGGCCATGTCCCTTATCCAGCCGGAGGTCACCCCGAAGAACCGGTCGGCGCCGATGCACGCCACCGCCATCAGCAGCGCCAGATACCCCCAGGGCGCGACCCCGCCGACCACCCCGGTGAGGTCGAGGAGCGGCAGGGCGGCCCCGAGCGTCGCCCCCACGGCCGCCCCGCACCGCAGCGCCCGCGCCCCCCGCCGTTTCCACACCCGGTCCGTCAGGTACCACGCGGCCGTCTCCAGCGCCCCGCGCTCCACCCACCGGTAGAGCTCTTCGAGCCGTTCGGCCGGTTCGCCCCAGTCGCCGTGCGGGAACACCCGCCCGGTCAGATCACCCGGCCGCGGTCCGGCCGCACCCTCGCCCCGCCCGTCCTGAGGCGGTCCCTCGGGCTGCATCTCCGGCTGAACCACCCGGCACTCCCTAACTGATCCCGACCGGTCACGTTCCGTGACACTGGACCTGGCATTGAACATGACGCCGGCCACGGCACCGGACCCGACAATGGATGCTGATGACGGGCACCCTTCCTACCGCCCAATGGGTGGCGAAGGCTTCGCTTTCGTCTCTTTTCCGCCCGGAAGTGGGTCTTGGTCAGGTATAGGCCTCCCGGGATTCTCACTCGAAAGAGTGGCGGGGCGATGGCTGCGTCGACCACGTAGGCTCATGCACAGCAGAGCGAAGCGAAGGACCGGACCCAGGAGCTGATCGTGATCCCCGGTGGTGGCCAGCCCAACATGCAGCAGCTGCTCCAGCAGGCCCAGAAGATGCAGCAGGACCTGGCACGGGCCCAGGAGGAGCTGGCGAACACGGAGGTCGACGGGCAGGCGGGCGGCGGCCTGGTCAGGGCCACCGTGACCGGCGCCGGCGAGCTGCGCGCGCTGAAGATCGACCCGAAGGTGGTGGATCCGGAGGACATCGACACCCTCACGGACCTGATCATCGGGGCCGTCCAGGCGGCCAACGAGAACGCGCAGGCGCTCCAGCAGCAGAAGCTGGGCCCGCTGGCGCAGGGTATGGGCGGCGGCAGCGGCATCCCCGGCCTGCCGTTCTAGCACCTCTGTGGCGGTGGCCGTTCTGATGTTCGTCACGGGCGCGACACCCGTACCGCCTTCCTAGGACAGGCGGCAGCCAACTACCGTACGTACCGAAAGACTCCAGGAAGGGCAGTCCGTTGTACGAAGGCGTGGTTCAGGACCTCATCGACGAGCTGGGGCGGCTGCCCGGCGTCGGTCCCAAGAGCGCGCAGCGGATCGCCTTCCACATCCTGCAGGCCGAACCGACGGACGTACGGCGTCTCGCCCAGGCCCTCCTGGAAGTGAAGGCGAAGGTCCGCTTCTGCGCGACCTGCGGCAACGTGGCACAGGAGGAACTGTGCAACATCTGCCGCGACGCCCGCCGTGACCCGACGGTCATCTGCGTGGTGGAGGAGCCGAAGGACGTGGTGGCGATCGAGCGCACCCGCGAGTTCCGGGGCCGCTACCACGTGCTCGGCGGCGCGATCAGCCCGATCGAGGGCGTGGGTCCCGACGACCTCCGCATAAGGGAACTCCTCGCCCGGCTGGCCGACGGCACGGTCACCGAGCTCATCCTGGCCACGGACCCCAATCTCGAAGGCGAGGCGACGGCCACGTACCTCGCCCGCATGATCAAACCCATGGGCCTGAAGGTCACCCGCCTGGCCAGCGGCCTCCCGGTGGGCGGCGACCTGGAATACGCGGACGAGGTCACCCTCGGCCGCGCCTTCGAGGGGAGACGACTCCTAGATGTCTGACGCCACGCTGCACGCGACTGCACAGAACCCGGACGACTTCGTGGTCCAGATCGCGGACCAGGTGGAGAGCTTCCTGGTGGCCGTCACGGAGGTCGCGAAGGGCGACGAGCCGGACTCGGCGGTGCCCTTCCTCCTCCTGGAGGTCTCCCAGCTCCTGCTGGCCGGCGGCCGCCTCGGCGCGCACGAGGACATCGTCCCCGACGAGCGCTACGAGCCGGACCTGGGCCCGGAGCCGGACGTGGACGAGCTCCGCGAGAACTTCGCGCGCCTGCTGGAGCCCATCGACGTCTACTCCGAGGTCTTCGACCCGTACGAGCCCCGCAAGGCGCCCGTCCCGGCCCGCCTCTCGGACGACCTGGCCGACATCGTCACCGACCTCCGCCACGGCATGGCCCACTACCGCGCGGGCCGCACCACGGAGGCCCTGTGGTGGTGGCAGTTCTCCTACTTCTCCAACTGGGGCCCGACCGCCTCCGCGGTCCTCCGGGCCCTCCAGTCCATCCTCATCCACGTCCGCCTGAACCAGCCCCTGGAAGAACTGGACGGCCTGGACACGGACCAGGACACGATGGGCGACGAAACCCTGGAGTTCGTAGCGGGCCAGGTCATGGAACAGGAGATCGGCGGGGCGCTGGGGGCGCGGCCGGTGAAGTAGGCTCCTTGGCCGCCTGAACCGCTCACCGATCTGCGTGCAAGAAACCCCGCCAGGGATTGCCCGGCGGGGTTCGACCTCATCGATCTGTCGAGATCACTCTTGGTTCAAGGCGGCTCGCAGGTAGGCGATCAGATCACTGGTCGGTACCTCGACCCAGTCGGCTCCGGGTACCCCGGGGCGAGTGACCTCGTAACGGTCCTCTTCCGGCTCGTACACCAGGACTTGACGGCTCCCCCAGACGAACAGATCCCCCCGCAGGCGGACGGCACCGTGCGTGATCGTCGGGAACATGTTCCCCAGCACCTCATCTGCACGGAGGCGACGCAGAAGGTTCCATTGCCTCCGGTGGAATTCGGTCGACAGAAGTTCGGCCCACTGCAAAGAAGTGGGCTCTCCCTCATCGAGCGCCCGGGCGAATCCATCGAGCTCCAGGAACGTGAATCTCGCCGCCAACTCGTCGAACGGCACGCCTTCCCGCCATGCGACCACCGCCTCGACGAGCAGCCCGAACTCGTCCGTCGAGCCGATCTCCCAAGTGAACCCGGGAGTGTCCCAGATGATCCCGGGAATATGGACACGTACCCGGAACAGTCGCTCCTCGGTCGCGAGGACGACTGACAGGGTCCCCCTTGCCGTCTCGATACCAATGATGTCGGCGGCGGGCGAGGGTACTGGCCAGATTTCGCCCATGCCCAGCTGCGCGACCTTTTCCATCGCCGATACAAGACCGCCCGCAGCGGTCACGTCCGGGTACAAGTCTTTCCGGTGGGTATCCATGGCCGACTCCTCAGCAGTGGCAGTAACCGATGACCGAACCCTTCACGGGGCGAAGGTCTCCCTTCAGGACCGACAGATCCGGCATAGCTGTCGGGGCATCCAGCACCATGGCTCCTTCTGGACCCGAGGGGGAGTAGAACTTGATCGAGCTCCACGTGCGTTGGCCATTGGCGAGTGCCCTCGCGATCATGGACATCTCGTAGTCCGTGGCAGCTCCGGCCTCACCGGCCGTCAGGCCACGCTGGGCAGCATCCAGGAAGGTTCCCTCGTTGGCCAGTCCCGTCATGTTGATGTGCAGCGTCACGCTCGGGTCGGCGATGGCCATTTCCGCAATACGTGCGAAGTCCCTCGGGGACACGTTGGAGAAGGTGGTGAACTTGTTCCCGGGCAGCCCGGCCCACTCATCGAGCTTCCCGCCGTTCTGCCACCCCAACGCCACCTTGCAATTGTGGACAAGGACCGGCGTGGCGCCCGCCAGCACGAAGAACGTGTGCAGGTCGTCGACCGTGAGGTCGTAGACCGCACGCGGAGTCAGGCCCGAGCGGTCGAGGAGGGCGGTCACCGGGCGGAGGGAGCCGTCCGGGGTGCGCAGGCGGTCACCGACGTGCAGCTCGGACACCAGCGTCCACCCACGCCCCGCCACGTAGAATCTGTGGCCGGCTGTACTGGTCAGCCTTCCCCCGTCGGCAACGGTGATGTCCACCAGCCGCTGGGTGTCGTGTTCGAAGGTGTCGGTGACCTGCCGGGTGCGCAACCGGCCGGTGGCCGGGTCCATGGCCTTGACCAGGTCCCCCACGCCCACCTGGCTGATGGGCCGGTGCGAGCCGTCCGCCATGAGCACCTCGGTGGTGCCGGGGAAGCTGTTGGTCAGGCAGGCGGTCCGCATCTCCTCGAAGAGGTTCGCCGACCGCTCGATCCCCGCCAACGCCCCTGCATCGACGTCCAGCGCGCGCAGCGCCTTCAGCGCGTCGGCGACTCCGATGCCGGTACGCAGGGAGGCATCCACCGCCTTGACCGCGTCGGCGAGCGCGGCCAGCGGTTTCTCGAGCGGGACGAACATGGCGGCGGTCCAGGCGCACGCCGTCGCCGACCCGTGGAAGCACTTGACGGCATCCCCGAGGATCACGTCGTACAGGACGCTGCCGAGAATGTCGCCGAAGAGGTTCTGCCAGCCCAGGCGGGTGATCTCACCAGCGGTGAAGTGGTGCTCCCAGGCGACGTTCTCGGCCGTCACCGTCTTACGGTCGAGCCACTGCCACGCCGCTTTCGGGCAGCCGGCAGCGGTGGCGAGGGCGCTGTCGTCGGCGCACAGGTAGAAGTCGACGACCAGCTTGGCGTTGACCTTGTACGCGACATCGCAGCCTTGGACGGTGAGCGCGCAGTCCTTCGTCTGCTTACCGGAGAGGATCTCCGATTTTTCTTCGTCGATGACGTAGAAGACACCGCCGGAGCCCGTACCGGCACCCGTGGACACCTGCTTGTTGGCTTCCTCCTGTTCGGCCTGGTCCGCCGCTTCTTGTGCCTCCTTTGCGTACTTGTCGGCGTCCTTGGCGGCCTGTTCTGCTTCGGTCGCGGCGGCGTCGGCGCGGTCGGCTGCCGTGCGGGCGTTCTTGGCGGCCTGTTCGGCTTCGGCGGCTGCGGTGCGGGCCGCGTCCGCGTCGAGGGCGGCCTGATCGGCTGAGGTCCGGGCGTCCTGGGCGTAGCTTTCGGCGCGGTCTGCCGACGTGTCGGCGGCGGTGGCGTCCTCGGTGGCCTGGCGGTCGTACTCGATCGTGCGGGCCAGGGAGGCCGAGGCTTTGGAGGCTGCTTCCGCGGCGTCGGCCGCGTATCCGAGGGCCTCGCCCGCGTAGCTGCGGGCGTCGGAGGCGTAGCCTGCGGCGTTGGCCGCGTGCTGGTAGGCCTCCTTGGCGTCGCCCGCCGCCTGGTCGGCGATGGCTTTGGCGGCGGCGGCCTCCTCTGCCGCGTTCTTGGCGTGTGCCGCGGCGACCGCCTTCTGCTGCTCGGCGATCGTCTTCGAGGCTTGCCCGGACAGCACGACCAGGCTCGCGGCCGAGTCGGTCGTGAGGTACGGGGAGCCCAGCTGGATCGCGTCGTTGGCGGGCTTGGCGACCTGCTCGGCGGAGTTGGCCGCGTCCACGGCCGCCTGCGCGGTGACATAGGCGAAGCCGGTGGCCTTCGCCGCGGCGGCGAGGGCTTTGGCGGCCTCCTTCTGCGCCTCGTTCGCCTGGGACTTGGCGTCCTTGGCGTGCTGCTCGGCCTCGTCGGCCAGCTTGACGGCCGTCTTCGCCTCGCCTGCGGCGTGTGCTGCGGCCTGGATGGCGTCGGCGGCCGCGCTGGTCGCGGTCTTCACCGCTGCGTCCGCCTTCGCCTTGGCCGCCTGGGCGGCGTCCGCGTCGGAGCGGGCGCGCTTGGCGGCGGCCTCGGCGCGGGTGGCCGCGGCATCGGCATCGGCGGCGGCCTGTGTTGCCGCGTCGGCCTCGGAGCGGGCCTTGGTGGCCGCCGTTTCCGCGTCGTCCGCGTGCCGGTCAGCCTCGTTCGCGGCAGCGCGGGCGGCGTCGGCCGCGTCCCCGGAGTCGAGCGAGTCGGCGTAGGCGTCCTTCGCGTCCGCTTTGGCGCGGGCGGCGTCGGCCTTCTGTTTGGCGTCCCAGGCGTCGTCCCGCTCGGCCTTGGCTTTGTCGCGGGCCGCGACCGCGTCGTCGCGTCTGCTCTCGGCGGTCTTCCCGGCGGCCTCCGCCTTGCCCTGGGCGTCCTTCGCGGCTGTTGCCTGGGTTTCGGCGTTCTTCTTGTGCTCGGCGGCCTCTGCCTGCTTGGCCGCCGCGGTCGCCTTCTCCGCCTTGGCCGTCTTCTCCTCGGCCTCCGCGTCCAGCCGTCTGGCGTGCGCGGTGGCGGCGGCCGCCTTGGCGTCACCTTCGGCATTGAGGGCCACGGTGAGCTTCGCTTCGGCGGTCTCCTTGTCCGCCTTGGCGTTGTCGCGGTGCACCTTCGCCGCGTCGGCCGCGGCCTTTGCCTGCAATTCGGCCTTCTGCGCGGCCTCCTTGCGGAACTCGGCTTTGGCCTGCGCGGCCTGTGCCAGCGCACGCTGTGCGATGGTCTGGCTGTCGGCGGCGGAGGCGCGGGTCGCGGCCTCGGCGGTTTCACCGGCCTTCACCATCGCGGTGAGCGCGGCGACCGCGCCCTTGGTGACCTGTGCCTTCTGCTGGCCGACCAGCAGACCGCGGCCCCGCGGCGCGCCGTTCGTGTCCGCGATGGTGTAGGCCGCCTGCTCGGCGGTGTCCGAGGCGGTGGCCGCCTTCTGCGCGGCCGTGAGCTGCGTCTTCAGGGCCGCGAGCTGCTTCTTTGCCGCTGCCTGTGCGGCGGTGACACCCGCTTTGGCCTTGGTGAACTGCGCGGCCGGCGGCACCGTGCCGGTGTGGGCGGACGGTTTGACGTCGAACTGCTGCGGGCCGGTGCCGTTGCAGGTGTAGAGCCAGGAGTTGTAGCCGTTGGTGTATTCGTGCAGGTCCAGGCACTTGCCGGTGCCGGTGTTCTTCAGGGCCGTGGTGGCCCGGAGGTTGAACTCCCAGGTCTGCGCGGGCGAGCTGTTGCAGGTCCAGATCTGGATCTTTGTGCCGTTGGCCGAGTCGTTGTTCGACACGTCCATGCATTTCTGGGAGTTCACGTTCATCAGGTGAAGTCCTGTGGCGCCGATCAGGATCTGCCACTGCTGCGCGGCCGAGCTGTTGCAGGTGTAGAGCTGGACGGGCGTGCCGTTGTCCTTCTTGCCGCCCTCGACGTCCAGGCACTTGCCCTGCGCGGCGTGCACCTCGATCACGGTCGGTGCGTCACCGACCGTGCCGAGCCCGCCGGCCGACCAGTAGTCCTGCCAGCGGGCGAGCCGGTCGGCGATCCAGGACTGGCCCAGGAGATCGCCGAGAGCCTTGGAACCCGTGGTGAGTGCGGTGACGGCGTCCTTGTTCGCGGTCAGGATCTGGTCGCGCCGGGTGGCCTGGGAGGCGACCTCCTGCTGCCATTCGGCAGCCGCGGTGGAGGTGACGTCGTCGAGGGCCCTGTCGGGGTCGAGCGGGTCGCGCCAGGCGCAGGAGGCGAACCGGGACTTCAGGTCCTCGACCGCGATACGGAACTCGGCGCTGTCCGGCTGCGGAGCGGTACGCGGGAACCCGCCGGACGCGAGGAAGATCCGGGCGTCGTCCGTGCCCGCGTTCTTCCCCGACATCTGGTGCATCCACGCGAACGCGTCCCGTTCGGTGAGCGCGCGGTTCCATTCGTCCCTCGGCAGCCCCGGGTCCGGGTCCTTGCCGTAGAGCGGGGAGCCCAGGGCGTCGACGGCCTTGAGGGTGGCGTCGTCTGCCAGTGGGGTGGAGTCCTTGTAGAAATCCTCCTCGCTCTTCCAGAACCGGTCGGAGATCCACTGGGTCAGACCGGTCTGGTCGTAGAAGCTCTGCTTGCCGTCGCCTGCGGTACCGGGTGGCCAGTGGAAGTCGGCATCGGTGAAGCCGGCCGGGGTGTTCAGCCCTTCCAGGGGCTTCTTCCAGGTGTCCTGGAGGGAGTTGACGGCGTCCAGGTCCTGTTTCGCCTGGGCCTTGTCCTTGTCGTAGGCCGTGGAGAGAGCGGTGTTCTCCCAGTGCTCCCGGTCGGCGAGGACGTGCAGTTGCTCCGGGGTCTTGTTCAGACCGTCCTGCGCGGTTGCGGCCATGGACGTGCCGCCCAGCCGCAGGACATCGGCCATCAGGCACTGGTCCTGCCGGAGTTGCTCGGCGGTGGTGTCCTGGTACCAGGGGTACGAGTCGGCGGCCGGGGCGGCGTCCCGCAGGGCGGATGGAAGCGGGCCCGAGCCGACGGCGATGCCGGCGACGAGCGAGACGGCGAGAACGGGCGGGAGAAGCCGGGCGGTTGTGGTCGTGACGGAGCGTTTCCGCTTTGCGGGCGGGCCGAGTCTGAGGCGTCCCGGCAGTCCGGGCCGCAGGGATCTCGGTGGTCTGGAGCGCAAGTACGTATCCCCCTGTAAGAGGGGAAGGAAGCCGCGGATCGGACCAGACGGGCGCGCGGCATGGCGACGTCCCCCTGATGCGGCGACTCAGTCCCCCCGGTCGCCGACAGGCACACGCCTGTCAGATGGTCATGCGCCGGTCAAGCGCAGGTCATGGTAGGCGTACGGCGCCCCCGAGGGGCAAGCGTTTTCGAGTGGGGGTGACGGGGGGAATGGCCTGAAACCGCTCACGGAGAGGTGTGCAAATTCCAAGGGTGGTTGTGAGGGCTCTGTGTTGTACCTGCGTGCGAGAGGTGTGGGGGATCGGTGGGGTCCTCCTCCAAGTAGGGCAGCCTCTGTCCTAATCGGCCCCTACGGTCGTCGGTGACATTCCGACACCACCGAGGAGACCGCGATGCCCGAGCGGAACAGTGCAGCACCGGACGGATACACCACGGTCGCGCCCTGGGTCGTCACCGACGACACCGGGGCGTTCCTGGACTTCGTCACCCAGGTGTTCGGGGGTGAGGAGTTGGGGCGGGTGGCCACCGAGGCCGGTGCGATCGGACACGCCGAGATCCGGATCGGCGACACCGTCGTCCTGGCCTTCGACCGGAGCGCGGACTGGCCCGTCATGCCCAGCTTGCTGCGCGTGTTCGTCGCCGACGCGGACGACACGTTCGCGCGCGCCGTCGCGGCCGGCGGCCAGGTCGTCACCGCCCCCGCCGACCACGCCTTCGGGCAGCGCGGCGGACGCGTCAAGGACCCCTTCGGCAACATCTGGTGGGTGGTCGCCCATGTCGAGGACGTCTCCGAGGAGGAGATGTGGAGCCGGTTGCAGGAGCCCCGGTATGTGGAGGCCATGCGCGTGGCCCAGAAGACTCTCGACGCGGAACTCAGCGGCCGACGTGAGGGCCGCAGTAGTGCGCCCGTACAGGTCAATCCCGCCGTTACCGGTCACAGTGTCGTATGACTTAGCTACAGTCAGTAGCGGATGTGGTTGCAGTGTCCGGCGAGAGCAACAACCAGCCGCCCGCTGCCTGGCGTTACGGATGTCACCCGGGAGAAGCTGGCCTCGGCCGCCAACTACTCCCCGGAGACCATCGCCTCGATGGAGCGCGGGGTGCGCAGACCGACCTCGCGCGTGCTGGACGTGGCGGACGAATTGTGCGACGCACAAGGGATGTTGAGCGCGGCGAAGCAGTTCCTGGATCGGGAGCGGTACTCGGCTTGGGCGCAGGACTACATCGAGCGGGAGCGGGAGGCGACCAGTATCTGGTGGTACGAAGTCTCGCTCGTCCCTGGACTGTTGCAGACGCAGGGGTACGCACGGGCGCTCATCGACAATCGGATCCTGCCCCTGGACGAGGAGACGGTGGAGGAGCGGATCGTCGCCCGCATGGACCGACGGGCCGTCCTCACCGAGCGGAAGCCTCCGGTCGGCCTGAGCTTCGTTCTCTACGAGGCCGCGCTGCGCAGCCCGTTGGTGGACGGTGAGCAACTGCGCCGCCTGCTGGAGGTGGCCCGGTTGCGGAACGTCGTGGTGCAGGGGCTTCCCTTCGAACGGGCCTTCAGTAACGCGCTCATGGGGCCGATGATGCTTCTGGAGACCCGTGACCACGAGCGATTCGCCTTCACGGAAGGCCCGTTCGCCAGTCAGCTTTCGTCCGATCCGGGGGTTGTCAGCCGCGTGACCGAGCGACTCAAGTGGTTCAAGTCCAGCTACAGCGACAACGAGGGCGGCGCCTGCGTCGAAGTCGCCCTCTCCGCCGCCGTCCGCATCCGGGACTCCAAGGCGCCCGCGGGCCCCGAGTTGCGCGTGGCCGCGCCCGCCTGGGTGGCGTTCATCTCCGCAGTTCAGCCCGGAGCTTGAGCCCCGGGCTCCGAGCCTCGGGCTTCGAGCTCCTCCATTGGTTTTCTGGGTTTTGGGATGGGTGAAAACCAACCCAACCAACCAAGTCTGCGGGTGAGTTGAAGCCGCCTACCTCGAAAGAGTGACGTTCCGTGATCGGCTTGCGCCGGAACGTAAAGGGCCTCTAGGTTCGCGGCAAATAGATCGGCCCCGGTCGGTGCTGGAACACCGGCTCCGGGGCCTGGACCTACGGATCGAAACTGAGGCTCGATCGTGGCTTGCACTTACCCTAGCCCTGCCCTGCCGTCCCCGCAGCACCCCATGGCCAAAACGGGTTACGGGAAGCGCTCCACGGGTGACGAAGACCCGCACGCGGACCCGGACTTCGCACACCTGAGCCCCCGTGACCGCGAGTTCGCCGTCTACGTCGACCACCTCGAAGACCGTCATGCGATGGGCTACAAGGCGATCGCCGCGGAACACCCCCGTTACGGCCAGCAGGCCACGCGGACGTCGCTGAACCGGCTCACCGAGGCCGGCCATCTGCGTTGGATCAAGGAACACATCACCCTTGAGGACAACTCGATGCGCTGGGTGACGCGGACCTACTGGTCGCGTACACCCAGGTCGCCCGAGTGGTGGGCGAACTTCGCGCGGGAGCGCAAGGGCCGGGACGTTACCCAGGACCACCAGTCGGGCCTGGCCCGAACCGGCGAAGAGCCCCGGGACACGGCGCCGGACCAGGAAGCGCAGGCGACAGCGGAGGCGCCGGAACCCGAACAGCCCAGCGCCGCGTACCGCACCCTCGCCGGACTGCGCGGAGCCGACCCTCGTATGCCGCTCTCGGAAACCGACTGCCGGTCCCTCGAATCCCTCGCCGCGGAGTGGCTGTCCCGTGGCGCGACACCGAACGACATCACCCGTGCCCTGACCGACGGGCTGCCGCCCACGGTCACCAACCCGGGCGGACTCGCCCGCAGGCGACTGGAGACGAAGATGCCACCCACGAAGGAAGACGCCACGGAGGCCCCGAGCCGTCCCCTGCGCGGCCGCGTCACCCGCGTGATCATGGCCTGCGCGACCTGTGACCAGGACGAACGGACGGTGAAGATCGACCGGGGTATCTGCGAGGAGTGCCGCAAGGAGTTCGCGCAGGACGAGGCGGGCGACGAGGAACTCCAAACGGACCCCGTGAAGGTGATCGAGGAGATCGCCTGCCCCGGCATCGCGTCCGCGCACTTCCTCAAGGAGAAGCTGGAGCGCCGGACGGGCGGGCCCGTACCCGACACGTTCCGCCCCGTGCCCATCGAGGACCAGGTCTTCTACCACTTCCGCGACAACCGTGACCGCATCGCGAACGGGCTCCCGCCGAGGCGCTCGAACTGGGGACGGCGGTGACACGAAGGGCGGCGGCGCGCGGGCCTCCGTGTGCCGGTGGCCCCGGAGGAGCCCACGGATTACATTCGTAATATGGCGGAGAAGGTGAAGTTCAGCGTGAGTCTCAACGCCGATCTCGGCGAGGCACTGCGGCAGTACGCAGAGGCCGAGGACGAGCAGATCTCGGCGGTGGTCAGCCGGGCACTGGAGCAGTACCTCGACAAGCGCCGCATCATCCGTGAGGGGATGCGGGCCATGGAGGAGCACTTCGAAGAGCACGGATGGCCGACGCCCGAGGAGATGGCAGAAGCCGACGCACGGATCGACGCCCTCTTCGGAGAGACGCGAGAGGAGCGCCGGAGCGCGTGAGCCACATCGTCTACGACACTGGCGCGTTGATCGCCGCCGCCAAGAACGATCAGGCGTTTCTGAACCAGCACTACAAGATGCTGAGCAGGGGGAAGATCCCCGTCGTCCCGGCGGGGGTTCTCGCACAGGGATGGGACTCGCGTGCGAAGGCAGCCGCTCTCCACCGCGTACTCCACGGCTGTGAGGTGATGCCGTTCACCGAAGCCCTGGCGAAGGCGGCGGCGGTGCTCTGCCAGAAGAACAAGACGTCCGACGTCATCGACGCCAGTGTCGTCCTCACTGCCATCACCTACGACGAAGCGCCGATCTTCACCGACGACCTGGGGGATATCCGCGCCCTGGTCGATTGTGCGGGTCGTAAGCGCATCGTCGTCGAGCGGCCGTGAAGCTCCCGGAGCCCCCGGAGGTCACAGCGTCCACAGCCCCTTCGCCACCGCCGTGATCCCGCCCGTCAGGGCCAGGAGGAGGACCAGGCGGCGGGCGTGGTGTTCGGGGAGGCGGTCGCCTGTCGCTCTGCCGATCAGGCCGCCCGCCGCCATCGCGCCGGCCACCGCCGTCCACTCCGCCGTGCTCAGCCCCGGCACCCCGTTCGCCGTCACCGAGAACGCGTTGACGACCACGCCGTAGAACTGTGCGTTGGGGACGAACTCCCGTACCGTCCAGCCCGCGTTGAGCGCGTAGAGGGAGATCGGCGGGCCGCCCACGCCCGCCGCCGAGTTCATGAAGCCGCCGACCGCGCCCGCCGTCAACGCGCCCGCACGGCCGCGGAGTACGGGGACCCGGGCGCCCCGCATGACCAGGAGCACCGCCGCCGTCACCAGGCCGCCCATCGTCAGAAGCAGCAAGGGCGCGGGGAGTTGACGGGTCAGCCAGGTGCCCGCCGGGACCGTGCAGGCCGCCGCCGCGCACAGAGGGACCATCGCCGCCGGGCGGACCCGGCGCCAGCCGCCCGCCAGGCCCACCACACTGATCGCGCCCGCCGCGCAGTTGGCGAGTGAGACACCCTCGGCGGGGCCGAGGAGCAGGATCAGGGCCGGTACGGCGACCAGCGCGAAGCCCATGCCGGTCAGCCACTGCACGCTCGCGCCGAGCAGGACGATGCCGGTGAGAAGGATCAGCGGGGTCATGGTGTACCTGCCTACACCAACGGTCCGGCAGCGCGCTCCCTCGTTGCCGTCCCCGGGAGACGGAATCGTTGATCTCGCCAGGTCAACCAACCACACAGCGAGGACTTCCGCCATGAAAGCCCTGCTCTCCTCCCGTCCCGTCCTCTGGTTCCTCTTCCTCTTCAATCTCGTCGTCGCCGCCGTCGCGCCCTTCGTCGTCGACGGTGCGCAGGGTGTGCTGACCGCCGTCGGGATGGGGGTCGTGTCCCTCGGTGCCGGAGTCAGCCTGCTGCGCGGCTGAGAGCGGCCGGGAAACGCGAATTGGATCAGCCCTGCATCCCCGCTGTACGTCGGCTGCACGGGCGTTAACCAGCGGAAAGAGAGTCTTGGGTCATGACCCACACAGCCCGTGAGGCCCGTACCCGTAAGACCCGTATACGCGCCGCCGTCGTCACCGCCACCGCCCTCGTCACCGCCGCCACGGTGAGCGTCGGAGTCAGCCAGGCCGGCAGCGACAAGCCCGCGCACAAGCCCACCAAGGCGCAGATCGCGGCCCTGTTCAACACCTGGAACGCGGCCCTTCAGACCGGCGACCCGGAGAAGGTCGCCGGCCTCTACGCCAAGGACGCCGTCCTGCTGCCGACCGTCAGCAACAAGATCCGGACCGACCACGCCCAGATCGTCGACTACTTCGAGCACTTCCTGCAGAACAAGCCGGTGGGCAAGAAGAAGACGACCATCGTGAACGTCCTCGACGGCAACTCGGCCATCGACACCGGCATCTACCAGTTCACGCTCACCGACCCGAAGACCGGCGCCAAGAGGGTCGTCGAGGCGCGGTACACCTACGAGTACGAGAAGCGCGGCGGCACGTGGCTGATCGTCAACCACCACTCCTCGGCGATGCCCGAAGGCTGATCGACACGCAGAGGCCGCCGCCGGGCGCGTCCCGCAGGGTGACCGTGCCGCCGTCGTCCGTCAGCAACTGGCGTACGACGGCCAGGCCCAGGCCCGAGCCCGAGCGGCCGGTCAGGCCCCGGCCGCGCCAGAAGCGGTCGAACGCGCGGGACTTCTCCGCGTCCGTCATGCCCGGGCCCTCGTCCAGGACGGACAGGATCACGTCGTCGGCCGTCGTCTCGACGCCCACCGTGATCGTCGCGCCGTCCGGTGACACCTCCAGGGCGTTCGACAGGACGTTGTCCAGCACCTGGTCCAGATGACCGGGGCTGGCCAGCACAGACGGCCGGCCGTCGGCGATTCCCCTGAGCGCGATGTGGACTCCGCGCTCGTCGGCGGCCGGTCTCCACAGCGAGAGGCGCTCGTCCACGATGTCCAGCAGCGGCAACGGCTCCGGCGCCGTCACCTTCGCCTCCGCGCGCGCCAGCACCAGCAGGCCGTTCACCAGGCGGCTCATCCGGACCACTTCCGCCGTCGCCTGTTCCACGTCCTCGCGGACGAACTCGTCGTCGACTCCGTCCGCGATGTTGTCCAGGGACAGGCGCAACGCCGTGAGCGGGGTGCGCAGTTGGTGGGAGGCGTCCGCCACGAAGATGCGCTGCGAGGCGACGAGCGTGTCGAGGCGTTCCGCGCCCTGGTTGAGGGTGCGGGCCAGGGTCTGGGTCTCCGCCGGGCCGGTCACCGGGGACCGGGCGGTCAGGTCGCCGTCGCTGAACTTGCTCGCCATGGAGTTGAGTTCGCGCAGGGGGCGGGTGATCCGGCGGGCGGCGACCGCGCCGATCGCCGCGGCCGCCGCGAGGACGAGTACGGCGAGGCCGGCCCGGAAGCCCCAGATCTGCCAGAACCGGGTCGTCATGTCGGACGTCGAGTAGACGATCCGTACGGCCGCGTTCCCCTCGGCGGGGACGGTGACCGTCAGATGCTCGCCCCAGATGAAGTCCGAGCCCCAGTCGGTCGTCGGGGCGTTGTCCCGCGCCGCGCGGGTGAGCGCCCGGTCGGCGGCGGGCCTCGGCAGGTCCGGGGCGCAGCTGCCGCCGGGGGCCACCTGGACCGTGCCGGGGGTCTCACGGTCGTACGCCCTGGCCACCTCGGTCAGGGCCTCGCACGAGACGCCGTCGGTGCCGCCCAGCAGCAGCGCCATCGTCTTGGCCTCGCGCAGGACGGAGAGTTCCGTGTCGTCGCGCAGCTGCTTGGTGAGGGTGAAGGCGACCGGGACGGTGAAGAGGAGGATGGCCACCGCCACGAGCAGGATGTAGCTGCGGATGAGCTGGCGGTTCACGAGGGGTCCCCCGGTGCCACCTCCAGGCGGAAGCCGACGCCCCGGACGGCCTCGATGGTGATCGCGCCGGCCAGCTTGCGGCGCAGGGCCGCCACATGCACGTCCAGGGTCTTGGTCGGGCCGAACCAGTTCGCGTCCCAGACGGCCTCCATGATCTGCTCGCGCGACATCAGCGCGCCCGGCTCCTCGGTGAGGAAGGCCAGCAGGTCGTACTCCTTGGGGGCCAGCGCCACCTCCGCGCCGTCCAGGTGGACGCGGGCGGCCTTGCGGTCGACGGTCAGGCGGGTGCCGTAGCGGTCGGGGCCGGTGTCCGCCTGGGCACGCGGCTGGGCGCGGCGCATCACCGCCCTTATCCGGGCGATCACCTCGCGCACCCCGAACGGCTTGGAGACGTAGTCGTCCGCGCCCAGCTCCAGGCCGACCACCCGGTCCGTCTCGTCGCTGCGCGCGCTGATCACGATGATCGGCACATCGCCGCCCGAGGCGCGCCCGCGGAGCGCCTTGCAGATGTCGAGGCCGTCGGTGTCGGGCAGGCCGAGGTCGAGGAGTACGACGTCGTAGGGGCCGGCGTGGGCGAGCGCGGCGGCGCCCGTGGTGACCCATTCGACCTCGAAGCCGTACCGCCTCAGGCCGCGTCGGAGGGATTCCGCCACCGGCTCGTCGTCTTCCACCAGAAGTACGCGCACGCCCCGTACCTTAATTCTTGAAACTTAATTCACAGCCGTCCCGGCTCGCGGCCGTCACTGTGAGCCAGGGCACTTTTCCGCGTGGTGTGGCGTGCGCTGGGCAGGTTCCGGTGCGGAAGCGAGCGGCCGGATCACCCACCACGACGTCTCACCATGCGGGAGCAGGCTGGTGGAATTCGGACGCTCGTTAAACTGAGCCGACATAACAGACCGAGCGAGGAGCGCACGTGGGCCTTGTCGTGCAGAAGTACGGAGGCTCCTCCGTTGCCGATGCCGAGGGCATCAAGCGCGTCGCCAAGCGAATCGTGGAAGCGAAGAAGAACGGCAACCAGGTGGTTGTCGTCGTTTCCGCGATGGGCGACACGACGGACGAGCTGATCGATCTCGCCGAGCAGGTATCCCCGATGCCTGCCGGGCGTGAGTTCGACATGCTGCTGACCGCCGGAGAGCGTATCTCCATGGCACTGCTGGCCATGGCGATCAAAAACCTGGGCCACGAGGCCCAGTCGTTCACCGGCAGCCAGGCAGGCGTCATCACCGACTCGGTCCACAACAAAGCCCGGATCATCGACGTCACGCCGGGGCGGATCCGGACGGCGCTGGACGAGGGCAACATCGCCATCGTGGCGGGGTTCCAGGGCGTCAGCGCGGACAAGAAGGACATCACCACGCTGGGTCGCGGTGGGTCCGACACGACGGCCGTGGCGCTGGCCGCCGCGCTCGACGCCGAGGTCTGCGAGATCTACACCGACGTCGACGGTGTGTTCACCGCCGACCCGCGCGTGGTGAAGAAGGCGCGGAAGATCGACTGGATCTCCTTCGAGGACATGCTGGAGCTCGCCGCCTCCGGTTCCAAGGTGCTGCTCCACCGCTGTGTGGAGTACGCCCGCCGCTACAACATCCCGATCCACGTACGGTCCAGCTTCAGCGGACTGCAGGGCACGTGGGTCAGCAGCAAGCCGATTGGGGACAAGAAGGTGGAGCAGGCCATCATCTCCGGTGTCGCGCACGACACCTCCGAGGCCAAGATCACGGTCGTCGGTGTGCCGGACAAGCCGGGTGAGGCCGCCGCCATCTTCCGGACCATCGCCGACGCCGCGGTCAATATCGACATGGTCGTGCAGAACGTGTCCGCCGCGGCCACCGGCCTCACGGACATCTCCTTCACGCTCCCGAAGACCGAGGGCCGCAAGGCCATCGACGCGCTGGAGCGCAACCGGTCGGGCATCGGCTTCGACTCGCTGCGCTACGACGACCAGATCGGGAAGATCTCGCTGGTCGGCGCGGGGATGAAGACCAACCCGGGCGTCACGGCCTCCTTCTTCGAGGCGCTGTCCGACGCGGGCGTGAACATCGAGCTGATCTCGACCTCCGAGATCCGCATCTCGGTCGTCACGCGCGCCGACGACGTGCCGGAGGCCGTGCGCGCCGTGCACACCGCCTTCGGGCTGGACTCCGACTCCGACGAGGCAGTCGTCTACGGAGGCACCGGCCGATGACCGGGAAGCCGGCGCTCGCGGTCGTGGGTGCGACCGGGGCCGTCGGCACGGTGATGCTCCAGATCCTGTCCCAGCGGGCGGACGTCTGGGGCGAGATCCGCCTGATCGCCTCCGCGCGCTCGGCCGGCCGCAAGCTGACCGTGCGCGGGGAGGAGATCGAGGTCGTCGCCCTGTCGGAGGAGGCCTTCGACGGGATCGACGTCGCGATGTTCGACGTGCCCGACGAGGTGTCCGCGCGCTGGGCGCCGGTCGCCGCGGCCGGGGGCGTCGTCGTGGTGGACAACTCCGGGGCCTTCCGGATGGACCCCGAGGTGCCCCTGGTGGTCCCCGAGGTCAATCCGCACTGCGCCCGCAACCGGCCGCGCGGGATCGTCGCCAACCCCAACTGCACCACCCTGTCGATGATCGTCGCCCTGGGCGCGCTGCACGCCGAGTTCGGGCTGCGCGAGCTGGTGGTGTCGTCGTACCAGGCGGTGAGCGGGGCCGGACGGGCCGGCGTGGAGACGCTGCGGGCCCAGCTGTCCCTGGTCGCCGGTACCGAGCTGGGGACCAAGCCCGGCGACGTACGGCGGGCCGTCGGGGAGCACACCGGGCCGTTCCCGGAGCCGGTCGCGCTCAACGTCGTACCGTGGGCCGGATCGCTGCGGGAGGACGGCTGGTCGTCGGAGGAGATGAAGGTGCGGGACGAGTCCCGCAAGATCCTCGGGCTGCCGAAGCTGCCGGTCGCGGTGACCTGCGTCCGGGTCCCGGTGGTCACCACGCACTCGCTGACCGTGCACGCCCGGTTCCAGGGCGAGGTCACGGTCGACGGGGCCCGGGAGATCCTGGACACGGCCCCGGGTGTCGTCCTCTTCGACAATCCGGCCGCCGGGGAGTTCCCGACCCCCGCCGACGTGGTCGGCACCGATCCGACCTGGGTCGGGCGGGTGCGGCGGGCGCTCGACGACCCGACCGCGCTCGAACTGTTCGTGTGCGGGGACAATCTGCGCAAAGGCGCAGCATTGAACACCGCGCAGATCGCCGAGCTGGTGGCGGCGGAACTGACCGGCCGTTCAGGTATGGCGGAGTTTGCGTGAACAGCCGGTGACCACGGTAAACGTGTGCGGTGGGAGCGGGCCCACAGGTGGGATCTGCGTAAGAAATGTGGCCATGAGCATGGTCCTGACCTCTTGAATCCCGACCCCTCGGCGTTCGAAGATTTTCCTCCCCGTCCTCCGCAACCAAGCGGGCGGCGGGGAGCGTCTTTGCGATCGCCCTCTTACGGGGCGCTTACGTGGCCGGGCCTTCGGGCTGCGGGGACGCATGATCCTGGCGTGGGGACGCCGTGATCGGGGCGTGGGGACGCCCGTTCATATGGGACACAGGGGAAGAGCGGGAAGAGCGGGATGCATGACGGTATGTGAGGCACCGTCGGGCGGGCTGCCGGACGCGGACAGAACGGTGTCCGCCGTACCGGCCGGGCCGCCCGGCGGAGCTGGCCCGAACCCGCCCGGCACAGCTGACGCAAAAGTGATGCCCGGCACGTACAACCCCGACGGGGGTGAACGTGTCCAACTGGCGTGGCAGAGGTACTCGAACTCAGTGCGCCCCGCGGCGCGACGGCCCTACGGCCGCCCCGCGCCGGCCTGCGACCCCGCATGCCCGGCGCGCCCGGCGGCATGCCGGTGATCGCGCCCATGCCCGCAGCGCGGCCCACCCGCATACCCAGCCAGCGTGACGGCGCCGAGGACACGGCGGCGGCCGGTACCACCGTCGACCACCTGACGGAGACCTACCGGGCGCACTACCGCTCCCTCCTCGGCCTCGCCGCCCTCCTCCTCGACGACACGGCCTCCTGCGAGGACGTCGTCCAGGAGGCGTTCATCCGCGTCCACTCCGCCCGCAAACGCGTCCGTGACCCGGAGAAGACCCTGGCCTACCTGCGCCAGACGGTCGTCAACCTCTCCCGCTCCGCGCTGCGCCGCCGCATCCTCGGCCTCAAGCTCCTCTCCAAGCCGATGCCCGACATGGCGAGCGCCGAGGAGGGCGCCTACGACCAGCTGGAGCGACGCGACCTCATCAAGGCGATGAAGGGCCTGCAGCGCCGCCAGCGCGAGGTCCTCGTGCTGCGCTACTTCGCCGACATGACCGAGGCCCAGGTCGCCGAGACGCTCGGCATCTCGCTGGGCTCGGTGAAGGCGTACGGCTCGCGCGGCATCGCGGCACTGCGGGTGGCCATGGAGTCGGCGGTATGACGGACAGCCCCGAGGGAGGCGACTCACATGATCGCCACGAGCCCTACGCTTGGCACGAGCCGATGGGGGACGGCCCGCCACACGGTCCGCACGGTTCGGGGGAGCCGACGCGGGACCACGAGCAAGAGCACACGCAATCGCACGCTGGGAACGGAACTGTGAACCACGGCCCCGACGAAAAGGGCCCCGAGGAGCCCGGACAGGGCTTCGACGGGCTCCGCCCCGGCCCTGACGGGTTCGAGGCGGACGAGCTGGCACTGCGCCGGCTGCTGCACTCCGCGGTCGACGACCTCGCACCGCGGGACGGCTCCCTGGACCATCTGCGCCGCGCGGTGCCCGCCCGCCGTGCCCGCAAGCGCCAGGCCGCCGTCGGCATGGCGGCCGCCGCGCTGTTCATCGGCACCGCGGTCCCCGCCCTCGTGCACGTCTCGAACTCCGGCGGCTCCGACCCCAACACCTCCATGGCCGGCCAGGCCTCCCAGGCCCAGGGCGGCGCCACCGGCGGCAAGAACCCGGACGGCGGCGCCAGCACCGCGGGCGGCTCCAGCGGCCAGGCCCCAGACCAGAGCCCGGGCGGCACCAAGGGCAGCGGCAAGAACGAGAGCACCGGAGCCGGCACCGGCACCAAGGTCGTCCCCTCGGCCAGCGCCGGCACCACGGCCCCGGTCTGCACCTCGGACCAGCTCTCCACCCCGACCTCCACGGTCGGCGCCCCCGACTCGACGGGCGTCGTCTACGGCACCTTCCACGTGGTGAACGTGTCGAAGACGAGCTGTACCGTCGGCGGCCCCGGCAGCGTCAGCCTCCTCGCGCAGGGCGCGGCCGACTCCACCAAGATCAGCGCCGTCCGGCACGCCTCGGGCGACGCGGCGGCCGGGCTCCCCGACCCGACGACCGAACTCACCGGCCTGGTCCTGGCACCCGGCGCGGCCTACGAGGAGAAGTTCGGCTTCGTCCCGTCTTCGACCTGCCCGACCACCGGATCCAGCACCGGCTCCACCGACACCGGCGGCACCACGGCCTCCCCGAGCCCCTCCGAGGACGCGAGCACCAGCACGGGTACGACGAGCTCCGGCACGGACGGCACCACGACCCAGCTGCTTCCCGAGGACGGTACGGCCGACGGCAGCATCGCGGTCTCGTACACCCCGGAGGCCGGGTCCCCGACCGGTTCCGTGACGGTGACGAACGCGTGCGCCGGGGCGGTCTACTGGACCGGGGTACTGGCGCCGTCCGTCTGACGCTCAGCCCCGGACGGTCAGACTCAGCCCCGGACGGTGACGGGCTCTTCCTCCGGCACGATCCCCAGCGCCGCGTCGCGCGCGAACTCCACCTCGCGGCGCAGCAGCCGGAACCACATGAACACCACGAACCCGGCGAACACGAACCACTCGCCGGTGTAGCCGAGGTTCTGGAACGCCTTCAGATCGAGCCCCGAGTTGTCCGGCGCGGTCGCCGGCACGGCCGTCATCCCCGAGTCGGCCTTGTCGAGGGTGATCCAGGCGTCGTACACCTTGTACGGCACCAGGTTCACCAGCGAGCCCGCGCTGATCGCCGCCGTCTGCCCCGACGGCAGCCCGCCCGCGGCGCTGACGCCGTTGTCCCCCGGCGTCTCGGAGGCCTGCAGCGCACCGGTGACGGTGACCTCGCCGGCGGGCGCGGCGGGC
This sequence comes from Streptomyces sp. NPDC048277, assembly GCF_040652235.1. Lineage (NCBI taxonomy): Bacteria > Bacillati > Actinomycetota > Actinomycetes > Kitasatosporales > Streptomycetaceae > Streptomyces > Streptomyces sp. NPDC048277. The sequence continues at coordinate 113,041 of NZ_JBEZLQ010000015.1, forward strand.
GCCTTCGCCGCGTCGGCCCTGCCGGGCAGCCAGCCGCGCACGACGGGCAGGGCCCGGCCGGAGTCGGTGCGCAGCAGGGTTAGTACGTAGAAGCCGTTCCTGCCGTCGAGCTGACGGTCCGGCACCAGCAGCTGCGTGCCGTACCGCCCGCTGACGGTGGCCCGCTTGCCCGAGGTCGACTGGTCGACGGGGAGCAGGTCGGCGAGCGGCCGGGCCGCTTCCTTCTTGGCCGTCCGCACCTGTTCGTCGGCGGTGTGGTGGGCCTGCACCCGCGCCTCGAAGCGGCTCAGCTGCCAGGACCCCATGAAGATGCAGAACGGGATGGCGAGCAGCACGAAGACGTTGATGCCCCACCAGCGGGGTGTCAGCAGGAAGCGGTACACGCTTCCACGGTACGGGGCGTCTTGTACAGGTCTGACTCGGGGCCTCGCAAAGTTGTCCACAGGCTGTCCGGCTGCTCTCGGGCAGATCGTCGTCGACCACACCTGACACCACTCCACCTCCCGTCGCGAACCGAGGCGGGAGGGTTCGGCCCGGGCGTGCCGTGGAAGGGGGAGGCCGTAGGGTGCGTGACTCACGTGGCGTGTGCCGCGAAGGGGGAGGCATGGCGTACTTGGTCGAGTTGCCCGTGTCCGGCACCGGCGCGGCGGCAGGATCCGCGCAGGCGGAGGGATCGGACACGATCAAGGTCGAGGTCGAGGAGACGGGCGACGGACTCGTCGATGTCGCCCGGCCCGGCCAGGTCGTGGCGCGTGCGTCCCGGTCCTTGAACGAGATGCTGGCCGGGATCCGGCCGGTCGCGCAGAATTTCGTCGCCAGCTTCCGCGACATGGCCGATGGCCCGGACGAGATAGGTGTCGAGTTCGGGCTCTCGCTGTCCGCGGAAGCCGACGTGGTGATCTCGCGTACGACCGGCCAGGCCAATTTCAAGGTCACCCTCGCCTGGCACAGACCCGCCTCGTCCGACGGGGCAGCCGCAGTCACCGCTTCGCAGGCCGGCGACGACAGCGCTGTCCCCTCGTCAGCTGATGGCGGCGGGCGTCGCCACGCGGCAGGACTCCGCGTCCCCGTCGGACCTCGGCATCTGGGATCTCGCCGCGCCCGGCGGTCCCGCACGCGTCGCCACGATCGGGCTGTCCGCCAAGGTGCAGGGGGTCCGGTTCCTCAGCCGGACCGCCCTGTTGACCATCGCGCACGACGGAAGCGTGCGGCTGTGGAACCTGCACGATGTGCGCCACCCGACGAAGGCCGCGGCCCTGACCACCTCAGGCCTCCTTTCCACGACCATCTGGGGAATGGGGGCCACTGTTGGTACGGGCGTCGACGCGGACCCCGACCACGGACTGGTCGCGGTCCAGGGCACCGACGGCAGGCTGCACCTGTGGCATGTCACTCCTGCGCTCAAGACAGCCGAGGTCGGCTCGATCCCCGTCCCCGACCCCACGACCGCCTGGACCGGCATCCTCGGCGACGGCCGTACCGCCTGGATCGCCACAGCGACCGGTATCGACTGGTGGGACATCAGCGATCCGGCGCATCCGGTCCGCGGCGACACCACACGACTCGCCGGAGCCAATTCGAACGCCTTCGTCGACGCCGGCAGCGTCGTGGCCGACTCGACCAACCCGCAGGCGCAGTACAGCGCCGGTAACGCTCTTCATCTGTTCGAAGTCTCCGCCGGCAAGGTGCGTTCCTCGTCCTCGCGACAGCGGTCCGTCGGCCAGGCGCTGAACATGAGTGAGGACGGCCGCCTGCTGGCCGCCACCGATCCCGGGAACAACACGGTGACCCTGTGGGACCTCCGCGAGCCCGCGCACCCACGCGAGGGTGCCACCGTCCGAACGCTTCAGAACACCGCCGGCGTCGAACTCGACCGGCACGACCACCTCATGGCCGACTGGTCCGTGGAGGGGGGCACCGGCACGGTCCAGTTGTGGGACATCAGCGACCTCGCCGTGCCCGTACTCAAGGCGACCCTCCAGATCCCGGGGCTCGTCGACTGGATGACGTTCTCCCCGCACGGCTCCAGGCTCACCGTGGCCACCTCCGAGGGATTCCTTTTCTACGACACCGCCCCGTCCAAGGTCGCCGAGGCCCTCTGCTCACACACCGGCAGGTCCATCACCCGTGCGCAGTGGAGCAAGTACGCACCGAACACGCCTTATCGCACTCCGTGCCCGTAACCCGCCCGGCAGGTCGCGCCGCACCGGCAACGGTCCGCACCGGGGGGCTGTCCCCCCTTCGGTCTTGGGGGTGCGCCGGATCGTGTCCCGTCGAGGGCGTAACTAGCGTTCGGCCATGACTTCGACTCTGCGAAAGCACCTTGCCGTGGCACTCGGCGTCGCTACGTTGCTCGCCGCGGAGGCGGCCACCGCCGTCGCCCGGCCCGGCGGTTCCTCTCCCCTGGAGCAGTTACGCCGGGACACCGAGGCGATCCACGCCCTCGGAGTCAGCGGTGTGCAGGCCCGCGTGATCGCGCCCGACGGAAGGCAGTCGGTCGCCACCAGCGGCACCGCCGACCTGAACACCGGCCGTCCCGTCCCTTCCGACGGCTACTTCCGTATGGCCAGCACGGCCAAGACTCTGGTCGCCACCGTGGTCCTCCAACTGGCGGCCGAGGACAGGCTGTCCCTGGACGACACAGTCGACCACTGGCTGCCGGGAGTGGTGTACGGCAACGGCAACGACGGCAGCCGGATCACCGTCCGCCAACTGCTCCAGCACACCAGCGGCATCCACGACGACCTGCCCGGATACACCACGCCGGAGGAGTACTACCAGCAGCGCTACGACGTCCACACCCCCGAGCAGCTGATCGGCCGCGCCATGGCCCACGCACCCGACTTCCCGCCCGGCGAGGGCTGGGGGTACTCCAACACCGGCTACATCCTGCTCGACATGATCATCCAGAAGGCCACCGGTCGACCCGCCCACCAGGAGATCGAAGACCGCGTACTCCGCCCCCTCGGCCTCGACCGGACCCTGTGGGGCGGCACGTCGGCCACCCTGCCCCGGCCTCATGCCCAGGCATACCAGCTCTTCGGACCCGAATCCGTGGTCGATGTCACCGAGCAGATACCGGTGGAGCCCGAGAGCCTGTCGTTCGTCACGACCACGCGGGACCAGAACCGCTTCCTCCGCGCGCTGCTCGCGGGCCGTCTGCTGCCGGCGCGGCAGTTGGCCGAGATGAAGCGGACCGTCCCCGTGGGCGGCGAGGTCCAGCAGTTCTGGCCCGGCGGCCGATACGGGCTCGGCCTGGTCGAACGTCCCCTGAGCTGCGGGGGAACCTACTGGAGCCACGAGGGCGGGGACGGCGGCTACATCACCCTCAACGGCGTCACCGACGACGGCAGGCGAAGCGCCGTGGTCTCCATGTCCGAGGCACGCGGCGACACTCCGGAGCACATCCTGGAGCAGGAGAACGCGGGCAGCGCCCTGATCGACCACGCACTGTGCGCCGAGGGCCCCAGCACCCCATGAGCGGGGACGTCGTCGCGGTGGCGGGTGAGCTCGGCGCCCGCCGCCTCGCCGGAGACGCTTCGGCCCGTGGCCCGTGGCGCGTGGCCTCGCAAAGTTATCCACAGGCTGCGGACACTCCTCAGCGCATTGTGGGCGGGGGCAGGCACTATGGGGCCATGACTGCGGCCATGAGTGAGAGCGACATGCCGGACTGGGAGAAGCGCTTCCGCGCCCCTCGGGTCTCCCTGCCGGACTGGGCGGAGGACGCCCCCGACCGTTCCCTGTTCGTGTCGAACGCGACGGGGACGTACGAGTTGTACGCCTGGGACCGCGCGAGCGGGGAGCAGCGCCAGGCGACGAACCGGCCGAACGGCACGACGGACGGGCTGCTCTCCCCGGACGGCGCGTGGATCTGGTGGTTCGACGACAAGGACGGCGACGAGTTCGGCGTCTGGCGCCGCCAGCCCTTCGGCGGCGGCCCGGACGAGAAGGCCACGCCGGGCCTGGAGCCGTCGTACCCCTCGGGCCTGGCGCTGGGCCGGGACGGCCGTACGGCGGTCGTGGGGCGCTCCACGGACGACGAGGGTACGACGATCTACCTGGTCAGAACGGGTGAGGAGCCCCTGGAGATCTACCGCCATCCGGAGTCTGCGGGCGTCGGCGACCTGTCCCACGACGGCTCGCTGATCGCGATCGAGCACACCGAGCACGGCGACGCGATGCACTCGGCGCTACGCGTGGTCCGTCCGGACGGCACGACGCTCGCGGAGCTGGACGACACGAAGGGCGGCACCGAGGAGCTGGGCCTGGAGGTGCTGGGCTTCGCCCCGGTCGACGGCGACCCGCGGCTGCTCATCGGCCATCAGCGGCGGGGCCGCTGGGAGCCGCTGGTCTGGGACGTCACCTCGGGCGGGCAGACGGATCTGACCCTCGACCTGCCGGGCGACGTGAGCGCGGAGTGGTACCCGGACGGCGGCGCACTGCTGATCGCGCACAGCTTCGAGGCGCGCAGCGAGCTGTTCCGCTACGACCTGGCCACGCACGAGCTGGAGCGGATTCCCACCCCGCCGGGCTCGGTCTCCGGGGCCTCGGCCCGCCCGGACGGAACCGTCGAGTACCTCTGGTCCTCCGCGGCCGAGCCGCCGGTGGTCCGCTCGACGACGGGCGAGGTGGTCCTGGACCCGCCGGGCATGAAGTGCCCCCCGTCGGTCCCGGTCTCGGACGCGTGGGTGGACGGCCCGGGCGGCCGTATCCACGCCCTGATCCAGAAGCCGGCCGGCTCCACCGGCCCCCTCCCCACGGTCTTCGACCTGCACGGCGGCCCGACCTGGCACGACAGCGACAGCTTCGCGGCGGGCCCGGCGGCCTGGGTCGACCACGGCTACGCGGTCGTCCGCATCAACTACCGGGGCTCCACGGGCTACGGCCGGGCCTGGACGGACGCGCTGAAGCACCGGGTGGGCCTGATCGAGCTGGAGGACGTGGCGGCGGTACGGGACTGGGCGATCGAGTCCGGCCTCGCCGACCCCGACCGCCTGATCCTGACGGGCGGTTCCTGGGGCGGCTACCTCACGCTCCTCGGCCTGGGCACGCAGCCCGCGTCCTGGGCGGTGGGCATCGCGGTCGTCCCGGTCGCCGACTACGTCACGGCGTACCACGACGAGATGGAGTCCCTGAAGGCGATGGACCGCACGCTGCTGGGCGGCACGCCGGAAGAGGTCCCCGACCGGTTCGCGGCCTCCTCCCCCCTGACCTACGTCGACGACGTGAAGGCCCCCGTCTACATCTCGGCCGGCGTCAACGACCCCCGCTGCCCGATCCGCCAGATCGACAACTACGTCAACCGCCTGGCAGCCCGCTCGGCCCAGCACGAGGTCTACCGCTACGAAGCGGGCCACGGCTCACTGGTGGTGGACGAACGGATCAAGCAACTGAGACTGGAGATGGAGTTCGCGGAGCGCCACTTGAAGGAGACGGCGGTGGAGGCGCCCCTTTAGGGGCGCGGGGCTGTATTGAACATGCGGCTACCGCCGCGTGGGCGCGACCAGCCACAACGCATCCGCACGGAATCCACGACCGCAACCCACCCACCCCCACCCCTCAACTGAGCGAGTCAGGTGGGTGGGTGGGCGGCACCCGGCGTCCGGACAACTCCGCCAGCCCCCAGCGAGTCGCGGCGACCACCACCCGGTCCCCACTCCCCAGCACATAGTCCCCGGCAACCCCCGCCCGCCCCTCCAGCGCGAGCACCCGCCACGCCCCCGCCCGGAACGCCCCCTCCACACTCCGCCCCTCCAACTGCGGATGCCCGCCCACCTCCACCACCGCCACCAGCAGCACCTTCCGCTCCACGGGAATCGCCCCGAGGATCTGCCGCCCCAGCATCGCCCCCGCGAAGGACGGCGCCGCCAGATACGACACACTCCGGCTCCGGGTGATCGCCCGCGGATGCGCGGCCCGCAGCGTCCGGTACACGGCCGTCGCGAAGTCGTCGTCGTACAGCCGCAGCACCGCCTTCAGATCGGGCCGCACGGACCGCGCGTACAGCACGGCCTCCAGATTCGTCGTGTCGCCGCTGGTCACCGCGAGCAGCGCCTGCGCCCGATGGATCTTGGCGGCCTCCAGGACACCCTCCTGGGTGACGTCCCCGAGCACCACCGGCACCCGCAGCCGCCGCGCCACCGCCAGCCCGCGCGCCTCGGGGTCGGACTCGACGCACACGACGGGAACGTTCAGTTCGCGCAGCCGCGTCAGCACGCGCGTACCGATCTTCCCCAGCCCGAGCAGCACGACATGCCCGCTCAGCCCGCGCGGCGGCTTCCGCAGCGCGGACCCCGTCCGGAAGGTCCCCAGCGCCTCCAGCACCGCCGCCAGCAGCACCGGCAGCAACAGCAACCCCATCAACGCCGACAGCAACTGAAGGATCTGCCGCCCCAGCGAAGCCCCCGTCGCGGGATTGTCGATGGCGAACAGGTCGAGGAGCGTGTAGTAGAAGGCCCGTACCGGATGAATGCCCGTCACCACCGACAACGCGACCGCGAGCGCGATCACACACCCCACGACCCCGGCCAGCGACCACCGCAGCCGCCGCGAGAACAGCGAGGCGAGCGCCGACACGACCCCGCCCCCCACCCCGACCGCCAGACCCGCCGGCGAATCCGCCCCGGCGGAGGACGACACCTGCTCCAGCACCAGCACGCCCCGCTCGCCCGCGGCCCGTACCTCCGCGTCGTCGGGCAGCAGCCGCGGCCCCTGCTCCCCGCCGCCCTCCACCAGGTCGGGACCGCCGGTGCTCGGGGAGAGCAGCGCGAGCGTGCACAGCCCCTGACCGGCGTCCTGCCGGGGCACGGCGCCCGGCGGGCGTTCCACGGCCCGCAGCACCAGCCCGTCCGACTGGATGACCTTGCCGGTCCCGGCGAGCGCGGTGGCGGCGAGCGCGGGCGCGGCGGTGTCGGCGTCGGACAGCACGATGGTGGAGGCGTCACTCGCCGCGCCGTCCGCGTCCCCGACCGCCAACGCGGCGGCCTGGTCGAGGAGTTCCTCGATGTGCTGGCCCAACCGCCGGTTGTACAGCCGCAGTACGAGGCGCAGCCGCGGGTTCAGCCGGCGAGCGGTGAGGGCGGCGCGGATGTTGGTCTCGTCGTCGTCGTACACGAGGGCGAGCGCGGCGGCCCGTTCCACGCCCGCGTCGGCGAGCACCGCCTCGGTGGCCTCCTCGGCCTCCAGCACCCGCTCCCCGCGGGGGCCTTCACCGGCGACCGCGGCACCGCCGTTGGCGCCGCTCCCGTTGGCCCGCCCCACGGCGGCGCTGACCACCCGGTCGAGCAGCGCGGCGGACGCGGCCCTGGCCCGTCCGACGACCGGCGGCCGGGCGATCCGCACGTTCGGCGGCACGACAAGGGTGACCTGCTCGCCGTACACACCACGCAACTCGGCGGCCAGCCGGTGCGCGAGCCCGTCGTCCCCGCACACCACCATGTGTGCCGGGCCACCACCACCCTGATACGGAACACTCCCCACGAGGGGAAAGAGTGCCTCAACAGGACGCATGGTTCCAGCAACGAAGTGAACAGCCACCCCTGACCGCCCGTAGGGAACGGTGAGGGAGCATAATCCCGGATCTGACCGAAGTGCCGGAGGTATCCGACCCGTGGCCATCACCGAGAAAGCCGCCCCGCCCGGGCCGGCCCCGCACGAGGAGCGCCCGGGCCCTGGCGACCACCCCGACCGCCTCGACAGCCCAGGCCGTCCCGACCGTTCCGATCAGGAGGGCTGGCATCTCAACTCGCCCCTGGCGCTGACCCTGTTGCTCGTCCTGGTCGTGGTCTTCCAGGGGCCGGTGCGCGGTGCGCTGTCGACGCCGGTGATGCAGAGCTGGATGACGGTGTTCGTGGCGGTGGTCGTCCAGGCGCTCCCCTTCCTCGTCCTCGGTGTGCTCCTGTCCGCGGCGATCGCGGTCTTCGTCCCCCCGGCCTTCTTCGCCCGCGCCCTGCCCAACCGCCCGGCTCTGGCCGTGCCGGTCGCGGGGCTGGCCGGCGTGGTGCTGCCGGGCTGTGAGTGCGCGTCGGTCCCGGTGGCCGGCGCCCTGGTCCGCCGGGGTGTCACCCCCGCCGCGGCCATCGCCTTCCTGCTTTCCGCCCCCGCGATCAACCCGATCGTGCTGACGGCGACGGCGGTGGCGTTCCCGCGCAACCCCGAGATGGTGCTGGCGCGGTTCGCCGGCAGCCTGCTGGTGGCGTGCGTGATGGGCTGGCTGTGGCAGCGCCTCGGCCGCACCGACTGGCTGCGCCTGCCGGAGCACGCGCACCACGAGGGCGAGACCAAGGCGGAGGCGTTCTGGTCCTCGGTCCGCCACGACACCATGCACGCGGGCGGCTTCCTGGTCCTGGGCGCGATGGCGGCGGCGACCCTGAAGGCGGTGGCCCCGGCGGAGTGGCTGCGCACGGCGGCCGCCAACCCGGTGGTCGCGATCCTGGCCCTGTCGATCCTGGCCGTACTGCTGTCCATCTGCTCGGAGGCGGACTCCTTCGTGGCGGCGTCGCTGACCCAGTTCTCCCTCACCGCGAAGCTCGCGTTCCTGATCGTGGGCCCGATGATCGACCTCAAGCTGTTCGCGATGCAGGCGGGCACCTTCGGCCGAGGCTTCGCGCTGCGCTTCGCACCGGCCACGTTCGTGGCGGCGATCGCGGGCGCGCTGGTGACCGGGGCGGTGCTGCTGTGAACCGGCAGGCCCAGGCGGCGGTGATGTTCCTGGTGGGGGCGGCCCTGCTGCACGCGGGCACGACCAACCTCTATCTGCGCTATGTCAAGGCGGGACTGCAGCCGTTGGTGCTCGGCGGGGGAGCGGTCCTGATCGTCACGGCACTGGCGACGGCGTGGTACGAGTGGAAGCGCGCCCGCACCAGAAGGCAGGCGGCGGCGGACACCCACACTGGCACCCACGCCGACACCGACACCCACACGGACACCCACGTCCACCCCGAACCCCGCATCTCCTGGCTCCTGGTCCTCCCCCTCCTCGCCCTGATCCTCGTCGCCCCGCCCGCGCTCGGTTCCTACAGCGCGGTGCGCGCGGGCACGGCCCTGCAACAGCCGTACGGTTACCTGAAGTTGCCGAACGCCGACCCGATCCCGCTCAACCTGGTCGACTACGCGGGCCGCGCGGTGTACGACCACGGCCGGTCGTTCCACGGCCGCAGCGTCCGTATCGCCGGGTTCGTGGCGCTGGACTCCAAGGGCACCCCGTATCTCGTCCGCATGGCCCTCAACTGCTGCGCGGCGGACGCCCAGCCGGTGAAGGTGGCCCTCACCGGCAAGATCCCCCCGGTCCTCCAACCGGACGCCTGGCTCCAGGTGACGGGCACGTACACCGCCCGCACGACCCACGACCCGGTGAACAACGGCCCGATCCCGTACCTCAAGGTCACCGAGGCCAAACCGATCCCGGTACCGTCCGACCCGTACGACGAGAGCTGGAACAACTGAGCGAGTGTCACGGACTGTGGTCGCGTCCGTCCCGCGGGGCGAAGGCGGCGAGGGCGTCGGCGTCGGTCGCTCGGGCGTACAGGAAGTAGTCGGCCCACTCGGCGATGCCGGGGTAGGACGAGTCCTGGCTGAGCCGGGTGACCGCGCCGCGGATGTCGTAGTCCGTGGTGCGGAGTTCGACTCCCGGCCCCAGGAGGGCCCAGTGCGCTCCGGTTCGTCCGTAGGGCATGCCGACGCTGCCGGGGTTGATCACGAGTCGGCCGTGGGCGAGGCGGACGAACGGCATGTGGGTGTGGCCGCAGACCACGGTACGGATGCCGGTGTCGAGTCCGTCGAAGACTTCCTCCCAGCGGTCGAGGCGGGAGTCGACCAGGACGACTTCCTCGTCGTCGCGAGGGGTGGCATGGCAGAACAGCACCTTCCCCAGGCCGTTCACGGACAGGGCGACCGATCGCGGCAGTGAGCCGAGCAGGTCGAGATGGTCCTCGCGGAGCTGCGCGGCTGCCCAGGGGGCGATCGGATCGGGGATCGTGTCGCGTTGCCCCCGACGGTATTCGAGGAGTTCGCGGTCGGCGTTGCCGCTGATCCAGATGACGCGGTCGCCGAGGCCGGTCAGCAGGTCGAGAACCTCGGTCGGTTGTGGGCCGGCGGTGATGTCGCCGGTGAGCACGATGCGGTCGGCGCCGCCGACCTGCGGTTCGGCGAGCACCGCCTCCAGGGCCGGCAGGACTCCGTGAACGTCGGACAGAACGGCCACTCGGTTCAGCATGGTCACCACTGTGGGTGAAGACAGCAGGTACGGTCGAGGCCCTCACGGCCAAGTGCACTCGATACGGTCGTGCCGCACGGCGTATGCGGCCGGGCCGCCCTTCTCGACGGCCCGGTGGATCGCGCCGCCACGCGCGACGAGCCGTTCGACCATCTCGCTGCTGCGCAGTTGCTGGTTGTCGAGGTAGAACAACACCGCCTCACGCTCCAGCACAGGCCGGATCTCCAGGTCCCGGGTTTTGATCCGCCCGTCCTTCGAGAGGGGAACCCAGGACTGGTCGAGACCGTAGGCGATCCACTCCTCGTCGGGGACGTTCTGCCCGTCGTCAGGGAAGACGTCTCCGATCCTGTGAACCGTCCACCCGCGGCCTCTCAGCCCCTCGGCGACACGACGACCGAGATTCCGGTCGAGGAAGAACTCAGGCGGCAAGGTGCACCACTGCCCGGCAGAGCGCATCAACCTGCTCAGGCGTCATGTCGTAGTCGTACGCGATGTCCTCGACGGTCTCTCCGGCCTCCCACAGATCGGTGATGGCCTTGACCGTGACGCGATTGGCGGCCACCACGGGCAGACCGTGGCCGAACCGCGGATCGATCACGACAGGGACGGACTCCGGGTACTGCCTCAACCGCAGGCTGGAGGGGAAGTCCTCGCCGGGCTCCCAGGTGAGGTAGCGGAGGTCGTCGGAGACCACCTCCTTGATGGGGACCTGTCCGTCCCGGGCTCTGCGGAGATCCCCCCACGCATGCTCGACGAAAATGTCCACACCGTCCGTGGCGATCCGCTTGGACACAAGACCGTACGGGGTGTGGAACGCATCCCGTACGGCAGTTGCCGCCTCCCTGATCTCGCTCATGCGGAGGCCCAGGGAACGCAGGGAGCGAAGGACGTGTGCCTCGGCCACCGCGATGAACGGCACCGAAGGCTGCCCTTTCCGCACCGGTTCCACTTGATGGACCAGTGGTGCTCCGGCGGCCTGACCTTTCAGCCACGTGGTGAGGGTCGACTGTGGAATTTCCAGGTAGGAGGCCGTTTCCGTGGGCGTCAGGAGTCCGTCCCTGAACCTGTCGACCATGCCCCACCTCCTCTTGATGCCGGTTTTCGCATCGTCGCACATCAAGCGTCCCATCCAGGGGCGGACCGCATGCCCGGCCACCGGCTCAGCCCGCCGCACGGAGGCTGTTCCCGGATCGGCAGTCCCGGCAACGTCCGGGCTCCGGTGCGCGGAACGCTCGCTCGCAGCCGTCGCAGGTCTGGAAGGGCAGGGCGGTCGGGCGGTCCGTGACGCGCGCCGACGGGAGCGGGGGCGGGGCGGGAAGAGGCGTTTCGCGCAGGCGGAAGGCGAGGATGGCTGCCGGGCGGGAGCGGAGCCGGTCGGGCAGTCTCGCGGTGAGGAACTCGGTGATCCGGGGCGCTTCGACGCCCGCCGCGAGCCAGTCCGAGACGGCCGGTGCGAGTCGTGCGGCCTCCTGCCAGGAGAGGATCAGGCGTGGATCGATCCGGCGCAGTGCGGTGAGTACGGCGATGGCCCGCGGGTCGGCATCGGCGAGCGAGGCCGGTGCCTCCGGCTCCGGCTCCGGCTGTGCGGGTGCGGGCGCCGCTTCGGCGGTGGCCGCCGGGGCGGGCGCGACCTCCTCGGCCGCGGGCCGCTTCCGGGGGCGCGGCGGGTTCGGTGGCTCGGGTGGACCGTCCGGGGCCGGACCGGGATCGCCGCGGGGTACGTCGTAGAAGTACGTCCGGGTGCGGATCTGCCCCGAGGGCAGGCGCTCGCGGCGGCGTTCCAGGTGGCCTGCGTCCTCAAGTTCCCTGAGCGCCCGCGAGATCAGGATCTCGCCCTCGGTGAAGTGCTCGCACAGGGCGGCGATGCTCACGAGGGAGCGGTCGGGGAGGGAGGCGATGTACAGCGCGACGCCGACCGTGATCGCGCTGCCGCGGCGCTGGGCGAGGGCGTTGGAGATCACCGTGAAGTCGGCCGTCAGCCGGGTGCGTACGTGGATCACGCCGGAGTTCGGAGCTCCGGCGTCGGCGCGCGAGGGCGCGTTAGACTGCGAGTCAGCCATCGGGAAGTGGGTCTTCCTGAGCGGTGAGGCCCTCGTTCGGGATGCCAGTCCCGGCCGGGGGCCGTATCTGTTTGCGGTTGTCGCGGTGAACGTAACGGCCCGGATCCCGCGCCTGCAAGCCGGTCACTCGGACGGGTGACGCGAGGCTGCGCGGCGGGGAGGGTGGGTGGGCGGGTAGTTCTCTTCCCCGGTTCTTTGGTGAGGTCAGCGGCCCGCCGGGCCCTCGCGGACAAGGATCCGGCGGGCCGGGAAGCCGGGCCGTGACCGGTGCCCGGCGGGCTCAGACGCGGTGGCCCTGGCGGGCGTGCGGGGCCGGCGGGTGCGTGGTCAGAACCAGTGCAGGCAGTGCGGGGTGCGGTCGGGGCGGAAGAGGGTGTCGGCGAGGGTGGGGGCGTCCGGGTGGTGGGATCTGATGTGGCCGGCACGTACGAGGGTGCTCGGGGCGGTGCCGCCGAGGTAGATCGAGCCCAGGTCGCTCACGTTCAGGGAGAGGTCGGGTTCCCGGTCCGTCGGGACGCAGTCGGCCTTGCCGTCCCAAACGGTCAGCAGGTAGCGGCCGTGCTCGCCGAGGAACGGGTCCTCGACGTCGAGCACGAGCTCGCCGTCCGTGAACCAGCCGCGCGCGGTCAGCGCGCGCGGGATGTCCAGCAGCCGTACCCAGAGCCAGTCCATGTCGCCGCCCACCTCGCCGGCGCGGTAGTCCGCGAGCTGCCAGCGCAGCGGGTGGTCGGGTGAGACGTGCTTGAACACGACCTGGGTGACCAGGTCGTGGTCGAGCGCGAACCGGGCCAGGGCCGTGTAGCCGGCGTCGTCGGTGGCGATGGTCTCGTCGACCGTCAGGGTCCCGGAGTCCAGCGAGTAGCTGGCGTACCCGTCCGGGACGCCGTCGGCGCCCCGGTGGACGGCGATGTAGCGCGGCGCCGGGGAGATCGGGGGCTGTCCCGCGCGCAGGGCCCACCAGCGGTGCGGCCGGGACAGCGCGCCGGGCTGTGCGCGGCGGTAGCGGTCGTAGACCTCTTCCAGGATCTCGGCGCACTCGGCGCGCCGCAGTACCTCGACTGTGCCGGTCGCCGACGCGTCGGCGCCGGCCGTGCCGTGTGCCCGTGGGAGGGCGGGGGCGGCCCGGTGGCGGGGCACCGTCAGCTGTCGTGTGTAGGTCGCCGGTCCGTAGCCGAACCTGCGGTAGATCAGGGCTTCGGAGGCCAGCAGTACGGAGAGGAACTCCCCTCGGGCCCGCAGCCCGGTGAGCTGATGCCGCATCATCGCGCGGGCCACGCCCTGGCGTCGGTGCGAGGGCAGGACGCCGACGGCGGTCACCCCGGGGACCGGGACGGGGATCCCACCGGGCAGGGTGAGCTCGAAGGAGTACGCACCGGCGGTGCCGACGGGCCGCCCGTCCGCCGTCACGGCGAGCAGACTGCGGTCCATTTCGAACGCGGACCACCAGACCCCGCCGCCGTCCTCGGCCGGGGTCTCCGGGAAGAGTCCGAACGCGGCATGGAGCGTGTCGACGAAGACCTGACGGTCCTGGTCGGTCGTGGAACGTATCTCCATCGCTGGCGCTGCCTCCCTGCGGTCCCGCCACCACGGTGCGTGGTGCTCCGGCACAGTGCAGCGCCGACCCGTGGCCGGGGTCAATCGAATTACGGCCGGTCCGGTTCCGGCACCGAACCCGGGCCCGGGAACGGCTACTACGACCCAGTCCCGGGGGGAGTTGCGGTGCAGCCCGGTCCCGGGGAGAGCTGCGGTGGTCGGGCTCGGCGGCGGCGGTCCCGCGACCCGGCCGCCTGTGCAGGAGGCTCGGCCCTCGCGACGCGTCGCCCCCCGGCTACGCCCTGCCGACCGCGTCCTGGTCGTCCGTCGCCTTCACTGTCGTCTCCGGGGCCGGAGCCGGGAGCGGGATCGTGCCACCGTCGGCCAGGAGGGGCTTCGTGTTCCGTGAGCGGCGCGTGAGGCGGCGGGCCACCGGCTCCGTGTAGCGGGCCGTGAGGGGGCCGATGATGACGAGGATCAGGACGTAGGCCGTGGCCAGGGGGCCCAGGGAGGGCTCGATTCCGGCGGTGACGGCGAGGCCCGCGATGACGATGGAGAACTCGCCGCGTGCGACCAGCGTGCCGCCCGCCCGCCAGCGGCCCTTCGCCGAGATTCCGGCGCGTTTCGCGGCCCAGTACCCGGTGGCGATCTTCGTCAGCGCGGTGACGAACGCCAGCGCGAGCGCGGGCACCAGCACCGGCGGGATGCTCGCCGGGTCGGTGTGCAGGCCGAAGAAGACGAAGAAGACGGCGGCGAACAGGTCTCGGAGGGGGGAGAGGAGGTGGTGGGCGCCTTCCGCCACCTCTCCGGAGAGCGCGATGCCTACCAGGAACGCGCCCACCGCGGCGGAGACCTGGAGCTTCTGCGCGATGCCCGCGACGAGGAGGGTCAGGCCCAGGACCACCAGCAGCAGCTTCTCGGAGTCGTCGCTGGAGACGAAGCGGGAGATGTGCCTGCCGTAGCGGACGGCGATCAGGAGGACCAGCCCGGCGACCCCGAGCGCGATGGCGAGGGTCAGGCTGCCCGCGGCCAGGCCGACGCCGGCCAGCAGCGCGGTGATGATCGGCAGGTAGACCGCCATGGAGAGGTCTTCCAGGACCAGGATGCTCAGGATCACCGGGGTCTCCCGGTTGCCGAGCCGGCCCAGGTCGCCGAGGACCTTGGCGATCACCCCGGACGAGGAGATCCAGGTGACCCCGGCCAGCACCACGGCCGCCACCGGTCCCCAGCCCAGGAGGAGGGCCATCGCGGCGCCGGGCAGTGCGTTGAGCGCGGCGTCGACCAGGCCCGCCCGGTACTGCGTCTTGAGGTTGGAGACGAGATCGCTGGCGGTGTACTCCAGGCCGAGCATCAGGAGCAGCAGTACGACACCGATCTCGGCGCCGATCGCCACGAACTCCTCGCTCGTGCCGAGGGGATAGAGCCCGCCCTTGCCGAACGCGAGCCCGGCCAGCAGGTAGAGGGGTATCGGCGAGAACTGGAAGCGCCCGGCGAGCCGGCCGAGCAGGCCCAGGCCGAGGATGATCGCTCCGAACTCGATGAGGAACACGGAGGAGTCGTGCACGCGCTCACTCCCGCCCGAGTATCGCGGCGGCCGCGTCGACGCCCTCACGGGTACCGATCACGATGAGCGTGTCCCCGCCGGCGAGCCGGAAGTCGGGCGTGGGGGAGGGAACCGCCTCGGCGCGGCGCAGTACGGCCACGATGGAGACGCCGGTCTCGGTGCGCATCCGCGTGTCGCCGAGGAGCCGGCCGTTCCAGTACGACGTGGCGGTGAGCTCGATCCGCTCGGCCACCAGCCCCAGGTCGGTGGTGGACAGCAGGTTGGGGCTGTGGTGCGTCGGCATCAGTGCGTCGATGAGCGCCGCTGTCTCCCCCGAGGACAGCCGCACCGACAGGGCGCAGGCGTCGGGGTCTTCCTGGTGATAGGCGCTCAGGATCCGGGAGCCGTCGCGGTGCGCGACCACGGACACCCTGCGCTGCTCCCGTGTGGTGAGGTCGTAGCGGACCCCGATTCCCGGCAACGGCGTCCTGCTCAGGCGTGGAGCCCCCAAGGCTGTCTCCCCTGTCTCGATCCGCTCGGCCTTTGCTATTTCTTTAGAGACACTTTAACGGTTGCTCGGACGGAGGCGGGAGCGGGGAGCGGTGCTGCGGCGACCGGCGTGACTCACCTCACGAAGGCTGGGGCTCGGGCTGGGGCTCCGGCTGTGCGGCGCGGCGGTCGCGCAGTGTCGTGAACGTGCCGAGCAGCGCCATGCCCAGGCAGGCGAGCACGATGACCGTGGACGACGCCTTCAGCATCGACAGGCCCGACCCGGTGAGCAGGACGACCAGGGCCCAGCGCACCGCCGGTCCGGCGACCCGGCTGGAGATGAGCGAGCCGAGCAGGACACCGGGGACGGCGCCGATCAGGAGCGTCGCGGCGAGTCCCAGGTCGGCGTCGCCGACGAGCAGGTGGCCGAGGGCCGCGGCGGCCACCATGGGGATGGCCTGCACCAGGTCCGTGCCGACGAGATGGTTGGCCTTGAGGCGCGGGTGGGCCAGCATCAGCATCACGATGATCAGGGAGCCCGAGCCGACCGAGGTCATCCCCACGATCACCCCGCCCACCAGTCCGATGAGCAGCGTCGCCACGGGCCGTACGGGGACGTGCGCGTCCTCGGTGTCCGTGCCGGCGCGGCGGCGGTCGAGCCAGATCCGGGCGAGCATGCCGGCGACGGCGAGCATCAGCGCCGTACCGACGACGTACTTGACGCGTTGCTGGAGTTCGTCGCCGTCGCCGAGGGCGCGCAGCAGGAAGACGCCGCCGAAGGCGGCCGGGACGGCGGTGGGCAGCAGCCAGCGCACGATGTCCCAGCGCACCGTGCCCGCGCGCTGGTGGACCAGCGCGCCGAACGGCTTCATGAACACGGACGCGGCCAGGTCGCTGCCGATGGCCGACGTGGGGTTCACCCCGAACACCATGACCATGATCGGGGTCATGAGGGCTCCGCCGCCCATGCCGGTGAGTCCCACGGCGAAGCCGACCAGGGCTCCCGCGATGATGATCGGGCCGGTGGAATCCATGGCGGGCACTTTAACCACTATTCCTATGGGAAATGTATGGAACGGTGCGGCTCGCGTCCGGGACGAGGGCGGGACGGCCGGTACCGCGGCCGGAATCAGGGCCGGTATCAGGGGCTGAAACCCGGCTGAAGCCGTTCTGAACCGCCTCGGCCGCACGCTCTGCGGCATGACGACGACAGAACACGAACCCGCACCCGCACCCGCACTCGAACCCGCCATCGCAGCCACCGGGTTGCGCAAGTCCTACGGCGACAAGACCGTTCTCGACGGCATCGACATCCAGGTGCCGGCCGGCACGGTCTTCTCGCTCCTCGGCCCGAACGGCGCCGGCAAGACCACCGCCGTCAACATCCTCTCCACCCTGATCTCCGCCGACGGCGGGCAGGCCCGGATCGCCGGGCACGACCTCACCGCCGAGGCCCAGGCGGTACGGGCCGCGATCGGGGTCACCGGGCAGTTCTCCGCCGTCGACGGCCTGATCACCGGCGAGGAGAACATGCTCCTGATGGCCGACCTGCACCACCTCCCCCGCGCGGAGGGACGACGGGTGGTCTCCGAACTGCTGGCGCGGTTCGACCTCACCGAGGCCGCGAAGAAGCCCGCGTCCACCTACTCCGGCGGCATGAAGCGCCGCCTCGACATCGCGATGACCCTGGTCGGAAGCCCGCGGATCATCTTCCTCGACGAACCCACCACCGGCCTGGACCCGCGCTCCCGGCACACCATGTGGCAGATCATCCGGGAGCTGGTCTCCGGCGGCACCACCGTCTTCCTCACCACCCAGTACCTGGACGAGGCCGACGAACTCGCCGACCGGATCGCGGTGCTGAACGGCGGGAAGATCGTCGCCGAGGGCACCGCCGAGGAGCTCAAGCGGCTCGTCCCCGGCGGACACGTCCGGCTGCGGTTCTCCGACCCGGAGTCGTACGAACGGGCCGCGACCGCGCTGCGCGAGGCCTCCCGGAACGACGACGCGCTCACCCTGCAGATCCCCAGCGACGGCAGCCAGCGCGAGCTGCGCGCCATCCTCGACTGGCTCGACGCCGCCGACATCGAGGCGGACGAGCTGTCCGTGCACACCCCGGACCTGGACGACGTGTTCTTCGCCCTGACCGGCACGTCCGACACCGACTCTGCCGTCCCCGCCACCACCGCCACCACCGAGAAGGAGACCGTCCGATGAGCGCCCCCGCCCACGCCTTCCGCGACAACCTGACGATGCTGCGGCGCAGCCTCCTGCACGCCCGCCGCTACCCCTCCCTCACCCTCAACCTGCTGCTCACCCCGGTGATGCTGCTCCTGCTCTTCGTCTACGTCTTCGGCAACGTGATGAGCGCGGGCATGGCCGGCGGCCACGCGGACCGCTCCGCGTACATCGACTACATCGTCCCCGGCATCCTGCTGATGACCGTGGGCATGACCGCGCTCGGCACCGCGGTGTCCGTGGCCACCGACATGACCGAGGGCATCATCGCCCGGTTCCGCACCATGGCGATCTCCCGCGCCTCCGTGCTGACCGGCCATGTGATCGGCACCGTGATCCAGACGATGCTGGCCCTGGCGCTGATCCTGGGCATCGGGGTGGCCATGGGCTTCCGGCCCGACGCCACACCGCTGGAGTGGCTGGCGGCGGCCGGTCTGATGGCCCTGGTCAGCCTCGCCCTGACCTGGATCGCGGTCGGCATCGGCCTGGTCAGCCCGAACGCGGAGGGGGCCAGCAACCTCGGTATGCCGCTGACCATGCTGCCGCTGCTGTCCAGCGCGTTCGTGCCGGTGGACGCCATGCCGGGCGGGTTCCGCTGGTTCGCCGAGTACCAGCCCTTCTCGCCGGCCATCGAGACCCTGCGCGGGCTGCTGCTGGGCAGCGAGATCGGCACGAAGAACGCGGTACTGGCGGTCGGCTGGTGCCTGGGACTGACCGTGCTGGGCTACTTCTGGTCCAAGGCACAGTTCAACCGTGAACCGCGACAGTGAGTCCGCGCAGGCGGCGAGCCGCGGCGGTGAGCCCGCGCCGGCTGCGGGCTACGGCGGTGAGTCCGCGTAAACCGCGGGCTACGGCCGTGGGTTCGCTTCAACCGCGAGCCGCGGCAGTGAGTTCGCGCCGGCTGCGGGCTACGGCGGTGAGCCCGCGTCGGCTGTGGGCTACGGCCGTGGGTTCGCGTCAACCGCGGGCTACGGCCGTGGGTTCGCTTCAACCGCGAGCCGCGGCAGTGAGTTCGCGCCGGCTGCGGGCTACGGCGGTGAGCCCGCGTCGGCTGTGGGCTACGGCCGTGCGTACG
>NZ_JBEZLQ010000015.1:132280-255103 GCF_040652235.1 Streptomyces sp. NPDC048277
CCGTGGGTTCGCGTCAACCGCGGGCTACGGCCGTGGGTTCGCTTCAACCGCGAGCCGCGGCAGTGAGTTCGCGTCGGCTGCGGGCTACGGCGGTGAGCCCGCGTCGGCTGTGGGCTACGGCCGTGCGTTCGCCTCAACCGCGGGCTACGGCGGTGAGCTCGCGACCGCGCACTACGGCCGTGGGTTCGCCTCAACCGCGGGCTACTGCGGCGAGTTCGCCTCAACCGCGGGTCACGGCCGTGAGTTCGCGCAGGGCCGTGGCTCGCAGTTCCTCCTGTTCCAGGGCCGCGTACTCCGACCTCGCGTCGGCGTACGCGGCCCGGTCCGCGTTCTCGGCCGCCTGCCGGGACCGCGCCGAGGACAGGGTGGGCAGGTCCCGCATCACCGGCAGCCGCTCCGCCAGCGCCATCAGCCGCACCGCCGCCGTCTCACCACGGGCCAGCCCGGCGAAGCCGAGCGCCAGCAGCACCGAGCCGTACACCGGCAGCTCCAGCAGATCCCCGGCGCCGGGCGCGCCGGACAGCATCCCGAGCAGCCGTTTCCGCAGCCCGTCCGCCAGGTGGGCCACCGGCTCCAACCGGCCGTGCTGGGCGTGCGCCGCCAGCGCCGCCGCCTGCACCTGGAGCGACCAGGAATCCAGGAAGGGATCGTCCGCCGCCAGCCGGCTGGCCTCCCGTATCCCCCCGGCGGCCTGCCGCCACAGGCCGAGCCCGACCTCGGTCAGCCCCCGGGCCAGCGCGATCTCCGCCCGGGCCTGGAGCAGTTCGGGGGTGAAGGCCTGCGCCGACTCCGGCTGCCGGTCCGGGGCGGCCAGACCCAGCCAGTACTCCGCCTCGTCGATCTCCCCGCGCTGCAGACAGGCCGAGACCAGCGCGTAGCGGACGCCGATCGCGTCCGACCAGCCGCCGACCTCGCCGATCGCGTCCGCGGCCCGCAGATGGTCGTACGCCTCCGCGCCGCGCTCCGTCTTGAGGCACAGCTCGCTGATCCGTCCGTGACCGAGCAGCATCATGATCGGATTGCCGAGCGGCTCCACCACGGCGAGCATCCGGCGCGCGTGGCCGAGCGCGCGCTCCGTGTCGTACGCGGCTTCCCACAGGTAGCTGGCCACGCCCCCCGCGATGCCCGCCAGCAGCGGTTCGTCGGCGTCGCACATCTCCTGCAGCCGGGCCCAGTCCGGCGGGTACATCTCCGGGACCGCGGAGAGCACTGTGGCCAGCGCCCGCAGCACGGTGTCCGGCGGGGCGGGCGGCAGCCGGCGCAGCGTGGCCAACTGCCGTACGGCGTGCGGGCCGTAGCCCATGAAGAGGCCGGCCGTGCAGATCGCCGCCGCGCTCCGCAGCGCCTCCAGGTCCTCGGGGTGCTCCGGCCCCGGACGGAAACGGGACAGCGGCCCGCCGGTCTCGGCGGCGAGCGTGACGAACCGGGTGTAGCTGTTGCCGACGGACCACAGGGAGGCCAGTACGGCGGTGAGGGCGGCGACGGCCGGCCCGTCGGCCCGGGCCAGGGCGTACCGCAGCGCGAGGACGAGGTTGTCCTGCTCGGCGCGGACCCGGTCGAAGGAGGCCACCGCCTCGTCGCCGAACATCGCGTCGTGGTACGCCCGGCCGAAGTCCCGCGCCCAGGACAGGAAACGGTCCGTCACCGCCGCGCTCTCACCCGCCTCCGCGCGCCGTGCGGCACCGAACTCCCGCAGCGTCTCCAGCATGTGGAAGCGCACCCCGGACGGGCTGTCCCCCACCTTGACCAGGGACTGGTCGGCCAGCTGCTCCAGCAGGGTCAGGGTGTCCCCGGTGCCGTCGAGTACGTACTCGGCCGCGTCCACGGTGAAGCCCCCGGGGAACACCGACAGCGCACGGAGCGCCGCCCGCCCCTGCGGCTCCAGCAGGTGCCAGCTCCACTCGACGACCGCCTGGAGCGTGCGGTGCCGCTCGGGTGTGTCCCTGGCGCCGCCGCGCAGCAGCGCGAAACGGTCCTGCAGCCGGCGTGCGATGTCGGCGACGGAGAGCACCCGCACCCGGGCCGCGGCCAGTTCCACGGCCAGCGGCAGCCCGTCCAGGTGCCGGCAGATCTCGGCCACCCGTCCGGCGGGCAGCTCCACACCGGGCCGGGCGGCCCGCGCCCGCTGCTCGAAGAGTTCGACGGCGGTCGCCAGGGACAGCTCCGGCAGCGCGTACACGGACTCCGAGGACAGCCCCAGCGGAGCCCGGCTGGTGGCGAGCACGCGCAGTTCCTTCGAACGCGACACCAGTGCCTGTACGAGACCGGACGCGCCGACGATCACCTGCTCGCAGTTGTCCAGCACCAGCAGGACCGGACCGGGGCCCAGCGCGGCGGCGATCCCGCTCACCGCGTCCTTGCCGACGCCGCCCGGGAGCTGGCGGCCCTCCCCGCCCCCGACGGCCGAGGCCACCTCGTCGGCCACGTCGTCGTCGGCGGTGACACCGGCCAGGGTGACGAAGTGCACCACCAGGTGCTCGGCCGCCCGGCTCACCGCGTGCGAGAGCCGGGTCTTGCCGAGGCCGCCCGGCCCCACGACGGTGACCACCCGGGCACCGCGCAGCAGCCCGGCCACGGCGGCGACGTCGGCGTCCCGCCCCAGCAGCGGGTTCGGCTCGTGCGGCACACCGTGGCGGGCGGGCGGCACCTCCGTGCGCAGCAGTTCCTGGTAGACCGCCTTGAGCCGGGGCCCCGGGTCGGTGCCCAGCTCGTCCCGCAGCCGGCGGCGGTAGGTGTCGTACCGGTTCAGCGCCGTGGCCCGGCCCGCGGTGGCGCCCTCGCAGCGCAGCAGTTCGGCGAGCACCTCCTCGTCCCGCGGCAGCTCCCGGCCCAGCTCGGCCAGGGGCGCGGCGGCCTCCTCCAGCCGCCCGACCCGGGCCAGCGCGAGCGCCCGCGCACGGACCAGCGAACGGAACGCCCGCAGCCGGTCGGCGCGCAGCGCCACCACCGGATCGTGCAGGTCCTCGCCCGCCCCGGCGCCCGTGCTCCCGTCCCACAGCGCCAGCCCCGCCTCGGCCCGGGCCAGGGCACCGTCGTGGTCCCCCGCCCTGGCCCGCTCGGCGCTCGCCGCCTCGTGCAGCAGCAGCGCGGAGCTGTCGACCTGCGTCTCGTCCAGCGCCAGCCGGTACCCCGTCGGCGTACTCACGACCAGTTCGGCACCCAGCTGCGACCTGAGCCGCGACACCAGGATCTGCACCGCCTTGCCGGGCCGCTCGGGGAGTTCCTCCGCCCACAGCCCCTCCACCAGCCGGCCCGTGCTGCAGCCGGCCCGCAGATCCTCCGCGAGCAGCGCCAGCAGCCCGCGCAGCCGGGGCGCGGTGACCTCCCGTCCACGGCAGGCGACTCGGGGCAGCAGCGTCAGCTCGGTCGTCACCCGTGCAGACTAGTCAGCGGGCGCGCGCCTATCCGAAATAGTTCTCGAAGGACGCGAAGGCGGCCTCCTGGCGCCACTGGACGGTGGCCTTCGGGCTCGTCGCGAGCAGCCGGCGGCACTCCGCGCCCGGCGCCCGCCCGGCACCGGGAAGCTGCCCGGCGCACACCTCCGCGGGCCGGTACCCGTCGCGGGTGGGGTTGCCCTGCCACAGGCTCCGGCCGGGGAGGAAGGCGTACTGCAGGGAGGCCCGGGCCAGGTCCTTCAGCTCGGGGTACGACAGCCCGTACGTCTCGGCGGCGTACTGGTACTCGTGACTGATGTCGATGCGGGAGACCCCGGGGTCGTCGGTGGCGAGGACGACCGGCACGCCGTAGGCGCGGTAGGTGTCGAAGGGGTGCTCGGCGCCGCGGACGCCGAGGATCTGGGCGTTGCTGGTGAACGGGACCTCGACGGCGATCTGGCGGGCCGCCATGGTGGCGGCTGTCCGCTGCCAGTCGTCCTCGTGGACCAGGTCGACACCGTGGCCGATGCGCTCGGCACCGGCGATGTCCACGGCCTGTGCGATATGGAACCGCAGGTCCTCGGGCTTGACCAGCCCGGGCCGCAACTCGCCCGCGTGCAGGGTGACATAGGCCCTCGGGTAGACCGTGCGCAGGTACCGCACCATGCGCATCTGCAAGGTGTAGTTCCGCAGCGAGCTGTCCCAGTCCTCGGGCTGGACGAGGTTGACGGCGACGAAGCGGGAGTCGCGTTCGGCCAGGCGCATGCCCAGGGCCAGCTCCGTGAAGACGCGTTCGGGGGATTCGCCGCGGAAGGCCTGGTAGATCCGGCGCGCGGTCAGCCGGCAGCCGGGGCGGGGCCGCTCGGTGCGGCAGCGGGCGGCGGTGCGGAACTCGGCGTCGACGGCGTCCGTCTCCTTGCGGGCGTCGGCCACGAGCCGGTCGAGCCTGCCGCCCGCGAGGAGCCTGGCGTGCAGGGCCGCGAGGTCGGGGTCCCAGCCGACCTCGTCCCCCAGCCGCTCGGCGCCGTCGGAGGCCGGGTTGACCATGGTCTCCAGATAGAACTGGTGCTGCACCGCGACCGAGTCGGCGACCTCGGCGAGCACCTTGCCCTGGTTCAGCGAGGCGACCAGGGCGAACTTGTCGAACGTGGCGAAGAAATGGTCATGACCGCTCTGGTCCGGCGGGAAGTCCTGCATCGACCAGGCACGGACGATCGCCTCGCGGAAACCGCGGTCGGCACGGGCGTCGGCGGCCGGACGGGTGCCGGGGCCGCAGGGCGGTACGACGGCGGTCAGCGTCGCCGTGTCGATACAGAGCCCGTCCTCGCCGGCGAGCTTGATCAGATACTCCGTTCTGACCGCGCCGAAGAGGTGGTTGTGCAGGTCACCGCCCTTGGGCAGACGCAGGAAGAAGTCGCGCAGCAACCGGGGGTCGGCACGGATCGAGTCCAGGTACGCGGCCGTGCGGGCCTCGGCGGTGTCCCGCGGCCGCCGCTCGGCGTGCGCGGCGGCGGGCGGTGCGGCCGACAGGGAGGTCAGCAGACAGAGCAGGGAGACCAGGACGGCGAGCCCACGGGCGAGCGCCGTGCGGGCGGGGTTCAGGGTGCGGGTGGCGTCGTGGATCGTCACGCACCGATGATCATCAAGTCGGCTCGGCCACGGCCGGACAGCCACGCGACACATACCCCGGTGCCACCCGGGCGGGCGCAGCGGATGAGCGACCGTCAGGTCTCTGTCCGAGGCGGGCCCTTGTAGAGGTCAGGCGTCCTTCGGCGGGCGCTCCGCCGTGACGACGTAGTAGTCCAGCAGGCCGTCGCGGTAGGCCGGCAGGAAGTTGCGCGGCCACTGCGCGGGCTGGTCGATGCCGGAGAGGAAACGGTCCAGGCCCGGCCAGACCTGATCGCCGATCGACTCGGCGCGTACGTCCGTCAGCCCGGCGGTGTCCAGGGCGTCGAGCAGGGACACGAGCGGGTGGGCCAGGTCCAGGCCGGACGCGAAGCTCATCAGCCGCGCGGCCAGTTCCTCGCCCGCGTCCTCCGCGCCGGCCGGCAGGAAGAAGCTGGAGACGGCCAGCCGGCCGCCGGGGCGCAGTACCCGCGCGGCCTCGCGGACGAACGCGGGCAGGTCGCGGAAGTGCTGGGCGGCCTCCACCGAGTAGAGCCGGTCGAACCGGCCGTCCTCGAACGGCATCCGCTCCGCCGCGCCGTGTGCGAAGCCGAGCCGCTGCGGGGCGCGGGCGAGCAGGCCGGCGTTGGCCCGGCGGGCCCGCTCCAGTTGTTCGGGATGGATGTCCAGGCCGGTCACGGCGGCGAAACCGAACTCCTCCAGCGCGAGCGCGGCGCCGAGCCCGAGCCCGCAGCCGACTTCGACGGCGTGGGCGTCGGCGCCGCCGAGGGTGCCGAGCACCCGGCGGTAGAGGTTCCGCTGACTCCGTACCCGGTCCTCGACGGTCAGCGGGCGGTCGAGCGGGATCCCGTCCCAGTGGCCGAAGTTGATGAACCCGCCCGCGAACGCCGGTGCGGAGCTGAGGTCCTGGGGTCCGTAGACGGCACGCACGGCGGGCGCGACGTCGTCGCGGATACGGTCCACACGATCTCCTTGTCCACGATCCCCTTGTCCACGGGACGGTCACCGCTTCTCATACCCGGATATAGGCGGATGACGTCACGCCGAGGCGAACGGACGGTCCTTCAGGAGCGCGGCGGGGCTTCGTCCCGTTCCTTCTCCTTGAGCGCCCGGGCCTCGCTCTTGAGGATCCGGGTCGCCTTTCCCGCCGATCGCGCCAGCTCGGGCAGTTTCCTGATCCCGAGAACCACGATGACGACGACGAGGATCACGGCCAGCTCACTCATGCCGAACATCAGGTCTTCTCTCTCCCGGTTGATCTACAGTGCTGTAGAAGTTTCTCCCGGGGGCGATCACCGAACAAGCCCGCCTTCCGGCCGACTCGGCCGGAAGACGGTTCAGCACGACTTCAGCACGACTTGAGCACGACGAGGGGCCGGGGCAGCACGATGCCGGAGCAGTACGACCAGACGAGCGCCGTCGAGTTCCCGTCCCCGCGCCCGGACCTGGCCCGCCGGTGCCGTGCCGTCACGGAGGCGCGCTGGTTCGCCCTGGCCGTCTTCGCCGTGATCCTGCTGAACGCCGGGCTGCTCGGCGTGGAGACCTACTCCGGTGTCGTCGAGGAGTGGCACGTCTGGTTACGGCTGGCCGAGCACGCGTGCCTGGCCGCGTTCACGGTGGAGATCCTGCTGCGCCTGGGCGGCCACGCCGACCGCCCGCGCGACTTCTTCAAGGACCCGTGGAACCTGTTCGACCTGGCGGTGGTCCTCTGCGCGTTCCTCCCGCTGGTCCGCGAGAACACCACCGTGCTGCGGCTGCTGCGGCTGGCCCGGGTGCTGCGCACCGCCCGCTTCCTGCCGCAGCTGCGGATCGTGCTGGTCGCGGTCGCCCGCAGCCTGCCCGGCACGCTGAGCTTTCTGCTGGTCGGCGCGCTGCTGCTGTACGTGTACGCGATGGTGGGCTGGGTCTTCTTCGGCCACCACGACCCCGAGCACTACGGCTCCATCGGCCGCGCCGTCCTCACCCTGTTCCTCCTGATGACCCTGGACGGCATCGGCGACGCGGTCCACGCGGGCCTGGAGATCTCCCGCTGGAGCCTCGCCTACTACGCCTCGTACGTCCTCATCGCCTCCTTCGTCCTGGTCAACGTCCTGATAGGCGTGGTCATCACATCCCTCGACGAGGCCCGGCAGATGGAAACGGAGGCGGAGCTCAGACAGGGGCAGGGGCAGGGGCCCGAGCGGGAGTTGGGGCCGGAGGCGGGTCCGGGGCCCGGGGCGGAGACGGACTTGGCGGCGGGTCCCGGGTCCGAGACGAGGCCGGGGCCGAGGTGGGAGTTGGGGTCCGGGGCGGAGGCGGAGCTCAGACCGGGGCGGAGGCCGGAGTCCGAGCCGGGGCCGGGGCCGGACATGGGGGCCGGGGCTGAGGTGGCGTTTCACCCATCCGGCGACCCCCTCCTGCGTGCTCGCATCGCGGCCGTTCGGGAGGCTCTTGACGACCTCGAACGGGATCTCGTGCGGGCCGACCCGGTCCGGGCCGATCAGCGGTCGGCGAGCCGGGCCGGGGCCGCCGGGGCCGCCGGGGAAGGCGGCTAGGGCGGCGGCACCGGATCGTTTCTTCGTGGCGTCGGCCGCCCGGCGGGGCCGTCACCTCCGTGTGCCGCACCCCGGGCAGAAGGCCGCCCCGTCCGGTACGACGGCGGAGCACGAGGAACACCGTTCGGACTGGGCCAGTTGGTGGCCGCAGCCGGGGCAGAAGGCGGCGCCGTGGGTCTCGGTGCGGCAGTGCGGGCAGACGAGTTGGCGGGGCGTGCTGGGGTCGTAGCCCTGCCCGGTCTGCTGCCCGGCGGCGTAGGCGCGCTGCGAGGCCATGTCGTTGAGGCCGCGCTGCTGGGCCGCCATGGCCTCGGCCGCCGTGTCGGGGGCGCAGCGCAGGCACAGGCCCTGGGCCGCGTTCCAGCACCGGCCGCACACGTAGTCGGTGCAGCGGGCGCACCGGTTGAAGTGCCCCTTCGCGTTGTCGATCGCCCGCTGGAAGGCCTGGTCGCGGGCGCGGCCGTAGCCGGCCCCCGCCAGCCCGTCGGCCGCCGACGTCAGTCCGGTACCGGTACGGCCGAGCAGTCCCCAGGCCACGTCGACGCCCTTGCGCAGCCACGTGGCGGCGCGCTCCCCGGTGTACGGCTCGAACGGCGAGCGCCAGGTGTCGTAGCAGCGCGCGCACGAGAACTCGAACTGGAACCCCGCACCGGTCCCGTCCCGCTCGCACAGGTCCCGGTAGTTGTTGCTGAAGTAGATCTCGCCGCTCATGTGGTCCCCCCACAGGTCAGGCCGTCGGCACACAAGCCGTACGACGCTGTGGAAACCGTACTGGTTCTGGCCAAGCCCGCCGTATTCAGGCCAGGGCCGCGGCGGTGCCGTCCCCGGGGCCCCCGTCATGCGTGGGGAGTGTCCGCACGTAGTACCGCGGTACGACCCGGTGGGCATGGATCGGTCCCCGGTACCACCGATTCGGGGTGTTTCGCCTCCTAGCGTTGTCGGTGAGGCGTCAGGGGCGGCCGACGGACGCCGGTGCCCGACAGGAAAGGGACGCGAATGATCGACGCACAGCGGCTGACCAAGAGGTACGGCGAGAAGACGGCCGTGGACGGGCTGGACTTCACCGTCAGCCCGGGCACGGTGACCGGCTTCCTCGGCCCCAACGGCGCCGGGAAGTCCACGACCATGCGCATGATCGTCGGGCTCGACGCCCCGACCGGCGGGACCGTGACGGTCAACGGCCGGCACTACGCCCAGCACCGGGCACCGCTCCAGGAGGTCGGCGCCCTGCTGGAGGCGAAGTCGATCCACCCGGGCCGCTCGGCCTACAACCACCTGCTGGCGCTCGCGCTGACGCACGGGATTCCGCGGCGCCGGGTCGACGAGGTCGTCGAGATGGCCGGTCTCGGCAGTGTGGCGAAGAAGCGGGCCGGTGCCTTCTCCCTCGGCATGGGCCAGCGGCTCGGCATCGCGGCGGCCCTGCTGGGCGACCCGCAGACGGTGATGCTGGACGAGCCGGTCAACGGGCTCGACCCGGAGGGCGTCCTCTGGATCCGCAACCTGCTGAAGGGCCTCGCCGACGACGGGCGGACCGTGTTCGTGTCGTCCCACCTGATGAGTGAGATGGCGCTGGTCGCCGACCACCTCATCATCGTGGGGCGGGGCCGGCTGCTGGCCGACACCACCGTGCGCGACCTCGTCCGCGAGGCGGGCGGCGACACGGTGACGGTGGCCACCCAGGACCCGGCGCGGCTGCGGGACGTACTGGCCGGTCCGGGTGTCGAGATCACCGGCCGCGCCGGCTCCGAGGAGCTCCAGGTGGCCGGGGTGAGCGCCCGCGAGATCGGTCTGAAGGCGGCCGAGCACGGGATCGCGCTGTTCGAACTGACCTCGCGGACGGTGTCCCTGGAGGAGGCCTTCATGAACCTGACCAGGGATGCCGTGGAGTACCACGGCTCCACGACCGTCGAGAGCCTCGAGAACCTCGAGACCGCCGGGAGGACCGCATGAGCACGCTCACCACGACCCTCGACACGCCCTCGGCCGCCGCTCCGGCCCGCCCCGCCTACCGGGTGACCGGACGGCGGGTGCTCGCCTCGGAGTGGTCCAAGCTGTGGTCGCTGCGCTCGACCTGGATCACCCTGGGCCTCGGCCTGGTGTTCCTCGTCGCCTTCGGCCTGATCGCCGCCAGCCACTACAAGTCCAGCATCGGCTCCCCGCACCAGGACCGGGACTTCGCCACCGCGACGGCCGTCAGCCTGTCCCTCTTCGGCACCAACTTCGCCCAGCTCGCCCTCGGCGTGCTCGGCGTGCTGGTCACCGCGGGCGAGTACTCCACCGGAATGATCCGCTCGACGCTCGCGGCCGTACCGCGCCGGCTGCCCGTGCTGTGGTCGAAGGCGGCCGTGTTCGGACTGGTCGCGCTGGTGGTCGCCACCCTCGGCGCGTTCGTCGCCTTCGGCTTCGGCAGCGGCATCGTCTCCGGCACCCCGGCCGCGATGAGCCTGTCGCACGCGGGAGTCGTCCGCAGCCTGCTGGGCGCCGGGCTCTACCTCGGCCTGGTCGGTGTGATCGGCACCGCCCTGGGCGCGCTGCTGCGGTCGGTGGCCGGCGGGATCTCGGTGCTGGTCGCCTCCCTGATGCTGATCCCCGGGCTGGTCTCCCTGCTGCCCAGCTCCTGGCAGGACAACATCAGCCCCTACTTGCCGAGCAACGCGGGCGAGTCGATGTTCGCCCTGACCCACGACAGCACCACCCTGTCGCCGGGCGCCGGACTGCTGGTCTTCCTCGGCTGGACGGTCCTCGCGCTGGCGGGCGCCGCGTACCGGCTGGTGCGCAGCGACGTCTGACGCCCTGCACCATGGGCAGGTGACCACCTTGACGACGACCACCTCCGCCGGGGACATCGGCGCGACGGGACCGCTGGTCGCCCGGTTCGTCCGGGCCGGCCAGCGGTTGCGGCAGGCGGACCGCGCCCATCCGTGGGTGCTGGACACCGCGGTGGCGGCGCTGGTCTTCCTGATGTTCTGTCTGCCGGACCTGCTGCACCACGGCGGTGCCGGGGACGGCGACGGCGACGGCCGGCACCGGTTCCAGTTCGCCTTCACCCGGCTCCCGCTCGCGGCCATGCTGGCCGTGCAGGCCGGTCTGGTGCTGCCGCTGCTGTGGCGGCGGCGCCGGCCCATGGCGGCCTTCTTCGCCATCGCCGCGGTCTTCGTCCTGCAGTGGTCGCTGGGTGCCGCGCTCCGCGCGGACGTGGCCCTGTTCGTCGCCCTGTACAGCCTGGCGCTGCACGGGCGGCTGCGGCGGCTGCCGTGGGCCTGCGGGGTCATGGCGCTGGCGTTGGTGCTGGTCGCGGTGCGGGTGTCGCCGGCCATGTCGGTCTGGGACGCCCTGTTCTTCCTGCTGAGCACGGCGATCGCGGCCCTCGCCGTCGGCCTGATGGTGCGGACCCGGCGGGCGCAGCTCGCGGGGCTGCGGGAGCGGGCGGTGCGGCTGGAGACCGAACGCGACCAGCGCATCAGGCTGGCCACCGCCACGGAACGCGCCCGGGTGGCCCGGGAGATGCACGATATCGTCGGGCACAACCTGTCCGTCATCATCACCCTCGCCGACGCGGGCGCGTACGCCACGGACATCGCTCCCGAACGCGGCAAGGAGGCGCTCCAGCTCATCGGCGACACCGGCCGGACGGCCCTCGGCGAGCTGCGCCGGGTGCTGGGCGTCCTGCGCGAGGCGTCGGACGGCGCCCGCCAGGCGCCCGAGCTCAGCCCCCAGCCCGGCCTCGCGGACATCGAGACGCTGTGCGACGGCGTACGCACCGCCGGCCTGGAGATCGTCTACCGGACCGCCGGTGAGGTGGACGCCCTGGACCGCGGGATGCAGCTGACCGTCTACCGCATCGTCCAGGAAGCCCTGACGAACACCCTGAAGCACGCCGGTGCCGGCACCCGGGTCAGTCTCTCGGTCGCCGTGGAGGACGAACGGCTCGTCATCCGCATCCGGGACAACGGCACGGCCGGACACCCCGGACCATGGAACGAGGAAGGACACGGACTGGTGGGCATGCGTGAACGAGCGGCGCTGTACGGAGGGACCGTGAGCGCCGGACCGGCGGCCGACGGGGGCTGGACCGTGGCGGCCACCCTCGACCTGACGCCGCAGGCGGGTACCCGGTGACCACCGTGCTCGTCGTCGACGACCAGCAGCTGCAGCGCTACGGCTTCCGGGTGCTGCTCGACTCCATTCCCGAGACGGACGTGGTCGGGGAGGCCGCGAACGGCACCGAGGCCGTCCGCAAGGCCGCCGAGCTGCGTCCCGACGTGGTCCTGATGGACGTACGGATGCCCGGCATGGACGGCATCGAGGCCACCCGCCGGATCACCGAGGCCGGCGGCCGCTCCCGGGTCCTCGTGCTGACCACGTTCGACCTCGACGAATACGTGCACGCCGCGCTCCGTGCCGGAGCCAGCGGCTTCCTCCTCAAGGACGCGCGCCCGGAGGAGCTCCTCGCCGGGATCCGCGCGGTCGCCGGGGGCGACGCGGTGATCGCACCGGCCCTCACCCGCCGCCTGCTGGACGAGTACGCCCGGCATGTGCCCACCCGCAGGGGCGACCCGGGCGAGGACCCGCGGCTGGCCTCCCTCACCGAACGCGAGCGCGAGATCCTCGTCGCCATCGGCAAGGGCTGGACCAACGGCGAGATCGCCACCCGTTTCGTCGTGACCGAGTCCACCGTGAAGACCCATGTCGGCCGGGTCCTGGCCAAGATCGGCGCCAGGGACCGCATCCAGGCGGTGATCTTCGCCTACGACATGGGACTGGCCCGCCCGGGCGCCGACTGAACGGACGGCGCGGCGTTCTCACTCGGCTCTCACCCTACAAGCCGTAGGGTGGACTGTCCTCCTGCGGGACAGCAGGAGGAGCCGGCTCCCGGCTTGTGTCGACGAGAGGTGCGAGATGGCCGACGGCCCGAACGCCACGAGGACCGGCCCCCCACGCACCGGTCTTCCGGCACCGGCCGCCGAGCCCCGGCGGCTGCGCGGCGAACCCCGGCTCGCCGCGGTCGCGGCCGTCTTCACGCTCGCCCAGCTCGTCCTCGTACGGCCGGACCTCGGGCTCGGCTGGGACGAGACCGTCTACGTCAGCCAGGTCAGCGGGCACACGCCCGCCGCCTTCTTCAGCGCGCCCCGGGCCCGCGGCATCTCGCTCCTCGTCGCCCCGATCGCGTCGTGGTCCGACTCGACCGTCCTGCTCAGGATCTACCTCGCCGTCCTGTCCGGCCTGGCCCTCTACCTCGCCCTGCGGGTCTGGCGCACCCATGTCGCGCCGGGCGTCCTGGCCCTGGCGGGCGCCCTGTTCGCCTCCCTGTGGGTGACGCTGTTCTACGGCCCCGAGGCCATGCCCAACTACTGGGTCGCCGTCGGCGCCCTGGTCTGCGTGGGCTGCTTCCTGCGCGCCCGCGCGAACCCCCGGGACCGGGCGGCCTGGTGGGGGGTGTGCGCGGGCGCGGCGCTGATGGCGTGGATGCGCCCGATGGACGCCGTCTACGTGGTGCTGCCCCTGGCCGCCCTCGCCCTGCGCCGCCCCCGCCTCCTCGCCGTGCTGGCCGCCGGGCTGGTGGCGGGTGCCGGCGAGTGGGTGATCGAGGCGTACGTGAGCTACGGCGGCCTCGGGCAGCGCCTCTCCGACGCCTCCCGTATCCAGGGCGGTCTCGGCTGGCACCTGGCCGTCGTCGACCAGCTGCGCAGCCTCGGCGGCCGCACGCTCTGCCGGCCCTGCACCGGAGCGGCCCCCAGCCCGGCGGTGACCCTGTGGTGGTTCGCGCTGCCGCTGCTGGCCGCCCTCGGCGCGGTGGCCGCCGTCCGCGCCCGGCGCGCGCTGCCCGTCCTGCTGCCGCTGGGCTGCGCCGCCACGGCCGCCGTCCCCTACCTGTTCCTCATCGGCTACGCGGCCCCCCGCTTCCTGCTGCCCGCCTACGCCCTGCTCGCCCTTCCCGTCGCCCACGGCCTGGCCCACCTGGTCACCGCCCCGGCCCGGAGGACCGCGCGGGCCCTCGCCGTCGGCCTGGTGGCGGTCGGCCTGGCGGGCCATCTGGCCGTGCAGTACGTCGTCCTGGAGCACACCGTGCACGGTTCCGCCGCCTCCCGCGCCGACTGGTCGCGCACCGCCGCCGCCCTCCACACGCTCGGCGTACGGTCACCGTGCCTGCTCAGCGGCTACGACGCCGTCCCCGTCGCCTACTACACCGGCTGCGGTTCCGCCCAGACCGGGGGCCACGACGCCAGCACCACGGCGGCCGCGCTGACGCGCGCCGCCCGGCGGCAGCCCGTCGCCGTCCTCGTGCCGCCGGGCGGCCGGCCGCCCGCGTACGCCCGGACCTGGTCCGAGGAGCGGGCCGGCGTTCTCCGGGCGTATGTGGCGCCCTACGTCCGGCGGGGGAGGTGACCGCGGTGGCCGCGACCGAGAGCCTGCCGGTGACCGGGGGCCGGCGCCTGTACGTCCAGCTGGGCATCACCCTGGTGGTGCTGGTCGCCGCCGGCGGGATGCTCGCCGCGCACCGGGCCACGCTGGACAGCGGCACCGACCGGCTGGCCGCCGCCGACGGCGAGTGGCTGCTGCTCGCCTGTCTGGCCGCCGTCGCCACCTGGGTGTGCGCGGCCGTGGCCCAGCAGGGCGCGGTCGCCGAACGGCTGCCCGCGGGGCGGCTGGTGGCGGCACAGTTCGCGGCCTGCGCCGCCAACCACCTGCTGCCGGCGGGGGCCGGGGCGACGGTGGTCAACCTGCGGTTCCTCACCCGCTGCGGACTGTCCGTCAGGCGCTCGGCGACGGCGCTCGCGGTGAAGGCGGCCGTGGGCGGGGTCGTACGGTGCGTGCTGGGCGTGGCCCTGCTGCTCGCCTCGCCCGGCACGGTCCGCCTGCCGGCGCGGGTGCCCCCTGCGCTGCTCGTCCTGGTGCCGGTGGCGGTCGCGGCCGTCGTCCTCGCGGTCGCGCTGAGCGCCCGTCTCCGGCGGGCGGTGGGCCGGGGCTTCGCCGATGTGCGGGAGGTGCACCGGTCCCGGGCGCGGGCCTGTGCGCTGTGGGGCGGCTCGGTCGCGTTCGCCCTGCTGCACGCGGGGGTGGTCGTCGCCGTGGTCCACGCGCTCGGCCTCGGACTCCCCACGGGCCGGGTCGTGATGGCCTACCTGGTCGCCAGCGGCGCGGCGGCGCTGCTGCCCACGCCGGGCGGACTGGGGTCGCTGGACGCCGTGCTCGCCCTCGCGCTCACCGCGGCCGGCGCGCCGGGACCGGAGGCGGTCTCGGCGGTCCTCGGCTACCGCCTGCTCACCGGCTGGCTGCCGATGGCCCCAGGCCTGCTGGTCCTGGCCCTTCTGTCCCGCCGCTCGGCGCTGTGAACCTCCGGCGGCCGTGCTCCTCGTCCTGGGCGCTGTGAGCCCTGCTCCTCAGCCCTGTGGATCCGGTTGCCGTTCCAGCCGGTAGCCGTGTCCCCGCAACGTGGTGATCCGGGGCAGCCGGGTGGGGTGTCCGCTCGCCCGCGCCGCCTCGGTCAGCCTGCGTCGCAGGCTCGCCATGGTCACGTCGAGGGTCTTGGTGGAGCCGAACCAGTTCTCGTCCCACACCTCGGCCATCAGCGCCTCGCGCGAGACCGCCTCGCCGACCCGCTCGGTCAGTACCGCGAGCAGGTCGAACTCCTTGGCCCGCAGCGGGACGTCCGCCCCGTGCAGGGCGCAGCGCCGGGCGGGGACGTCGACGACCAGGTCGCCCAGCCGCACCGGCTCCCGGGCCGGCGCGGCCACCGCGTGCCGTCGGAGATGGGCCCGCAGCCGGGCGAGCAGCACGGTCAGGCTGAACGGCTTGACCAGGTAGTCGTCGGCCCCCGCGTCCAGCCCGGCGATGACGTCGATGTCGTCGGTCCGTGCCGTCAGTACGACGATCAGCAGGTCGGGGAGGCGGGCGCGCAGCTGCCGGGCGACGTCCAGGCCGTCCATGTCCGGCAGCCCCAGGTCCAGCAGCAGCACGTCGTACGGTGCCCGCGCGGCTTCCGCCAGAGCGCCCGCCCCGGTGCGGCACCACGTCGGGGCGTAGGCGTGGCCGCGCAGGCCGGTCTCCAGGTGGCGGCCGATGGTGTCGTCGTCCTCGACGACGAGGACGCGCAGTCGGCTGCGGTCCGGTGCGGCGGGCGTGCGCATGCTGGACAGCCTAGGAGCGGGCCGGGCGAGGGGCGCGTCGTCGGTGTGTGCCGTGTTCACGGACAGCGGTTACAGGTCGCGGAGCTCCTCCACGGCGGGGCGGTGGCTGCCGCGGATGCCGTTGAGGGCCGCGGCCAGGACGGCGGCGACGGCGGCCGCCCCGGTGAGCACGAGGTAGGCGCCGGGGACCGACAGGGCCGCCGGCGGGGGATCGAAGACCCCGGTGAGGACCTTGACCAGCATCTCCGACAGGGCCCAGCCGATGAGGGCGCCGCCGGCCAGACCGCCGGCCGCCAGCAGCAGGGCCTCGGAGAGGACCATGCCGCGCAGGTGGCGTGGCCGTGCGCCGAGGACGGTGGCGATGGCGAAGGTGCGGCGGCGTTCGGCGAGTCCGAGGGCGAGGACCAGGCCGCCGGCTCCGGCGGCGAGCAGCACGGCGAAGGCGAGCTCGATACGGGTGAGGCCGGCCAGGTCGACGGAGGTCAGGCTGGTGCCGACGGTGCCGCGGGTCTGGGTGAGGTCGGTGACGGTGGCCCCGGTGCCGAGCTGCCGGCGCAGCTGGGCGGCGATCCGCTGCTGGTCCGTGCCGCCGGTGTCGAGGAGGAAGGCGCCGACCGAGTCGTCGCCGGTGACCTTGGCGATGTAGGAGGCGTTGGCGACGAAGAAGCTGTCCTTCGGCGCGGTGGGGAACTCCTTGGCGATGCCGGCGTAGTGGAAGGGAACCGTGCGCAGGGACTTGGTACGGGCGTCCTGGACGCGCAGGTTGAGGGTGTCGCCGGGGGAGAGCTGGAAGTCGTGGACGGTCTCGACGCTGACGAGCAGGTTGTCGGGGCGCTGGGCGAGGCGCCGCATCAGCTGGTCCGCGGTGCCGCCCGCGAAGTAGGCGTCCTGGAGCGAGGTGGCCTTGGCGATGGTGTCCGGCCGCACGCCGTAGAGGTCCTGGAGGTCGGAGCCGACGTAGGCGAAGCGGTGCTGGAGGGGTTCGACGTGCCGTACGCCGGAGGTCTTCAGCGCGGCCCCGGCGGCGGGCGGGACACGGGCGCCGGGTGGTTCGGCGACGGTGACGTCGGCGCCGTTGGTCAGCCGGGCGTCGACCTCGGCCTGCTGGTGGTAGGTGGCGTTGAAGACCGCGGTGGAGATCGCGAAGGAGACGGCGAGGGCGAGCAGGACCACCGACCGGGCGAACGGGCGGCGGCGCCGGGCCAGCACGGCCGCGGTGGTGCCGGCCAGGGTCGCGGTCAGCGGCCGGACCAGCCGGGCCAGGGCGGTCCGGCCGTGGGTGAGGGCGAGCAGGGTGAGGCGCCACAGCAGCAGGGCCGCGCCCAGCCACAGCAGGGCCGGGCCGAGGAAGGCCCAGTACGACACCGAGATGCTGGGCACGCCCTCGGGCGCGAGGACCAGGGCGTACTGGTTGCCGGAGGAGGCGCGGAAGACCAGCCAGGAGCCGATGAGCAGGGCGAAGTCCAGGCCGTAGCGCAGCCACCAGGGCGACCGGGAGCGTCGTACGTCCTCCTGCTTGCGGGTGTCGGCGACGGTGACCGTGCGCAGGTCCCGCAGGGCGGGGACCAGGACGGCCCCGGCGGCCACCAGGGCTCCGAGGACGAAGGCGACGGCGTACCAGACGGACCAGGTGCCCGCGCTCGCGCCGAAGGAGGCGGTGCCGAAGGCGAGCCGGCCGGTGAGCGCGGCGACGCCCAGGCCGGCCAGGCCGCCGGCGAGGCCGATCAGGGCGGCCTCCAGCCCGGCGAGAGCGGTGATCTGACGGGGGCGCAGCCCGCGTAGCCGCAGCAGCCCCTGTTCCTGGCGGCGCCGTTCGCCGCCCGCCGAGGCGACCGCCGCCGTCAGCGCGGCGGCCAGCACCGCGCCCGGCACACCGAGGAAGAGGAAGAGGATCTGGGCGTACAGGGCGTCCTGGCGGGCGGAGTCGAGGGCGGCGCCGACGTTGTTGCCGACCAGGGCGGTGCCGGCGGAGCGGGCTTCCAGGTTGTGGGCGGCGCCGGTGACGGCGGAGTACGCGGCGGCCGGGTCGGAGGGCAGCCGGGTGGTGTCGCGGGCGGCGTGGATCTGGGTGGTGACGCCGGAGGCACCGCGGGTGAGGGACGCGAACCGGGTGGCGGGCAGCAGGACGACGTTGTCCGGGGGCGCGGTCGGCTGGGACTGGCTGGGGGCGCCGACGGTCTGGAAGAGGGAGTCGGCCTGGGGGAGGTCGACCACCCCGTCCACCTTCACCTGGCGCAGTCCGGCACCGGGCAGCTGGATGCCGATGGTGTCGCCGGGGGCGGCGTGCAGGTTGGAGGCGGTCTGCTGGGCCAGCAGG
Organism: Streptomyces sp. NPDC048277; assembly: GCF_040652235.1. Lineage (NCBI taxonomy): Bacteria > Bacillati > Actinomycetota > Actinomycetes > Kitasatosporales > Streptomycetaceae > Streptomyces > Streptomyces sp. NPDC048277. Next base: position 150,261 of record NZ_JBEZLQ010000015.1, read on the forward strand.
ACACCCGTGGACGAGCCGGAGAGGTCACGGACGGCGTCGGGGAACAGGGTGCGGTAGCCGTCGGGCAGGCCGAGGGCCACGCCGGGGCCGGTGGTCTGGGTGCTGCCCCGCACCTGGGCGGTGAAGCCGCTGGTGCGGGCGAAGCCGACGGGCAGGGCGGCGCGGGTGGCGGGGGTCCCGGCGACCAGGGCCAGGACGGAGTTCGGGTCGGCGCCGGGCTGCACCTGGACCTGCCAGTCCACGGCGACCGAGCGCACGGCGCGCTGGGTCATGGTCGCCTTCGACGCGGTGAGGAAGGAGCCGAGCGCGGCGACCAGGGCGACCGCGAGCGCGATGCCCGTGAGGGCGGCCAGGAGCCGTCCGGTGCGGTGGCGGGCCAGCCCACGAGCCCAGGCGGCGATCATGACATCTCCTCGGATGCGCGGGGCGCGAGCAGGCGTCCGTCGCGCATGCTGCGGCGGACGGTGAGCCGGTCGGCGACGGCCGGGTCGTGGGTGGTGACGACGAGGGCCGCGCCGGTGCGGTCGGCGGCGGTGAGCAGGGCGTCCAGGACACGGGCGCCGGTCGCGTGGTCGAGCCGGCCGGTGGGTTCGTCGGCCAGGATCAGCCGGGGCGCCTGGGCCAGGACCCGGGCGGCGGCCACCCGCTGGGCCTGGCCGCCGGAGATCTCCTCGGGCAGCCGGTCGGCCAGGTCGGCGGCCTCCACGAGGGCGAGTGCCGCGAGCGCGCGCTGTCGCGCCTCGCCCTCCGGACGATCGGCGAGGACCAGGGGAAGAGCGGTGTTCTCGGCCACGTCCAGGGCGGGGATCAGGCTGTCGCCCTGGAAGACCAGACCGATGCCGTACGGTCCGAGCGAGGCGGCCCGGGTGACGGTGCCGCTGGTGGGCTGTTCGAGCCCGGCGAGCAGGTGCAGCAGCGAGCTCTTGCCCGACCCCGAGGGGCCGACGATCGCGAGCCGGTCCCCGGCCCGGACCACCAGGTCGGCGCCGTGCACGGCCACGACCGCCTGCGGTCCCCGGCCGAAGGTCAGGGCCGCGTCCGCACAGCCGACGAGCACCTCGTCGGAGGGCGTCGGGTCGTCCGGCGGCATCGTGTCATCCGGCGGCATCGTGCGCCTCCTTGCGATCCTGCCGCCGGACGTCGGCGGCCTTTCCGTCCGTCAGGGTGATCACCCGGTCGGCGATGCGGACGGCTTCCGGGCTGTGCGTGACGATCAGCACCGCGCACCCCTCGGCGGCCCGCTCCCGCAGCATCGACAGGACCAGCTGTTCGGTCTCGCCGTCGAGTTCACCGGTCGGTTCGTCGGCGAGCAGGACGGCGGGCGCGTTGGCCAGCGCCACGGCGAGCCCGGCCCGCGCGAGCTCCCCGCCGGACAGCTGGCGCGGCAGGGCGTGCGCCCGGGCGGCCAGTCCCACCCGGGCCAGCAGTTCCCCGGCCGGTACGGGGGCCCCGCGGCCCCGTGCCCGCTGCGGGAGGCGGACGTTGTCGCGCACGCTGAGGTGCGGCAGCAGGTTGCGGGTCTGCAGCAGGACGCCGATGTGCCGGGCCCGCAGCCGGGCCCGCTCGGTCTCGGGCCGGTGGCTGATCCGTACGCCGTCGACGCGGACCTCGCCGCCGGAGGGCTCGTCCAGACCGGCCAGGCACGCCAGGAGGGTCGACTTTCCGGCCCCGGACGGGCCGACGACCGCGACGGTCTCACCGCGCCGCACCTTCAGGGACACCCCGCGCAGCGCGAGCGTCTCCTCCTCCCCGGCCCGGTAGAAGCGGTACAGCTCGCGGGCCGTGAGGACGTCTTCGTGTGTGTCGAGGGACATGGCTCTCACTGCCAGGCGAAGGAGTCGCTGACGGTGCGCCACGGGTCGACGTTGTCGGCGTTGACCGGCCCCGACAGGGTCAGGTCCACCTCGTGTCCCGCGCGGTGGAACGCGTACCGCTCGAAGGCGTCCCGCACCACCTTGCCGGTGACCGGGTCCTTCGCCGAGTCGCCCTGATAGGTCAGCAGGACCACCCGGCCGGCGTGCCGGGTCACCTCGCTCACCTTGGGCGAGCCGAACTTCGGTACCTGGGTGCGGAGTTGGGGCACGACCGTGTTGGTGACCGAGCCGACCGTGGGCGCGTCGGCGGCGGAAACCGCGGTGATCTGCACGGTGTTGAGCTTGTCGGTGAACGCGGTGGTGCCGCCCTGGCTCGTGCGGGCCCAGCCCTCGGGCACCTTCAGGGTGAAGCCGGTGAAGGAGCCGCCGGCCGGCCGGTAGGTGACGTACACCTGGTTGTCGGGGATGTCGCCGGGCGGATTGGACTCGGTGGGCGCCGGCTTGTTCTGCCCGCTGACGGTGGTCGTACCGGACGCCGGGGTACCCGAGCCGGTGTGCGACCCGGAACCGGAACAGCCGGCGGTCACCGCCGCCACGAGGGTCAGCCCGACGACCGCGTACGTCCTTGTGTGTGCTGCCATGGCCACTGCCCTCCAGGGGGAGTCCTCGGACCGGACGGTCATGGCACCGACGCTAGGAAGCCGCCGGTTAACTCCCCGACCGCCGAGGGTTAGACGACGGCAAAACCGTGTGGCGCAGGGCATCCGCCCAGGTGAACGGCCCGCATGATGAGGGCATGAGACAGCGCGTGGTGCGAGTCGCCCTGACCGCCGCCCTGGTCGCCGTCGTCCTCCTCGCCGTCCCGCTGGCCCTGGCGATCAGGTCGTCCCTGTACGCCGACCAGCGCGACACCCTGGAACGGTCGGCCCTGGCCGGCGCCGTCCGCGTGAGCCCGGACTTCGTGACCGGCGACCCGGTGGAGCTGCCCGCGCCCCCGGCGGGCGGGCGGCTCGGCCTGTACGACCCGCACCTGCGGCTGCGCGCGGGCAGCGGCCCCCGGCCCGGCGACACCCCGGTCCGGCACGCCCTGGCCGGCGAGGTGGTACGGGAACGGGCGGACGGCGACCTGGTGGTCACCGTGCCCGTCGCCCACGCCGAGCAGGTGATCGGCGTCGTACGGGCCTCGTCCCCGGCGGCCGCCGTACGCGACCGTGTCCTCACCGCGTGGGCGCTGCTGCTCGCGGTCGCCGTGCTCGCGCTGGCCGTCGCCGTCCTCGTCGCCCGCCGTCAGGCGCGGGCCCTGGCCGCTCCGCTGGAAGACCTCTCCCGGCACTGCCGGGCCGTGACCGGGGGCGACCTGACCGCACGGGCCGCGCCGAGCAGCATCGCCGAGATCGACCAGGTGGCCCGCACCCACAACGAGATGCTGCACAGCGTCTCCGAACTCCTGCGCCACGAACGGGACTTCACGGCCAACGCCTCGCACCAGCTGCGCACCCCGCTCACCGGTCTGCAACTCGCCCTGGAGGCGGGCCTCGCGCAGGAGGACGACGCCCGGCTGCGGCCCGTACTGGCCGAGGCGCTGGCCACCACACAGCGCCTGCACCACACGGTCGAGGAGGTGCTGCGCCTGTCCCGTTCCGGAGAGGCCGCCCGGCCCGCCGCCGCGACGACCGGGGTACGGCAGCTGCTGCGGGAGACGGAGGAACGGTGGCACGGCCTCTTCGCCCAGGACGGCAGACGCCTGGAGTGCGACACCCAGGACGCTCCGGCCGACGCCCGGATTCCCGGCGCGCCCGTCGCGGAGGTGCTCGGCATCCTGCTCGACAACGCCCGGGTGCACGGGCGCGGCACCGTCCGGGTGACGGTGCGGGACCTGGACGACGCCCTCGCCTTCGACGTCAGCGACGAGGGTGCCGTGACGGAGGAGCCGTCCCGGCTCTTCGGCCGCGGCCGCACCGGGAACGGCGAGGGAACGGGCATCGGCCTGTCCCTCGCGCGCGACCTGGCCGTCTCCCTCGGCGGCAGGCTCTCCCTGACCGGCCGGCACCCGGCCACGTTCACCCTGCTCCTTCCCGTCGGCCAGGACGGGACACCGGCGCGCGGCGCGTAGGACGGGGCCGCCCGGGTGGCAGTCACCCGGGCGGCCCCGTGTCCGAAGGGAACCCGCGGGGATCAGCCGGTCGGTCCCGCCGGGGTCGTGGTGGTCTTGAAGCCCTCGGTCTTGTTGGCCTGGAGGGCGAACTCGTTGGTGAACGTCTTGCCGAGATCCACCGAGCCCTTGACGTTGCCGACCAGCTGCTCCGTCGCCAGGGAGGTCTTCGGACCGCCGGCCGGCATGATGCCGTCCGGGAGGAACTGGCCCTTGTCCTCGGTCAGGGCGGTGATGTAGTCGGCCTTGGTCACCAGCTGGTTCGACACGAACGAGGCCGGCAGCTTGTTCGCGATGTCGGCCGCGCTGTGCGTGTTGATCCAGTGCATGGTGGCGACGAGCGCGTCGACGACCTTCTGCACCGTGTCCTTGTGCGCGTCCACCCAGTCGGTGCGGGCGAGCACACTGGCCGCGGGGTAGGCGCCGCCCATCGCCGCCGTGGCGCCCTGCGTGGTCGCCAGGTCGATCGCGGAGGTGCCGACGCCCTTCTTCTGGATCGCGGCGACCGTCGGCTGCGTCGTCATCACACAGTCGACCTTGCCGTTCTGCAGGGCGGCGATGGCCGTGGAGCCCGCGCCGACCCCGATGCGGTGGAACTGACCGGTCTTGACGCCCTTCTTGGCGGCCAGGAACTGGGTGAGCGTGTCGGTGCCCGACCCCAGGTCGGTGACGCCCAGGGTCTTGCCCTTGAAGTCGGCGCCCGAGGTGACGCCCGACTTCTTGGTGCACATCTCCCGCTCGCCCGGCGCGCCGGACAGCTGGACGACGTCCTCGACCGCCTTGCCCTTGGCCTGGAACTCGATCGTGTGGTTGTACCAGGCGCCCGCCATGTCCACCTGGCCCGAGGCCATGGCCTCCTCGGCGCCGACACCGCCGTCCTGCTCGGTGCTGAGCTGGACGTTCACGCCGTACTTCTTGTAGAAGCCGAGGTTCTGGGCGAGTTGGTAGGGCAGGTAGATCTGCTTGTCTATGCCGCCCACCATGAGCTTCACGGTCGGTGTGCCGGAGCCGCCGCTCGCGGCGGTACTGCTGCTCGAACCGCTGGAGCAGGCGCTGACCGCGCCGAGGGCGAGAACGGTGAGGACGGACGCGGCGACGGCGACGGGTCGTCTGGACATGGCTGGCCACATTCCTTTTCTGGGGTGGGACTTCCTGGGTGGAACAGGGGATGAGAGAGGGAGCGAAGAGGGGCCGGGTCAGAGGGCGTTCGACGCCTCGGAGGGGGCCGGCGGGCGCCAGGACAGCAGCCGGTGTTCGAGCTTGCCGATCAGCCACTCGGCGCCGAGCACGATGACCGAGATGACGAGCATCGTCGCGAACACCCCGTTGGGGTCGAAGTTGTTCTGCGCGGTCTTGATGACCAGGCCCAGACCGCTCTGCGCGCCGAGCACCTCGCCGACCAGCGCGCCGACGATGGCGAAGCCGAAGGCGCTGTGCAGGCTGGCGATGATCCAGGTGAGCGCGGAGGGCACGGTGACGTGCCGGATGATCTGCAGCTGGGAGGCGCCGAGCACCCTGGCGTTGGCGAGGATGTTGCGGTCGACCTCGCGCACGCCCTGGAAGGCGTTGAAGAAGACGATGAAGAACACCAGCACCGCGGCGAGCAGGATCTTGGGCAGCACGCCGATGCCGAACGCGACGATGAAGATCGAGCCGAGGACGATCCGCGGGATCGCGTTGACCATCTTGATGTAGGGGCCGAGGACGTCGGCGAGGAAGCGGCTCTGGCCCAGCGCCACACCGAACACCACGCCGGCCGCGGCTCCGACGGCGAAGCCGGCGAGCGCCTCCTGGATCGTGGTCCAGATGTTCGCGTAGAAGGAACCGAACTCGGTGCCGTTGCGGAACAGGTCGACCAGGCGTTTGGCGATGCCGGAGGGCTGCCCGAAGAAGAACGGGTCGACGATCCCCCAGGCGGTGAACGCCTGCCAGCCGCCGATCACGATGACCGCGAGGCCGATGCGGCCCGCCCACACCAGGCCGATGCGGCGCCGGCGGGCGCGTCTGGCGGCGGCCCCGGCCGAGAGCTGTGCTTCGCTCTCGACGGGAGCGGCGGAAACAGCGGACGTCGTGCTCATGCCGTACCTCCTGCGGTGCGTGCGTAGGCGCGCTCCACCTCCTCGCGCAGCGAGTCCCAGATCTGGTGCTGAAGTTCGATGAAGCGGGGCTGGAAGCGGATCTCCTGGACCGAGCCGCGCGGACGGGGCAGGTCGATGTCGAAGACCGCCTTGACCGACCCGGGGCTGGACGTCATGACGACGACCCGGTCGGCGAGCGCCACGGCCTCGTCGAGGTCGTGGGTGATGAAGATGACCGACGGCCGGATCTGCTCCCACAGACCGAGCAGCTCGGTCGACATGATCGCCTTGGTCTGCACGTCCAGGGCGCCGAACGGCTCGTCCATGATCAGGATCCGGGGTTCGTTGATCAGCGCCGCGGCCATCGCCACCCGCTTGCGCATACCGCCGGAGAGCTGGTGCGGATAGCGGTCCTCGAACCCCGTCAGGCCCACCCGGCGCAGCCAGTCGCGCGCCGAGGCCTGGGCCCGCTGCTTGGGCACCCCGCGGAAGACCGGGCCCATCAGCACATTGCCGAGGACGGTCTTCCAGGGCAGCAGCGCGTCGGCCTGGAACATGAAGCTGACGCCGTCGGTGACACCGTTCACCTCACGCCCGCCGACCCTGACCGAGCCCTCGCTGGGCCGGTCGAGCCCGGACACCATGCCCAGCGTCGTCGACTTGCCGCAGCCGGTCGGGCCCACCACCGCGCAGAACTGGCCGGGCTCCACGGTGAACGAGACGTCCTGGAGTGCTGTGAACACCTCACCCGCGGGAGTCAGAAATCGTTTGGTGAGCCCGGAAATCTCGACTCGCGCGCTGTCCCGGCCGCCTTTCCCGGCGACCGGGCCCACCGCGGCATCGTTTCGCGAAGCCATCTGAGGCCGTCTCCTTCCTAGCCTCGGGGGGCGAACCCCGGGGGTCGAGGAAGGCAGACGCTAGAGGCCGCCGGGTGTTACGTCGCTGTTTCATCCGTATCCCGCGTTAGCCGTGTAAGCAGGGGTTCTGCTCGTTCTGCTCACGGTGCCGGGGGTGGCAGAAGGCCGGGGGCGGGGGCACAATCACGCCACCACGGGTACGGCGCAGGGGCCGCGCCCGGAGCCGTACGACAGGCGAGAGACACCGGTGAAACCCATCCGAATCCCGGTCGGCCGCGGCGGGAAGGGACGGCTCTCCGCGCGGATCCTGGCCAACCAGCTGGTCATCCTGGCACTGACCGGGCTGATCGGTTTCGTGCTGTTCGCCTTCGCGCAGCGGGGCGAGATCGACCGCGCCTACGAGCAGCGGGCGCTGGACATCGCGCAGACCACGGCCGCCGACCCCCAGATCCGCCGGGCCATGCAGGACGGGGACGGCGGCGACGTGGTGCAGTCGGTGGCCGAACGCATCCGCGGGGCCTCCGGCGCCTCGTACGTGGTCGTGCTCGACCTGCGGGGCATCCGCCACTCCCACCCCGACCCGTCGCTGATCGGCGAACCGACCGGTGACCGGATCGTGGTGCTGGACGGCACCACGCACGTCGGCACCGACCAGGGCGCGACCGGGCGCAGCGCCAACGGCAAGGCTCCGCTGTACGGGCCCACCGGCGAGCTGGTCGGCGAGGTGTCCGCGGGCATTCCCGAGCACTACGTGCTGGGCGAGCTGTGGCGCGAGCTGCCCACCTTCGGCGTGTACAGCGCCATCGCCGTGGCGCTCGGCTCCACGGCCGCGTTCCTGCTGGCCAGGCGGCTCAAGCGGACGACGTTCGGGCTGGAGCTGGAGGAGATCGCCGGGCTGCTGCAGGACCGGGAGGCGATGCTGCACGGCATCCGCGAAGGAGTCGTCGCCTTCGACCCCGACGGCAGGATCACGGTGGTCAACGACGAGGCCCGCGAACTGCTCGGCCTCGGCACCGCGCTCGGCAGCACGCTCGCGGAGGCGCTGCCGGACGGGCGGCTGCGGCGCGCCCTGGACGGCACCCTGACGGGCGGCGACATCAGCGTGCTCACCGACGACCACTGCCTGGTCGTCAACCGGATGCCGGTGGCCCTGCACGGCCGTGAACTGGGCGCCGTGGTCACCGTCCGCGACCGCACCGAGCTCATCGGGCTGCTGCGCGAACTGGACTCGGTGCGCGGCCTGACCGACGCGCTGCGCGCCCAGCAGCACGAGTTCACCAACCGGATGCACACGGTGGCCGGGCTGCTGGACATCGGCGACCACGACGCCGCCTACGAGTTCGCCGTCGAGACCGCCGGCGCCGAGCAGGCGCTGACCGAGTCCGTACGGGAGCGGATCGGCAACCCGCTGCTCGTGGGACTGATCGTCGCCAAGATCACGGTGGCGGCGGAACGCGGGGTGCGGATCGTCCTCAGCGACGACTCCGCCCTCGGCGAGGACCCGCCCCATCTGCGCCGGCTGCTCACCGTCGTCGGCAACCTGCTGGACAACGCGATCGACGCGTCCGCGACCGGACCGGCCCGGGGGCCGGGCGGTCCCGAGGTGCGCCTCTCCCTCGTCGAGGCCGTCGACGCGGTGCGGGTGGAGGTGGCCGACACCGGGCCGGGCATCCCGCCCGGCACCGCCGAGTCGATCTTCGAGGACGGCTGGTCGACCCGTCCGGACCGGGGCACCGCCCGGCGCGGGCTCGGGCTCGCCCTCGTCCACCGGCTGGTGCAGCGGCACGGCGGCACGGTCACGGTCAGCGAGGGGCCGGGCGCGGTCTTCACGGTGCTGATGCCGGTGTCCGGCACCGCGCCCGGCCCGCAGGACGCCCTGTTCACGACGGCTCCACCGGTACTGGACGGCGTCGGGGGAGGTGACCGCTGGTGATCCGGACCCTGGTGGTGGACGACGACTTCCGGGTCAGCCGCATCCACTGCGACTACGCGTCCCGCGTCAAGGGCTTCGAGGTGGTCGGCCAGGCGGCGACCGTGGCCGAGGCGCTGGCCGCGGTGCGCGCCCTCGCCCCCGACCTGCTGCTGCTCGACATCTTCCTGCCGGACGGCAGCGGACTCGACGTGCTGCGCCGGCTCAGCGGCGACGAGGGCGGCGACCGCCCCGACGCCATCATGATCACCGCCGACCGGGACATCGCCTCGGTGCGGATCGCGATGAAACTCGGCGCCGTCGGATACCTGGTCAAGCCCTTCGGAGCACCCGACCTGGCCGAGCGGCTCACCGCCTACCGCGAGCTCCAGCACCGGATGGACGCGCTCGGCACGGTCCCCGAGACCGAGCAGGCGGATGTGGACGCCCTGTTCAGCGCCGCCCGCCCGCCGGCCGTGCCCCGGGTCCCCGCCAAGGGCCACTCGGCGCCGACGCTCGCCCTGCTGCACCAGACCCTGCGCACCGCGCACGACGCCCTGTCGGCCGCGGAGACCGCCGAACGCACCGGGGTCTCCCGCGCCACCGCCCAGCGCTATCTCTCCTACCTGGTCAAGGAGGGCATGGTCCGTCTCGAACTCCGCTACGGAGCCACGGGACGCCCCGAACACCTGTACCGCGTGGTGCACTGACGGGGCGAGGGGCCGGGTCCGGGTCCGGGGCCGGCGACGGCTCCGGGGCCAGCTACGGGCGGCGCGGCTCCGGGACCGGCGGGGGGCTACGGGCGGCGCGGCTCCGGGACCGGCGGCGGGCTACGGGCGGCGCGGCTCCAGGGCGGGCGGCGGGCGGCGGGCGCCGCGGCTCCAGGGCCGGCGACGGGCGCCGCGGCTCCAGTGCCGGCGAGGGCCGGCGGGCGCCGCGGCTCCGGGGCCGGCAACCGGTGGTGGTCTTCGGCTGTGGACACCGGCTACGACCGCACGGAGTCCGACCGCTCCTCCTTTTGAGGCAGCATGCTCCCGCACGTCGGGCGGCGGCGCCCCGGCCCGCGGCCGACTTCTGCCGCTGTTGCCCGAGCCGCGGGTGAACATCGGCGTCGCGGCGCAGCCGATGCCGTGCGGAAGTCAGGATGTGTTCAGGTATCCCGTGGCACGGTCGGGCCTCATGGCGTACGAGACCTCGCAGAACCCCGCCGCACCGGCGGCCGGCACCGAGCCGGTGGCCGCCCGCCGCGCGGGCTGGAACAAGGTGCCCGAAGTCACCCTGTACTTCTGGATCATCAAGGTGCTGTGCACCACGGTCGGCGAGACCGCGGCCGATCTGCTCAACGAGAAGGCCGGCCTCGGCCTGACCGGAGTGTCCGTGCTGATGAGCGCGCTGCTGGCGGTCGTCCTGGTGGTCCAGTTCCGCACCACCGCCTACCGCGCGGGCGTGTACTGGACGGCCGTCGCCCTGATCAGCGTCGTCGGCACGCTGGTCAGCGACAACCTCACCGACAACATGGGCGTCCCGCTGGAGACCACCACCACCGCCTTCGCGATCGTCCTCGCGGTGGTGTTCGTCGTCTGGTACCGGCGCGAGCGGACGCTGTCCATCCACCACATCGACACCACCGGCCGTGAGTCCTTCTACTGGCTGGCGGTCCTGTTCACCTTCGCCCTGGGCACCTCCGCCGGCGACCTGGTCTCCGAGCGCCTGGACTTCGGCTACTGGCTCTCCGCCGTCCTGTTCGCCCTGTCCATCGCCGCCGTCGCCCTCGCGCACTTCACGCTCGGCCTGGACGCGGTGTGGAGCTTCTGGATCGCCTACGTCCTCACCCGGCCGCTCGGCGCCTCCATCGGCGACTACCTCTCCCAGGCCACCGGCGACGGCGGCCTCGGCCTCGGCACCGTGGTCACCAGCGCGCTGTTCCTCGCCGTCATCCTCGGCCTGGTCGTCTATCTCTCGGTCACCCGGAGGGACGTGGCGGAACCGCAGCCGACCGCCCGGCGCACGGCCTGACCGGGCCACGCGTCCGGCCCCGGCGAAGCGTCACCCCGGCCGGCCACGACGGCGTGAGCACGCCGAACGCCGTGCAGGCACCGACACCGGTGGCGGCGGCGAGGTCCGCGGGATCACGCCGGTCCGTGTCGCCCGCCGGAGACGGAGGCGACGCCCGCGCCCGCGGCGGCCTCCGTTCCGTCGTCCTCCGCCACGGGCGGCAGCAGCACCTTCAGGGGGGTCGAGGCGACCCACCCGGTCACGGGTCCGGACCACCGCGTCAGCGCGCGCATCGACAGGGCCGCGACAAGACCCCCGACCACCACTCCGACCAGCACGTCGTGCGGGTAGTGCGCACCGACCCACACCCGGGAGACCGCCATCGCCAGGGCGGCCACGACCGCGACCGCCCCCAGCCGACGGGAGACGAACAGCAGCGCCACGGCGGCCGCGGCGGCGATCGCCGCGTGATTGCTCGGGAAGGACCAGTCACCGGGCGCCGGACACGTCTCCAGGGTCTTCACCCGGAGGCTCTGGCACGGCCGGTCCTCGCGCACCGCCGACTTCACCACGGCGTCCAGGCCGTACGCCGCGAGCACGACCACGGGCACGGCCAGCGTCCTCACCGCCGCCGCGGCCCCGGCACGGCGTGCCCACCACCAGCCGAGACCCATGAGCACACCGAACACCGCGAGCCCGTACGTCGACCAGAACGACACCGCGCCGTCCAGCCAGCCCGGCGCATGCCGGGCCGCCCGCACCACGTCCAGGTAGGCGGAGCCGTCGATCGACGACCCGTCGAAGGCCATGATCACCTGGCACCCTCCTGCGGCTCGGCGTCCCGGCGGGCGGGATGAATCGGTGTGGCCATGGAAGCGGGTTCCTTCCTGTGAACTGCGCCGGGCACGAGCCCGGACTGACTACAGTCTTGTAGACGTTCCTTGACTGTAGACGGTCCGACGAGGGCATTCGTTCCGCGCCTCACCCGAACGGGGTGCGCGGGCCCCGTCCCGGAGGGGTGGCGGATTGCCTCCGTTGTTATCCGTCGTCAGGGAACGCCACCCCCTAAGTTTCCCTCTACATCATGTAGTAGTAACTTTCGGGACGGGAAAAGAGGAGACGTCGTCATGGCTGACACGTATCGCGCCGGAGCGGGCGTCGAGGTCCGGCGTCGTACGGCGACGGATCCGGCGGCGCCGCCCCCGGCCTCCGCCCCGCCGCCCGGCAGCCCGGGCACCGCCCCCCAGCAGCTGCACCGCGGCATGACCCTGGTGGCCACGATCAGCCTGTTCATCGGCACCCGCGCCGCCTGGACCACGGCGATGGCGGCACGCCCGGCGGTCGCCGGTGCCATCTCCGTCTGCTACGCCTCGATCCTCGTCTGCGGTGTGCTCGGCCTTCTCGTCCGCACCCGCCGGGCGCTGATCCGGGTCGACGCGGCCGTCCTGATCACCGCCGTCGCCCTGACGGCCTGCGGCTACCTGCTCGACCACGCCGGCAGCGACGAAGGCGTGCTGACGGCCCAGGCCGCGAGCGAGATCCTGCACGGCCATCCGGTCTACGGCCAGGCATGGCCCTGGCTCTTCGACATCGCGCGCGTCGGGGTCACCAAGACCATGTCCGGCGGCGCCGACTACACCTACGGCTATCCGCCGCTGACCGCGCTGCTCGCCGCGCCGGTGCACGCCGTCGTCCACTCGACGGCCGCCGCCACCCTGGTCACCACGGTCGCCCTCCTGCTCTCCTCCGTCCTGCTGTGGCTCCTGCTCCCGACGCCCTGGCGGTCCGCCGCCACCGCCGTCTGCCTCGGCTTCGGCATCCTGCCCGGCTACGCCTACAGCGGCTACCCGGCCATCATGGCCCTCGCCCTCCTCGTCCCGGTCGTGGTCCGCTGGCCCGGTACGGGCCAGGGCGGCGACCTCGGACCGAGAGGCGTCCTGCGGGCGGCCTGTCTGGGCGCGGCCTGCGCCGCCCAGCAACTCGCCTGGTTCCTCGCCCCGTTCCTCCTGGTCGGCCTGTACGCCGTCAGACGCGGCGAACTCGGCCCGCGCCGCGCCCTGGCGGTCACCACCCGCTACGCCGCCACGGCCGCCCTCACCTGGTCCGCGGTGAACGCCTACTTCGCGGTACAGGACTTCCCGGCCTGGCTGCACGGCATCCTCCTGCCGCTCGAGCAGAAGGCGATCCTGCACGGCCAGGGCGTGATGGGCATCTCCTACTACTTCACCGCGGGCAGCAGCCGTCTGGACTACTACTCGTACGGCAGCCAGCTGCTCCTGCTGGGCCTGCTGGCCGCCACGGTGCTGTTCGTCCGGCGGCTCGGCCCCGCCCTCACCGTCCTGCCCTGGGTGGCGTTCTACCTGGCCACGCGCTCCCAGGACGGCTACTTCCTGATGATGACCCCGCTGTGGCTGGCGGCCGCCGCGACCGCCCCGGCCGCCGCGTTCGCCACCGCCTGGCAGCCCCGCCTGCCGAGCCTGCCCCGCCTCACGGGCCGTCGTACGAAGGCCGTCGTGGCGGCCGGGCTGGTCACACCCGCGCTGCTGTGCGTCGCGATCGCCGCCGCGAGCCCGCCGCCACTGCACCTGGGCCTCACGCCCCGCTACGCCACGCACGGCGCGCAGGCCGGTGTCACCGCCATCGAGGTACGGGCCGTCAACACCACGGGCACGTCCCTCTCCCCGCACTTCGCCAGCCGCAGGGGCCAGGGCGCCTCCAACTGGTGGACCATCGCCTCCGGCCCGGCCACCCTGGCCCCGCACGCCTCCGCCGACTACGTCGTCCGGCCCCCGGGCGGCTTCCGCGCGGTGCCGGGCGGCAGCCGGTCGGGGACCTACCTCATCGCCGTCACCGGCACCCCGATGACGATCACCACCGCCCGCATTCCGCCGGCCCGCTGACGGGTCCGCCCGGGGAAAGCGCTCGCCTATCACCAACCCAACCGGCCTGACCAGCAGCTTTGTCGAGGTGTTCAGGTTGCGGTCAGGTTGGCGGCGCGGTGTTGAAAGTCATGCACCGGAACACCCAAAACAATGGCAAAGGCATCTGTGGCGACGGGAGTTCACCGTGTCATCGTGCGTGTCATGACCACCGAGCACCTCCTTCACGACCGACCGCTCGACCGCCACCGCGCACTGGCGATCAAGGTGCCGGAAGTGACCGTCTACTTCTGGATCATCAAGGTGCTCACCACCGGGATGGGCGAGACCGCGTCGGACTTCCTGGCCCATGCGTTCGGCCCGGTGCCGGCGGTCGGGCTCGGCGGTGTCGCCCTGGTGGCCGCCCTCGCCGTGCAGTTCGCCGTACGCCGCTACATCGCGTGGGTGTACTGGACCGCGATCGTCATGGTCAGCGTCTTCGGCACGATGGCCGCCGACGTCCTGCACGTCGGCCTCGGCGTGCCGTACGCGGTGTCGACCCCGCTCTTCTTCACCGCGCTGGTCGCGGTGTTCGCCCTCTGGTACGCCGTCGAGCGGACCCTGTCCATCCACAGCATCCGTACCCGCCGCCGCGAGGCCTTCTACTGGGCCGCCGTCCTCGCCACCTTCGCGCTCGGCACCGCCGCCGGCGACCTGACCGCCACGGCCGGCCTCGGCTACTTCGGTTCCGCCGTCCTCTTCGCCGTCGCGATCTGCGTACCCGCCCTGGCCCACCGGGCCGGCGTACTGAGCGCCGTACCCGCCTTCTGGACCGCCTACGTCATCACCCGTCCCCTCGGCGCCTCGCTCGCCGACTGGATGGCGCTCCCTCACAGCAGGGGCGGCCTGGCCTTCGGCCTGGGACCGGTGACCCTCGCCTGGACGGCGGCCATCGTCTGCTTCGTGGGTTACCTGGCCGTCTCCCGCCGGGACGTGCAGAGCTGAGACCACGGCGGGCCGTCTGCCGCGACACCCCGACGGCCCGAGGCCGAGGCGGCGCTACGGCCGTCCCCCCGCCGGTCCCACCCCGCTCTGCGTGCTCCGGTGCCCCCGGCGGTCCGCCGAGGTCACCGGACGTTCCCGGTGCGGGTGGCTGTCCGCGCACCGGAGGCGGACGACGGCGTCGAGTCCGCCGCCCGGGGCCGCCTCCAGGGTGACGTCACCACCGCCGGCGTGGGCGAGCCGGCGGACCACCGGCAGGCCGAGGCCCGTGCCGTCGTGGTCGGCGTCGGGGGCCCGCCAGAACCGGTCGAAGGCACGGGCGCGGTCCGCCTCCGTCATACCGGGCCCCTGGTCGACCACATGCAGCTCGGCCACGGGCGGTGTACGGCCGTTCTCCCGCTGGGCGGTGACGGTCGCCAGCGTGACGGCCGTTCCCGGCGGGGACACGCGCAGTGCGTTGGAGAGCAGGTTGTCGATGATCTGCTCCAGCGCCCCCGGGACCGCCCACACCCGGACACCTGCGCTTCCCGAGACGGTGATGCCGACGCCCTGCTCCTCCGCGAAGGCCGTCCAGACGGCCGCGCGATCGGCGACGACGGCGTCGAGACCGACCGCCACCGGGCTGATCGCGGAGGCCTCCAGCCGGGCGAGCGCGAGCAGCCCCTGCACCATCCGGCTCAGCCGCTCCATCTCCGCGAGCGCCTGGTCGAGGCTGTCCTGGGCGCAGGGGGCGAGGTACGGCTCGAAGTTCTCCAGGCGCAGGCGCAGGGCGGTCAGCGGGGTCTTCAGCTGGTGCGACACCTCGGAGGAGAACGCCTGCTGGGCCTGGAGCAGATGCTGGAGCCGGGTCGCGGTCCTCGTGAACGACGCGGCCAGCCGGCGCAGTTCCGGCGGTCCGTGATCGGTGGCCGGCGGATCGGTGATCCGGCCCTCGGCGAGCTGCGCCGTGGCCCGTTCCAGGGCCTGCACGGGACGCGTGATCGAGCGGGCGAGGGCGAAGCCGATCAGGGAGACGGTGGCCAGGACCCCCAGCCCGACCACGCCGAGAACCAGCCATACGGTGTGGACCCGCGCCCTGAGCGGGCCCAGCGCGTACACCGTCCGCACCACACAGGGGACGGTGGCGGCGGAGCCGCCCGGCACGGTGACGAAGAGGACCTCGCCGCCCGGGGCGGGGCCGTCGCGGGTGACGACGGCGGGGTGACCGCTCAACGCGGTGGAGATGTCCGCTTCCGCGGAAAGGTTCTCGCCGACCGGAGCCCGGGCGGCGGTGTCGGTCAGGACAGCGCCCTCGTGCCCGGTGACGAGGACCCGGCTGTGGGTGCGCCGCCCGTAGTCACGGGCCACGTCCGGGAGATCGGCCGACAGACCGTGCTCCATTTTCTCCTCGCAGACCGCGGCGAGCGTCATCGCGCTCTGCTGCGCCGCGTGGGAGAAGCGGGACAGCTCGCTGCGGCCGTAGAAGACACCGAACGGCACTTCGAGCGCGAGCAGGACGAGCAGTATGAGACTCAGGTGACTGAGCAGGAGACGACGCGTCACCGGGACTCTCCGCCGGGGGCCGGCACGGCGGCGGGTGCGGTGGATACGGCGGGTGTGGCGGGTGTGGCGGGTGTGGCGGGTGTGGCGGGTGTGGCGGGTGTGGCGGGTGTGGCGGGCACGGCGGGTACGGCGGACGCGGTGGACGCGGTGGACGAGGCGGACGAGGCGGACGCGGTGTCGAGGTGCGCCGGTGGTACGAGGCGGAAGCCGATGCCGCGGATGTTCTCGATCCACGCGGAGTCACCGAGTTTGCGGCGCAGCGTGGCGATGTGGACGTCCAGGGTCTTGGTGGGGCCGAAGTAGTTCGGTTCCCACGCCGTGTCGAGGATCTGCCGGCGCGAGCAGACGGCACCCGGGTCCTCCGCGAGGCAGGTGAGCAGGTCGAACTCCTTGGGGGCGAGGGCGACGGGCGACTCGTGCAGACGTACCTGGCGGGTGCGGCGGTCGATGGCCAGCGGGCCGATCCGCTGGACGTCGGGCGTGCCGCGCAGGGCACCGGGCATGCCGTGCAGGGGGCCGGAGGCCGGGCCCAGCGCACCGGGCGTGCCGTGCGGCGCGCCGCCGGACGTCCCCCGCCGTGCCGGGTCGTCCGAGGGATGGGGCTCCTCGTGGCCGGCGTCCGGCATCGCGGGCCGGGCGCGGCGGGTGACGGCCCGGATGCGGGCGACGAGCTCCCGCACGCCGAACGGCTTGGAGACGTAGTCGTCCGCGCCCAGCTCCAGACCGAGGACCCGGTCCACCTCGTCGTCCCTGGCCGTGATCATGATGATCGGCACCGACGAGCGGGACCGGAGCGCACGGCAGACGTCGATGCCGTCCATGTCGGGCAGCCCCAGGTCCAGCAGCACCATCTGCGCCTCCGGCGCGGCGAGCCCGGCGGCACCCGTTCCGGCGTGTTCCACCGTGAACCCGAAACGGCGCAGCCCCTCCGCCAACGGTCCGGCCACCCGGTCGTCGTCCTCGATCAGCAAGACACGCATGCCGAAAAGGCTGCCCGAGCCGGTGTTCCCTGTCCTCGCGGTCGACCGGGTTCACCACGAATGGCGTAACCGCCGCAGTACGGATGGACAGGAACATGCAGGGGGCCGACAGCGTGGAGCAAGGGGAGAGTTAAGACCTTCGAACACGGCGAGGGCGATCGTCGGGCCCGGCCATCCTGATCGCAGTCGAAAACATATTTAAGACCGGGGCGCGTGGACCGGGCGTGACCGCTGCGAATCGCTCTGGCAGTCGATGGGGCGCGACGTTTCTTCACGGGCTTCCGGGAGCCTCGCTGTCATTGCTCTGGCAATCCGCTGGATCGGTGTCCCCTAGCGTCGGTTGCACGGCCGGTGCCATCCGAGCACCGCGTGATCAGCGCACCCGTCAGCGCACCCGCCAGCACCCTCATCAGCGCCCCCACCAGCACCTGGGACACCGTATGCCCGTTGAAGAACCGCCCCTTGACGAACTGCGCCGCGTCCGACCGGACTTGGCGGAGCCCTTCCTGGCCATGCTCCCGGGCGCACGCGCGACCGTGCTGGGCCGCCTGTGGGGGGCCTTCGTACGAGAACCGATGCCCGGGGTGACCGGGCATCGCCGGGAGTCCGACGCCCTGGTGCTCGGGCTGCGTCGGGGCGGCGCACTCTCGGCGGCCGCGTCCTGCGCGCGGCGGTTCGCCGAGGTGCCCGAGGACTTCACGGTGTCCGGGCCCGCAGGACCGATCGGCGGGCCCGCGGAGCTCCTGGCGCAGCTGGGCCTACGCACCCCCGCGGCGGAGCGACTGGCGGCGGAGCTCGACAACAGCGTCGTCAACCTGGCGCTGGCCAGAGCCGCGAACGCCGACCGGACGGCTCCCCCGAACGACTCGGCGGACGCGGAGCAGGCGGTGGTCGACGGCCACCCCCAGCATCCCTGCTGCCGTACGCGTACCGGCATGTCGATCGCCGAGGTGCTCGCCTACGCCCCCGAGCACCACCCGGTCGTCCGGCTGGCGCTGCTGCGTGTCCCGGCTGACCGCTGGCAGGGGGCCGGGTCCTGGCCACGCGAGCTGCGGGACGGCGACGCGATCCTGATGCCGCTGCACCCCTGGCAGCGGGACCACGTACTCGCGCGCCACCCCGACCTGGCCGTGGTGGAGGAGACGGTCCCGGCCCGGCCGTTGCTCTCGCTGCGCACCCTGGCACCGCTGGGCGTCCTGCCCGGCTGCCACATCAAGACGGCACTCGACGTGCAGGTCACCAACTACCGGCGCACCATCACCCCGGCCGAGGTCGCCGACGGCCCCCCGCTGTCCGACCTGGTCGCGGCCCTCGTCGACAAGGCCGGGTACGGCGGCAGCCTTCGCGTCCTGCGTGAACTGGGCGGCGGCGCGGTGCGCGTGGCCGGGCAGCCCTCCGCGAGCCTGGCGGCGATGGTCCGCGAGTCGACCGACTGTCACCTGGACGCGGACGCCAGGGAGATCGCGGTTCCGCTCACCGCCGTCCACGCGACCGGAGCCGCCGTGGTGTCGGGAGACCCGGTGCGCTGGCTGGCGGACTTCGCCGGGCTCGTGCTGCCGCCCGCACTGACCCTGCTGTCCATGGGGGTCGCCCTGGAGGCGCACGGCCAGAACACCCTGGTCGTGCTGCGGGACGGGCGGCCGGTGCGGGTGCTGTACCGGGATCTGGACGGCGTACGGGTCAGCCCGCGCCGCCTTGCCCGCAGCGGCTTCACGCTGCCGCCGCTGCTGGGCACCCGCGCGGGGGACGACCTGGACGCGCTGCGCACCAAGCTGTTCGGCGGGCTGGTCAGCGGGGTCTTCAGCGAACTCGTCGACGTCCTCGCCCGGACCCGTGGGGCCGAGCCCGGGACGCTGTGGGGCGCGGTGGCCGAGGTCGCCCGCCGGGTCTGCGCCGGGCTGCCGGACCGGGAGGACGAAGCGGCGTTCTTCGGGGACACGATGCCGCTGAAGGCGACCGTCGCAATGCGCCTGGCCGAGAACCCGGGCAAGGCGCAGTGGACGCCCGTCCCCAACCCGCTGGCGCGGTACCGCTGACATCCCCCGACACCGACGTTGCCCCCGCCCACGACCCTCCGCCCCTTCCACCCCTCAGTCCCCAGGAGCGACCGTATGACCACCGGCACCGCCCCCGACACCACGACCACGACCGCCACCACCACCACAACCACGTCACCCGTCGAGCCGGCCGTGACAGCCGACGCCGTGACGGCCGACGTCGTCACCGCCCACACCCTGCTCAACTGCCTGATCCGCGAGGTGTCCGCCCCCGAGCACCAGGTGACGGTGGACGGCGATCACCTCCTGCTCCGGCTGCCGCGCCGTGGCACCCTGCTGCGGTCCCGGCTGCGCCGGGTCTCGCTGATCGGGGCGCACCGCTTCCGGGGCCCGGTGCAGCGGCTCGACGACGACGGCTGGGCGACCGTGGGCTGGCGGGAGCTGGCCGGTTACATCCAGGACGAACTGGAACTGCGTACGGGCGTCGGCAACGAGGAGTTCGTCCCCCAGGTCGCCGACAGCCGGGAGACGATGCACACCGCGCTGGAAGAGCGGGCCGGGCGGGCGCACACCGCGCCGCACCCGGACCCGTACGTGGCGTCGGAACAGTCCCTGGTGTTTGGCCACCGCTTCCACCCCACGCCCAAGGCCCGCACCGGCGACCCGGCGGACTGGCTGGCGTACGGCCCGGAGACCGGCGCACGGTTCCGGCTGCGCTACCTGGCCGTGCGCCGCCCCCTCGTGCGTGAGGAGGGCGAACTGCAGGAGATGGACGCGCTGCGTCCGGATCCGGCGGCCGACCCGGGATTCGCGATACTGCCGGCGCACCCCTGGCAGTTCCGGCTGCTGCAGGGGAACGACCGGCTGCGCGAGGCGATGGCCGCCGGCGATGTCGTCGACACCGGCGTGAGCGGACCGGAACTGGTGCCGACCGCGTCGGTGCGCACGCTCTACGACCCCGGCAGCGACACGTTCCTCAAGTTCAGCCTGAACGTCCGCCTCACCAACTGCCTCCGCAAACACGCGAGTTACGAGCTGTCCGGCGCCGTCGCCCTCAACCGTCTGCTCCAGCCCCTGTTCGCCGGGCTCACCGCCCGTTTCCCGGGCTGCGCGCTCCTGGCCGAGCCCGGCTACCGCACCCTCGACACCGGCGACACCGCGCTCCTGGAGGGTCTCGGTGTCGTCGTGCGCTCGGGTCTGCGCCGTCATCTGCGGCCGGGGGTGACCCCCCTGCTCGCCGCCGCGGTCGCGGACGAGTACCCGACCGGCACCGCCCACGTCTCCCATCTGCTCGCCCGCGGCGAGGGGGACGTCCTGGCCTGGTGGGACGCGTACCTGGGGCTGCTGCTGCCACCGGTGCTCGCCGCCTACTTCGACCACGGCGTCGTACTGGAACCCCACCTGCAGAACGTCGTCGTCGGCGTGACCCCCGACGGCATGCCCGCGCAGATGCTCTTCCGCGACCTGGAGGGCACCAAGCTGCTGCCCGAGCACCACCGGCGCACCCTCGACGACCTGCCGGACGACGTCCGCGGTCCCCTCACCTACGACCCCGAACACGGCTGGAACCGGGTCGCGTACTGCCTCCTGGTCAACCACACCGCCGAAGTGCTCGCCGCCCTGGCCGACCTCGACCCGGCGCGGGAACCCGCCCTGTGGGGCCTGGTCCGCGACCACCTCGACGCCTACGCCCGCACCGCCGCCGAACCGCCCCGGCTGCGCGCCCTGCTGTCCGGCGTGCCGCTGCCCGCCAAGGCCAACCTCCTGCTGCGCTGGTCCCGCAAGGCCGACCGGCACGCGACCTACGTCCCCCTGCCCAGCCCGCTCGGCGCGGACTTCCCCCGCGAGGTGATCCGGTGAGATCGGCGACGTACGACCTCGTCACCGCACTGCCCGAGGGCGACCTGCCCGCCTACGTCTACGACCTGCCGGCCCTGCGCGAGCACGTGAGCAGGATCCGGGCGGCCCTGCCGGAACGCGTCGAGCTGCTGTACGCGGCCAAGGCCAACTCCGACCCCCGGATCCTGCGGACCCTCGCCGACCACGTCCACGGCTTCGAGGTGGCCTCCGGCGGCGAACTGGCCCACGTCCGCGCGCTCGTCCCCGGCGTACCGATCGCCTTCGGCGGCCCCGGCAAGACGGAGCAGGAGCTGACCCGTGCACTGGATGCGGGAGTCGAGCGGCTGCACATCGAGAGCGAACACGAACTCCGTCTGCTCCTCTCTCTTCTGGGGGACCGGACCGCGGACATCCTGCTGCGCGTCAACCTGCCCGTCGACGTGGGCCCGGTCGCCCTGGCCATGGGCGGCGGCCCCTTCGGCATGGATCCCGTACAACTGGACCGCTGTCTGGACGTGATGGCGTCCGCCCCGGGCGTCCGACTGCGCGGCCTGCACGTCCACCTGGCCAGCGGACTCCAGGCCCGGCCCCAGCTCACCCTCGTCGACAAGATCCTGACGTGGGCGGGGACCTGGGCCAGGGACCGCGGGATCGACCTCACCGAGGTCAACGTAGGCGGCGGAATGGGCGTCGACTACACGCATCCACCAAGGGTGTTCGACTGGCCCGCCTTCGGAGCCGGCCTGCGCCGGACGCTCGCCCGCCACCACCCCCACCTCACCCTCCGGATCGAACCGGGCCGCTCGGTCACGGCGTACTGCGGCTGGTACGTCACCCAGGTCCTGGACCTCAAGTTCAGCCGGGGGCACGCGTTCGCGGTACTGCGCGGAGGCACCCACCACCTCCGCACCCCCGCAGCGAAACAGCACGACCAGCCCTTCCACGTGATCCCCGACGCCACCTGGCTCCGGCCCTGGCCACGTCCGGAGGCCCGCGACGAACCGGTGACGCTGGTCGGGCAGCTCTGCACCCCCAAGGACGTCCTGGCGAGCCGGATCATGGTCGAACGACTGCGGGTCGGCGACCGTATCGCCTTCGCCATGGCCGGCGCCTACGCCTGGAACATCTCCCACCACGGCTTCCTCATGCACCCCCACCCGACCTTCCACCACATCGACGAAGCACCGGCGCCGGCGCCGCGTCCCCCGTACTCCACGCACGCCCACCGGATCTCATGAGGGCGTCCCCCCGGCTGCCGACCGCCCTCACCGCCCTCTCCATCCGCGCCTTCCGCCGCTACCTGCTCGGCCAGCTGACCTCGAACATCGGCACCTGGATGCAGCGCGCCGCCCAGGACCTGCTCGTCCTCCACCTCACCGGCGACAGCGGCAGCGCGGTGGGCATCGTGACCGCGCTGCAGTTCCTCCCCCAGACCCTGTTCGGCCTGGCCGGAGGCGTCCTGGCCGACCGCTGCCCGAAACAACGGCTGCTCCTCCTGACCCAGACGGCCATGGCGATGCAGTCGCTCCTGCTCGGACTCCTCACCGCGACCGGCGCGGTGAACCTGCTCTCCGTCTACGCCCTGGCCTTCGCCCTGGGCACCGCCACCGCCGTGGACGGCCCCGCCCGTACCGCGTACATCTCGGAACTGGTCTCCCGGGAGCACGTGCCCACCGCGGTCAGCCTGAACTCCGCCCAGTTCAACCTGGCCCGCATCCTCGGCCCCGCCCTGGCGGGCCTGACGGTAGCGACCTTCGGCACGGCCCCCGTATTCCTGATGAACGCCGTCTCCTACCTGGCCGTCCTCTACGCCCTGACCACCCTCCCCCCACCCAAACCAAACGCCCGAGCCCACCCTCATCCGCCGCGCCTACGCGAAGCCTTCCAATCCATCACCACCACCCCGGACCTCCTCCTGCCGATCGGCCTCATCGCCGTCGTCGGCACCTTCGGCCTGAACTTCCAGGTCACCACCTCGCTGGTGGCCATCACGGTCTTCCACTCGGGCGCCGCCGCCTTCGGCTACCTCTCCGCCGCCTACGCCGTGGGCAGCCTCCTCGGCGCGGCATACGGAGCGAGCCGCGGAAAGCCACCCAGCACCCGACGCCTGACCACCACCACGGTCGTCTTCGGCGCACTGGAAGCCGCGCTGGGCCTGATGCCGGGCTACGGCACCTTCATGGCCCTGCTGATCCCCACCGGCTTCGCCGCCGTGACCGTGACCACCACCGCCAACGCCCTGACCCAACTCAACGCCGCCCCGCACCTGCGCGGCCGCGTCATGTCCGTCTACTTCCTCGTCCTCCTCGGCGGCACCCCCGTCGGCGCCCCGCTGACGGGCCTGGTGTCGGACACCCTCGGCGCCCGAGCCGCCCTCATCCTCGCCGGCACCGTCTCGGCCGCCGCCGCACTCGCACTCCCCGCCCTGCCGGCAGCCCGAGCCCACCGCCACCTCGAAACCACGACAACCACCCCCGCCACCACCCCACCCCGACCGACCACCGAAGAGGCGTCGGCCCGTGCCCTCAACCCTGACGATCAGGCGCCGTCCTCGTCCTCCTCCACGGCAGACTCCCGCACGAAGGCCAGATCGAGCACGTAACACTCACCGGCCGAACACCGATCCCAGGCCTC
The DNA here is from genome assembly GCF_040652235.1 of Streptomyces sp. NPDC048277. Taxonomy (NCBI): domain Bacteria; kingdom Bacillati; phylum Actinomycetota; class Actinomycetes; order Kitasatosporales; family Streptomycetaceae; genus Streptomyces; species Streptomyces sp. NPDC048277. The sequence goes on from NZ_JBEZLQ010000015.1 coordinate 173,918, forward strand.
CCGAATCCGCTCGGGAGCCCAGTCCTCACATAGGTCAACCATGGGCCGCCCCTCCCGAGGACGAGGGGTGGCAGGGCAGATGGCGGTCCTACCCGTGTCCGGCTGGTGGGACCCGGAAATACGAATCGCTCGACGCCACGGCCGTTGTTGTGCAATAGCGCACTGCTTTAGGAGCAAGGTTGGGGGACCACAGGTCTGACCTGGGAATCCCGGCCTTGGGCAGCGTGGGGCGGTAAGTGCCCTGGCCAACCTCGATTCCCCGCGGGCCCCCTCGATGCGAACTACGGTCGGCACGTCCCTGCGACTCTCCCGGCCACGCTCGCGCGGGAGCGCTCCGCGGCGCGTGGCTGCGGGGCGCCTTGTGGGGTTCAGTCGACGGTCATCCCGTCGTATTTACCGCCCCAGCATTTGACGGTGTTGTGCAGATAGGGCTCTCCGCCGCCCTCCCTGCACTGGGAAGGGGTGGTGTAGCCCGAGCCATTCTGTGTGGTGGCGATGGCTGCGCCTGTGAGGCCGAGTCCGGCGAGGGCTGCCGTGGCGATGACGGCGGCGAGGATTCGTCGGATGCGCATGTGGTTCCCCTTTCGGGTGGCAGCGCCGTCGGGTGCTGCCCGCGATGCAGCCCCGGAAGTCCCGGCGCCCGCTCGCCCCGCCGGCCGCAGCGGCCGTAGACACTCGGGAATCGATAGTCACGCAGACCAAACAAATAGACCCACCTACTCACATGAGTAGGTGGGTCTACCTGCTGTTTCGGCTGTCGGGGTGGCGGGATTTGAACCCACGACCTCTTCGTCCCGAATGAGGTTCGATCATGTTGGCCACCTGCTGTGGGTGGTATCTGTGCAGGTCAGAGCGTTGGTGGTGGTTGGTCTCGGGTGGTCTCGCGGGGGCTCTTGGAGAAGATCTTTTCCCAGATTTCTCCCAAGCGGCGGGGTGACAGCGTGACGGGCGCTTCAGCACGCCGCGTTACGCAAGCGAATTTGCACGACGCCGTGCGGTGTCAGCGGCCACGTGACGCGTGGTGCACGGCCGCCCATCGCTCGCGCAGAGGAGATCGGCTGAACCATCCTTTCAAGGACCTCGACGCCTTCCTCCCTGATCTGCCAGAGCGAGTTGGCCGAACCCGGGCGTGCACCTTCACATGTGGAGCAAGAATGGCTGCCTGGTGGATCAACAAGGAACAAGGGGCGGGGTTCTGCATGACGAGCCAGGCGGAAGTAGTCGGCTTGAGCATCGCCAAGGCACTGTCGTACGTGTGTGGGCATCGGGACGAACTCGCCACGCTGCTCGACGAGGACGCCGCCGCCTTGCGTGCTGTCGAAGCCGCAGTCGGCAGTCCGCCCGCGGACGACGTCTCGCTCGCTGCCCTTCTGGACGCCTTGCACGCAGCGGTTCGACGCGCAGGCGACCCATCGGGGGTGTATGGAGGATCAGGCCGCAGCGCGATGCCGGCCGGTGTTGCTGATTTGGACGTTGTGTACCGGTGCCCCTTGCAGCTGTGCATCGGTCGATCCGGTCATGAAGTGTACGACGACGTGCCACGCTGCCAGTTTGCCCCCGCCGAGACGGCGCTGATCCGGGAGAGGCTCCCGTAGTGGGAGTACTTCTCGGCGAACTCGGCAAGAAGCTGGCCGAGAGGTGGCTGACCCTGCTCGTACTGCCAGGCGCGCTGTACTTGGCGGTCGCCGCAGCCGGACACACCTTCGGGCACAGTGCCGCGCTGGACGTTGACCGACTCATCCACGCGATCTCGGATGCCGCCCGCTCTCCCCAAGTGACCACGGTGGGCGGCCAGGTCGTGCTGCTGGCTGCCGTCCTGGCTGGTGCGGCCGCCACCGGACTTGCCGCCCAGTCCCTTGGCTCCGTCGTCGAACGTGTCGCCCTGGCCGCCGGCTGGGGTGTCTGGCCGTGGCCGTTCGGCGAGCTGGCCGAGTGCCGCGTGGCACGCAGGCAGCATCGCTGGGACGAGGCGCGGGCGGAGTACGAAGCCCTGATGCTTCGGGAACGCGCTCCGCGTCTGGCTGACCGGCCCAAGACCCGGGAGCGTCATCGTGCCGCGCGCAAGTGCGAGCGCATCTCCGTAGAACGGCCTGAACGGCCGACCTGGAGCGGTGACCGAATCCATGCCGCGACGGTCCGGCTGGACCGAGACGCGCACGTCAATCTCCTCATTGTTTGGCCACATCTCTGGATCCTGCTGTCGGAAGAGATACGCGGTGAGATCGGAAGGGGCCGCGCCGCACTGACACGGGCTGCCGTTCTCGGTGGGTGGGCCCTGCTCTATCTGCCTCTGGCCTGGTGGTGGTGGCCCGCGGCACCGCTCAGCGCCACGCTCTTGATCATTTCGGCACGTCGCCTCCGTACGGCCGCGGACACCTATGCCGCGCTGCTGGAGGCATCCGTGCGCCTTCACCTGACGGACCTGGCCGACAAGCTGCGCATCGAGGAACAACCGATGGGACCTTTGCTGGGTGGCGAGGTCATGCGACGGCTGAACAGTCCGGCGCCCGTGTCGGGACCAGTTTCGTGAGCTCCATCGAATGCAACGGTCCGCCTTGTCGGGCCTGAACGGCGCAGCAACCAGATCTACCGAGGAACGGGAAGTGACAGGGCGGTTCATGCAGAGTCGTGAGCAGGACTTCGCAAGGGAAGACGAACTGGAGAAGCGGATTGCTGTAGTGGGCTTACGGCTGGAACGGCTGGCCCGGGAACAAGACCTCGCTGTCGTGCTGGAGCCGGAAGCATCGGTCGAGGCACGCCAACTTGCCGCGATACTCCGAAACGACGAGTCCGACCTGGAAGGTCATTACGTCCTCGGCTGGTTGCACGCTTTCAGGTACCGGGCACTTCCCGAAGAGGCTGGGCAGCGGGACAGAGAGCAGGCCGTCGCCAAGTTCACGCCCTGCTTCCTGTTCGGTGCCGGTGAGGAGGAATTGCCGGACGAACTGGTTCCAGATGTGGCCCAGCGCGCGCTTGCCTTCGTCTGGAGGATCCAGCAAGGGATGAACCCTTCGCCGGACCCGGCGCTGCGCGCAAGAGTGACCGATCTCCTGCGGCGCATCGCAGGAGCTATTCCACATGGAGCAAGTGAGCACGCGGAAACGCTGTCCAATCTTTCCGTCATGCTGAAAAGCCACTTCGACGCCGGTGGCGAACCAGCGGATCTGGACGCGGCGATCGACGCTGCCCAGGGCGCAGTGGAAAGCACGGCAACAGGGCACTCGAACCAGCCGGTCATGCTGTCCAACCTGTCAGGTGTGCTGATGCAGCGCTTCACCCATACAGGCGCGGCGGCGGACCTGGACGATGCGATCGCGACCGGCCGATTGGCAGTCCAAGCTTCCGCGGGCGCCCCTGCCGACAGGGCTGGCGGGCTCAACAACCTGGGTACCGCGCTGAAGACCAGGTTCACCGAGAGAGGCATCCTGTCAGACCTGGACGCGGCGATCGAAGCCTTTCAGGAAGCGTCAGACCTTCGTACCGAGGACCACGAAAAGGCAGGAGTTCTTCACAATCTGGGGACCGCCTGGCACGGCCGATATGAAAGCACCGGCGTACTGGCGGATTTGGACAACGCGATCGAGTGCTGCCAGGCCGCAGTCGAAGCGGCTCCCGAGGAACATCCTGCGCGCTCAATGTTCCTGTCTGGGCTCGGCACCGTCACGCTGACTCGATTCCAGCGCACCGGTGAAACAGCATATTTAGACCGATCTGTCATTGCTTTCCGGGAAGCTCTGGAGATGCTCCCGCCGGGGCACCGGGCTCGTGGGCTTCGTCTCTCCGGCCTGGGTCAAGCTCTCCTGGCGCGATATCGTCTCGGCGGCGACAGATCTGACCTCGATACGGCGATCGAGATGAACCGCGCTGCCTCCCGGGAAATCACCCCGCACCAGACCGAGTTCAACGCGGTCCTCAACAACCTGGCCATCTCCCTCGGGCAGCGTTTCGAATGCACTGGTGATATGACAGACCTGGACGAGGCGATCAGTGCCAGTCGCGCTTCCGCTCAGGCCACCGCGGACGGTCACGTCGACCGGCCGACCCGTCTGTCCAACGTCGGTCTGATGCTGTGGACTCGGTTCAAGAACACCGGGGCGTTGTCGGACCTGGACGCCGCGATCGAGTTCGCGCACGGAGCTGTGGATACGGCACCCCGTGAACACTCCGCCTTGGCGGCGATGCTGTCCAATCTCGCCACAGTGTTGTTGCAACGTTACGAACGGAACGGCGACCCTCAAGACCTCGACGAGGTGATCCGAAGGAACCGCGATGTCCTCGGCATTGTGGATGCAACCAGTCCTGACCGCCCTCGTTTCCTCGCGAATCTGTGCGCCGCCCTGCACGCCCGTTTCCAGCGCACTGGAGGCTTTGAGGACCTGGATGGAGCAGTCGCGGCGGGACATGATGCGACCGCCACCGTCCCGTCCCACCACCCTGAGCGCCCGAGGTACTTGTCCATGCTGGGAGGTGTGCTGACCGTCAGGTTCGAGAAGACCGGGTCTATAGCGGATCTGGATGACGCGGTGGTTGCGTGCCAGGCCGCGCTCGACATCGCGCCCGCGGAACATCCGGAGCGCGCCGATTACCTGTTCCAGTTCGGGACTGTCCTGCATCGCCGGTATCAGCGGACCTACTCGCGACACGACTTTGATCGCGCACTGGCCGCCCACATGGAAGGCGCGCGAGCCGACGGGTCCAGGCCCTCGATTCGGATTCGGGCCGCTCAGGCAGCGGCCTCAATGACCGGACGGTCGGATCCTGATCTCGCAGCCGATCTCCTGGCCGGTGCTATACACCTACTGCCCGAAGTGGCAGACCGCCGGCTGAGCCGTCGTGACCAGCAGCACGCCATGGGCAAGTGGTCCGGGCTGGCCGGAGACGCTGCGGCACTGGCTCTTGCTTCTCACGAAGGCACACCCGCTGATCGGGCAGCGCGGGCACTGCAGTTGATCGAGGTGGGCCGCGGCGTCCTCCACAGCCAGGCGCTGGACATGCGGAGTGATCTCGCAGAGCTTCGCGAGTGCCATCCTGACCTGGCCCATCGCTTCGAGGTACTTCGGGACGAGCTCGACCGGCCGATGGAAATGGCCTCCCCCACAGAGGCCGAGGGGCAAGCCAGCGCCGCCGTACGTGCGGTCGATGCTGAGGAGCAACGACGCAGCCGCGCCGACCAACTTCAGGCCACGCTGGACAGCATCCGAACGCAGGACGGATTCGCCAGCTTCGCTCGTCCCCCCGCCGTCAGTGAGCTCCTGACACAAGCCACCTCCGGCCCAGTGGTGAGCTTCAACGTCAGCCACTACCGCAGCGACGCACTGCTGCTGACGTCCGATGGAATCGAGTCCCTGAACCTGCCCGACCTCACGTACGACCTCGTCATCGACCAGATACAGACCTTCCACAGGGCCCTGGAAACCGTTGCGGATCCTCGCACATCGCCCCTCACTCGAAAAGAGGCGCAATCGACGCTTCACGCTGTCTTGGAGTGGCTGTGGGACGCGGCGGCCGAACCGGTCTTGCGTAGCCTCGGTTTCGCCGGCGAGCCCTTTCCCGGAGAGCCGTGGCCCCGCGTCTGGTGGGCACCTGGCGGGCTCCTCTCACTGCTACCCCTGCACGCTGCCGGCCGTCACTCCGAGCCGCCCCGGGCGGGCTTGAGAGACAGGGAACCGCCGACAGTCATGGACCGTGTCGTCTCCTCGTACACCACCACTATCCGCGCACTGCACCACGCGCGCCGTCATCTCACCTTCGCGCCAACTGTGAGCCGATCACTGATCGTGGCCATGCCCACAACCCCGGGCGTCCAAGGCCGCCTGGACCACGTCTCGGAAGAAGCCGCACTGCTGTGCGGCTTGCTGCCTGAGCCGACGCTCCTTATGGAGCCGGATGCAGAGGCTGAAGACGGCATGACTGTCCCCGGGCCGGAGGCACGACCGACCAAGGCTCGGGTCCTGAAGACCCTCTCCGATTGCGGGATCGTTCATTTCGCGTGCCACGGTGCCCACGACCCCGACGACCCGTCCCAGAGCCTGTTGCTTCTGCACGACCATGAACGTGATCCGCTCACGGTGGCGAGCCTTGCAGAAATGAGGATGGACTCGGCCCAACTGGCCTACCTGTCAGCGTGCCGAACAGCGTTCATGGAATCCGTGGAGCTGATCGACGAGGCCATCCATCTCACATCGGCCTTTCAGCTCGCGGGTTTTCCCCACGTCATCGGCACCCTCTGGGAGATCAACGACGAGGTGGCCTCGCATATGGCAGCTGATTTCTATGCTGAGCTCGGCGGGGACACCAACCAGCATGGTGGCCTCGACACGGATGCAGCGGCTCGTGCTCTGCACCACACCGTACGTAAGGCCCGTGATCGTTATCCAAAGTCCCCCTACCTCTGGGCGGCCCACCTGCACGCCGGGATCTGAAAGCGGGCGGTGCCGCGGCTGCTGAGCCGCGGCAGCCGCTCGCACCTTGGCCTCGACTGATCACGAGTGCGCGGTGATTGGTGTCCGTGACGCGAGTGCAAAGCTCACCCACCGTCCACCGCTGTCTTGGTCGCCCCCCCATGACGAGTCAAACGGGGACGCAAATCAATCCTGACGGCTCTTTGGGTGAACTGCCTGTCAGTAGCCTTCCCCGACCAGACATATGCGCTTCCGGGGGTCAAGGAGGCCATTTTGGCCGAGGTCAGTTCAGCAAGTGACGCGTTCGCCTTCTGGAGGTGCTTCAACCATGCTGGCGACGTGAATTTGTGGAGGATCACGAGGTCGGACAGCTCAATAAGGGCAATTGGCACAGACGGAGGATCTTGACTGGCGACCAGTACCGTCATCCCCTTGTGCCTCATCAGACGTACGCTGTCGACCAAGCCGGCGACTAGGTCAGGGCTATCGATGTACTTGTGGGCCTCGTCGAAAACGACCAGCTTATTGAAGCGATGATCTGCGTCCTGAGCTTCGGCGAACAGCTGCATCAGCACGACGAAGAGGCCCAGAGCCTCGTCCTTTTCGATGAACTCGTCTCGTAGATCAACGATGATCAACCGCCCCGGGCGGACCAGGTCCTTGACCCGAACGCTGTCGTCAATGTACTCGGCGGCCAGATCAAGGCGCTGATGTGCCAGCGTCTTGATGTGGTCGGTGAGTGTGGACTCGTCAATGCCCTGGCGCAGAGTCTCCAGATCGAGGTCGTGCCGATGGGCACGCATGATCCTGCCGAGCTGGCGGATATACGTTGACTGATTGCCGACCGCACCCATCAGAAACCGCCAGTGCTCCGCCCGCAGCTCAGAGGACGCGAACTTGAGTGGACGCACTTCCAGCCCTGGGTGCTCGGCTTGCCGGTCCGCCAGTTGTGCCTCGGGTACCAGGAGCACGACATCCTCAAGAGCGGCCGGTCCCACTCCGTACCGCTCCTGGAGCAGGCGTACTTGATCCGGCTCGTCGTTCGCGGCGGCCATGCTGGTGAACTCTGGTGCGTAGTCGAGAGTCTGGCTGTAGTGGAAGACCACAGTAGCCAGCGGACTGGGCAGCTGGTTGACAGGAGAGGCCGACAGGGAAGCCGACTCCACGACTGATCCGAGTGTGTAACTCTTGCCGCCCCCCTGGACGCCGAAAAGGCTGATGGTGTGGGCTCCGTTGAGGTCGAGCGCGATGCGACGCCCCGCGACCTCCCCTAGCACTCCGTACTGGGGAGACTGTTCTGACACGCCCAGGTAGACATCCGGAGCATAGGCTGCCATGGCGGCCCCAGCAGACGGAGCTGACTCCGCTCCGGTCAGGGAGGCTTGCCCTCCAGTGCTCGTGTCACGTGACGGCTCACCAGCCGCTAGATCATCCCCGTGCGCGGCACTGTGGCTGGAGCCTGGTTCGTCTACGGTTTCCACGTGCTGATCCGGCTCCTCTACGCGCTCGGGTTCCGCCGACTCCACATCGAAAAGAGTCAGTTCGGGTCCTTCGGTGTGCTGTTCGGAGTTCGTTTCTCGAATTCGGGTCGGTGCCCGGAAAGCAGCCTGCGGAAGCCTGGGAACGGCCAGTTCCATCGTTGCGAGAGTTGTCGAGCCTTCGGTGGCGTCGCTGCCAAGAGATGGGTCGGTTGGCACCGCGTCGACGAGTTCGCGGATGAGGTCGCGGCCGATCCGGTGAAATTCGATACCACCCTCCACCTCCGTACCACTTCCGTTGCCCGCGAGGTCGAACAGCAGCCCGGTGTGAGTGAACTCCAGCGCGTAGCCCAGATCGAGAGCTTCGAGCACGGCACGTGCCTCCGCAGCCGCGCCAGGCGTGCGCATGACGTCGTAGCGGATCGCGCGATCCAGGTGGAAGCGCAGCAAAGTCGCAAGCTCCGCATTCTTCACGACTCGGTCGGGACGGTCGGTCGATCCCACGTCGCGTGCGAAGTGCAGTCTCAGGACTTCCTCACTGCGCCTGAGCTGCTCGGTCATCGTGGCCTTCAGCAACTCGTGGGCGGCGATGCCGTCGAGCGAGCTGTAGCACTTGACCTCTACAAGGCGGCAGGTGATCAGCCTGCGCTGCGGGGCTGTGCGATCCAGTTCGAAGCCGAATAGGGCGAGATCGGTACGGCGCATACCCACCGTCTCGCCTACGGCGTCGGCACGCCGACGTGCCTCCCGGTAGAGGTTCTGATGGGCGTCCAAGGGCACCAGCACCTGATCTGCGAGCACGCCCTGATAGTCCAGATAGAGTCGTGCGAGCGCCAGCCCAAGGACTTCGGTCCGCTGCGTGGCCGATGCCGATGCCAGTTTGAAGGCCAGCCGTCCGGACAGCAGCCGCAGCTGGTCGAAGAAGGTGCCGGTGTGCCGCTCATCGAGAGCGATCGCATGCCCATCTGCAACTGGAGAGAACAGGGTTCGTAGTTCCTGACTCGATCGTGAGCTCACGACGAGGTGATGTCCGAGTCCGCCAATGGTGTCGGCATCGTAGTCGATCACGTAGTCGGGCCGGTCATCGCCTGCCGGACGGTCGAAGTAATCGACACCCATGGTCCGGTCCACGGTGATGACCCAGTCACTGATGCGATGGGCACGGTTCAGCAGAGCTCGCTCTTCGGTGGTGAGCACCAGAGAGGTTCGCGGCACCAGACTTCGGCCGGCCTGCCCTGTGGCGACCGTTGCCATGGCAGCGGACACGGCTGCGGGAAGCGAGCCGAGTACGTCGCTGAGATCTTCGGCACCGGGCAAGCCGAGCGGGATGCCGTGTCTGGGCCATTTACGCCAGGTGGCGTCCCCGCCCTCCTGGCGGTACTCCATCGCCATGTCCTGAACCAGGCCATGCACGGGAGCAACGGAACGTGCGGCACCGGGAACCGCGTCCACTTGCTCACTACCGAAAACGTCGAAGAGGAGTGTGAGGTGAGAGGCGTGCTCGGGGGAAGGGTCGTCGAGGTCGCTGAGAGGTCTCACAGCGACGGCGAGCTTGGCGGGGGCGCCGTCAGCGCTCGGGACATGGAACGCTTCGGCGGCGTTGACGGTGCTCCATTCACCACGCAGCAGTTCGGCAAGTGCTTCACCGCTCCATTCCTGCTGGCCTGGGGCCGCATAGAGCCTCATGTCGTAGCGGATGTTCGGCACTGTCGCACGGCGCTCCAGTTCGATGAGCATGTCCGCCAGGTGCTCGGCCCGACCTGCACCAACCGCATTGATGATGAGGGTGCGGATGTAGGGATGAAGGCGTAGATAGCGCTCCACTCGGTCCGCCAGGGAGCCACCGGATACCACCGATGCGCCGCCCCACTGCTGGGGCAGCTTAAGCCCGGTCGCGAGCTGGGCGAGAATGCCTTGCGGGTCTTCCGTACCCGCCGGCAAGTACACGCCCCAGTACGGTGTGAGATCCACGGCCGCGGTAGCCAGTCGGCCGTCGGGACGCGGCACCGCTAGCGGAAACCCCAGCGGACTCAGGCCCTCCAGCAGTGTGTGCTCGATGGCTGCGAGAGTGGCCTTGTCGTACGCGCTGCTGTAAGGCTCATCCGACTCGGAACCACGGAGCCAGCGTCGTCCGAGTTCGGACCACGTCACCAGCCATAGCAGGCGCAGTGGATGCGTGGGCGGCACCAGGAGGGCTTCCTGACGGCCGCCGAGCGGGTCGCTGTGCTCCACGGTGAGGGTGTCCAGCCGCAGCAGGCCACCGAGCTCTGCGTGGAGTTGAGGCAGTTGGTCCGCGTCGGCACTCTCGACCAGTCTCAACTGATAGCGGATCAGGGCTTCGTATGCTGCCGCGTATTCACCCGCGTCGGCACGCAAAGCGGTCGGATCGCAGCCCTCGACCGTAGGTACCGGTGTGGCTGACCCGGTGTCTCCAGTGACAAGTTTGAAGATCGTTCGACGAGTCTGGATAAAACGGTCCATCAGCTCGTCTTCGATGTGGCTCGGCCAGGGCAACGGCTGCGAACGCAGATCACCCGCCTGGTCTCCGGAGATCTCCAGCCTGGCCTCGGTCATGTTGTCCGGGGCGGTGAGCACGGAACGCTGGTGATCGGTCAGCATCGGAGGTAGCGGAATCTCGACGGCACCGTGACCACCGAAGGAGGCCAGCAGGCTGTATTGGCCGCTTCCAGATGTGGCCTTGGCAACGGTGGAACGGAGCCGGACATCGGCAGGATCCCGGCGGTCACCAGCGGCTTGGACTCGCAGTCGGACGAGCGCCTGGGCGACTCCGATGTCCTTACGAAAACGCTGGTCAGGAACCTCGTCGATGTCTCCGCCGGGAAGAACGAAGAACCGGTCGCTCTCCTGCGGCTGCTGCCGATCGCCCGACGACCGCTCGACCGGCAGCGGCAGCCCGTCGGCGTCCACCGGTTCGACCCTCACGTAATGCCAGCCGGCATCCAGGCCCGCTTTGTCGAGTTTGGTGAATGATGCCTTGAAGAGTGTCTTGGCGGTCTTGGTGACATTCGCGTATGCCGTGACTCCGGTGGCTCCACCATCCTCGGAGATCAGCCTTGCCGCGAAGCGGATCAGCCCGGTCACCTGGCGCGGGTCGGGTGACACTGCGAATTCCACGCTGAACTTGTTCATTCCCCTGGAACCCACGGGGAGGTAGTGCTGTCCGGAGATGGTGCCGAGGACCGGATCGGTCGCGTCTTCGGGACTGGCCCCGGCGACCGGCAGGGACAGTTCGGCTACGGTGACGCGGACCGCGGTCACCTGGGCCGGCTCTTTCAGCGGCCAGTGCTGAAAGGCCAGCGGCCAGTTGGTCCGGTCCACGGCGATGCTACGGGCCAGTGTCCGTGGGTCGTCAAGGCCCACCTTGTCAACGGCTTCCAGCAGCCGCTCCCGGAACTGCGGCTGAGAGAGTCCGAGATCCAGTACGCGCTGCCGGGCCGTACGCTGGGGGTCAGCCAGGTTCTCCGCCACACGTACGTTCTGGGTGACTCGGCCGCGAATCGCGTCGGTGTCGGCGAAGACGGTGAAGTCAGGCACCAGACCGACCTCGAACAGCGCTGCGCCTGCGGCTTCGGGGTCGTAGTCGTTGTGTTGAGCGCTGAGCAGGAATCGGGCCTGGTCCCGAGAATCGGCGCGGGCCTGTTTGGGATCCTTTGCCGCCGCCTCATCCAGGACTTCGAAAACCTGGGCGACGCCGTCCCGCAATGCGGCCGGCAGCGCTCCGCGCAGGCGCTCAACGAGGTCTGCGTAGACATCACCTAGATCAATCTGCTCGAACGTGGCCACCCCGAAGGAGTCCTCGGCGCTGGCGTGCGTTCCCGGTGGCACGAAGGCCAGCAGCGGCGGACGCAATACCTCCCCGTTGGGGGTGGGCATAGGGTTCCGCAGCTCCACGAGCTTGGTGCTGGTTACCACAAGGTCCTCGGGTACCACGGCCGGGTCTCCGAGAACGTGTACTTGGGCACTCGTTCCGAGAGCGGACCGGATTCCTTGAGCCAGTCGTGCCGCCAACGGCACGTCCACGTCCGTGATACGCGCACAGTGCCCGGCCCCTCGTTGCCGCATGAGTGCCACCAGGCGAGGGACCAGCATCTCCTCCAGCGCGTTGGTGAGATCATCTTCCCGGACCTCGCGCAGCCCGACCGGGACGGAGTTCTCGTGGCTTCCAGGCGTGCTCATGACGTTGTCCCGTCGGCAGAAACGGCGTATCGGGGCGTGATGGTCTGGGCGAGGTAGGCGTCGGACAGATCGGTGTAGAAGCCGATCTCCCGCAGCCGGGTGGTGAAGGCCGTCAGATTGGCGCGCAGTGCCGCATGGTCGGTGATGCTGGGGATACCGAAACCGTCACTGGGAGGAATCCGGTCCACGTACAGGCCGTACCGTTCACGGATCACCTCCAGGAATTCGTCGATGCGGAGTGCCGCAGTGTGATAGCCCCGCGCTCCGCCGGGACGCAGCAATGCGATTTGGAGCAGTACCTCCAGCAGACGGCCGTCCAGGATGAAGCGCCGCCTGCCACCGCGCGGCTGGGTGATCATCGCGCCCGGTCGGTTCTTGAGGAGCAGGGAGTCGAGGCAGTCCGTGAGGTAGCGGCGGTGGAAGTCGACACGTTCCGCCGTCACAATCTCCACGAAGGCACTGAACTCGTCGAGTCCCAGGGCCAGAATCCGCTGGACGGTCTCGTCCTGCGCCGACTGGGCGGCGGCGATCACCGCCGACAGGCGGAAGTTGCCGTACGCCACACGGTCCGCACGGTACTTCGGGCCGAGCAGCCCGATGAGGAAGGGCACGGTGAAAGGTGTCGCGCTCCGCTTGACGCCGTGCTTGTGCTTGGCCGCGAGATCGGCCGCGAAGTCCTCCAGCTTCCGGACGGTGAAGGTCGCGCGGACGAATTCCGGTATCCGCGCATACCAGGAGTCGGCACTTCGCTCGGCGAGCCGTGCGCTGTCGGTACCAGGCACTCCCGCCACGTCGAGGAAGAACCCGTAGGACTGCTGGACGGAACCGGTGGCCCCCGGCTGCCGCACCATGGTGGGCAGCAGCTTCGTAGCCCGAAGGTGGTAGAGCGCCAGATGGAAGGCGAACAGCACCTTCAGGTATTCCACGAAGACGGAACGAGGCATCAGCGTCCGGTAGAACATCATCCGACGGATGTCCTCGACCAACAGATCTGACCACGGCGCATGCAGCGGCTGATGAGAGACACGAGGTACGCGCTTGTCGGCGCTGTCGGCCACCTCGTTCCGCTTGGACTCCGAGAGGTTGATCAGCGCCTGGGTCTCCACATCGACATCGGGGCCCGGCGTGATGCGTAGCGTACGCAGATCGATGCCCGCGAAGAAGAAGTCCTTCAGCTGCTTGAGGACTCCGTGGCCCGCGCCGGCCTGCGCGATCATCTCGTACAGGTGCTCATCGGCTCCATAGGGCCTGGCCTTGCGAGCATTGCGGAACTGGTACGTCAGTCCGTGCAGCGGTCGCAGCCCGGCCACGGACTGGGTGGCCCTGCCCCGCCCCACCAAGTCGGCCAGGTTGGTTTCCACCCACCGGTAGGTCACCTCCCGGTTCTGATCGAAACCGGCGAAGAGCTGCGGACTCTCCATAAAGAAGTCCGTGTAGTCCTCCAGCGTCAGCTCTCCGGTACGGGCCAGCCTGGCCGGCCAGCCGTCATGCCTGAGCCGTGCCAGGAACGCGCTGAGTACGCGGTCCATCTCGACCTGTTTGTAGTCGAGGTAGCTCACGCCGGCATGCCGGAACTCCTTGTCACCCATGCCCAGCGTCACGACAGCTCCTCCTCGCGCGGGGCGGCGGTCCGCTCCATGACCAGCCGTCCGTCGTTCTCCCGGCGTACTCGGTGCGGCTCACGCCCGTTCGTGGTGAGCAGCACTTCCTGGTACGGGGCTGAGGACAGCGCGTTCTTGAAGATGGCCAAGCCCAGATGGAGGCCCTGCTGCTCGGCCAGCGACGGCAGATAGCCACCACGCAGGCGGTCCAGCAGTTCGAATGTGTCCAGGCGGATACCCAGGCTGGCTCGATGGCCCAGCGGCCCCCGGTAGTCGAGGGTGAGCGAGTCCGCCGCTTCCTCGATGTACGGGGACTGCGGAGCTCCGGACCCGCTGAGGGACAGGTGAGACGCCGGAAACACCCGGTAACTTCGGATCGTCGCTCCGGTAATCCGGCGGATCTGGAGCACAAGATCGGCCCCCATGGCACCCGGTTCCAGCAGTCCTTCTCCCCTATTGATCGCCGTGATGAGTTCGGGCAGAAGCTCTGGAAGCCGCTGCGGAGCGCCAAGTACGTCGAGAAAGCGCTGCGCCGACCGGTAGGGGAGCATCCTGGCGGCCCGCTCGCTGTCCAGGGACTCGAAGTAGAAGCGCCGCCGGGCCGCTGCCAGATACCACTGGTGCTCGGCGACCTGTTCCGGCGTGGGCGCGGCGGACCGCTCCAGTTCCTCATGGGTCCGACGTAGCAAAGCATGGTCGTAATCCCCACGGCCGGCCAAGACCGCGAGCGCGGATCCGTCGTGGGGTCCGGTGTAGTCCAGCCGTCGGTCCAGTGCCGGTGCTGGTGCCGACGCCACGTCCACCTGTCTGAGCTCAGCCAGCAATCTGTCGTTTCCGCGCTCGGGCCCGATCCAACTCGAAAAGTAGTAGCTGTCGAGGATCTCCTGCCGAGTGCCGTCCTGGTACAGCTGGTGGATATCCGTGCAGTCCCGGCCGGAGGTGAGGGTATAGGCGAGGGCCGACCGCAGATCGCGGAGGGTGATGTGCATACGCCCCCGCAGATGCGTCAGCGCGTACAACTGGTGTAGGCGGGACCGCACTCGGGGGCCGGCGTCGGGATCGGCGAACGTCTGCGCATTGTGCCGTGCATAGCACTGGTCCTTGAGAGAACAACTGCCACACGCGGACCACCGGACGGGGTCGCTGAGCTTCAGCAACATGCGGTCGAAGAGAGAGCTGGAGCCAGGTAGTTCGCCGTCCGCTGCCTGAGTCGTCACGACACTGCGCCGGTTGAGGTTGACCACGGCGATCCGCTGTCCGCCGACTCCGCTTCCCGTCAACCCCCCGTGCAGGACTTCGGCCAGGCGCTCGAATCGCGCCCGATGGGCGGTGAGGAAGTCGACGAGCCGTCCCTCGTTGATGGCGATGAGCCGAGTGGCAGCGGCGGGGTTCCAGCTGTTCTCCGGCCCGCCATACGGGCCGAAGAACTTGGTCAGGACCTCGTCGTTGCCACGCTCGCCTTCGTCCTGACTGCCGTCGTTGTTGGTGTGGAACCAGCGGTCGCCCAGCTGAAAGTCCGCGCCGTTTTCACGGCTGGGGCCCTCTATGGCCCCACGCTTGACCGCCTCTTCCAGGAGGTTCTCCAGGAAGGCTGTCTTGCCGTCACCGGCGTTGCCGGTGATGACTACGAGATCGAGTTCGCCCGACAGCACATCCCGCAAGAGGTGATCGTCAAGTGCCGTGCTGACGTAGAGGTGATGGATATCCCGGCCACGCGTGCCCGCGTTGCTGTGGATGCTCTGGCTGTACAGCGATCGTAGATGGTCAAGATACGGGTTGCTGTCCGATGCGGGTGTGTGGAACGTGACAGGAATGTGGTTCGCGGGCGGACTCGTAGAACTCCGAGCCTGCCCCACTGCCCGCAGTGCGGCCAGGAACTCGGCGGCGCTGCTGTAACGTTCGCTGCGCCGCGGGCTGATCGCACGCCGCACCGCTTGCGTAAATGGCTCGGAAAGGTCGTCGAGCCCTGCGAAGCCCCTCAGATCCGGCGCCGGCTGGCCGATTGGCGGCTGAGGCGCACGACCCCAGGGATAGGTCCCGGAGACGAGCTGGTACAGCGTGATCCCCAGGGCGTACACGTCCCGGTCCGCTAGCTCGTCGGTGGTCGGCGTCCGAGTTCGGTCCGCGTCGGGCGGTACGTACTTAGGGGTACCGCCCGACTTTGAGAGGCTGTCGTCGGTCCTGACCGACACGTTGAAGTCGATGATCAGGCAACCGCGGTCGGTGTTGATGAGGTTCGCGGGCTTGATGTCGCAGTGGAACACGCCATGGTCGTGCAGAAAGGCTAGGCCGTCGGCCACCTCGCATCCGAGGCGCAGCACCTCAGCGGGAGACAGTGATCTCTCCTCGACCAGATGCGCAACGTCATGACCTTCCAGATGAGGGAAGGTCAGGTAGGGAAACCTGGTCCGGTCCACGTAGTTGGCCTCGATGACCTGGACCACGTGATCGTGCCGGGGCAGGGACAGCAGCGTCTGGTATTCCTGCCTGAGCCGCTCCACCAGGGACTCGGGATCCTTGGTGATGATCTTCACAGCGCGGTAGGCCGAAGCCAGGTCGTCGAAGACCTGATAGACCGCTCCGAACCGGCCCCGGCCGAGCTGTTTCACCACCGTGTACTTGGCGGTCAGCTGGAACCCCGGCTCCAGATTGCGGTAGTCGGGCTCCTCGGCATCGGAGCCGGAGGACGGCACCATGCCGCCGCCTCCCCGGCCGCCGCTACCGCCCCCGCCCAGTGCCCGCCGCAGGTCCCGCAGCGCCTCCGCCGCAGACGGACGACGGCTCGGCGCCAGGGCGCACATACGTTGCAGAAGCCGGGACACGGCATCGTCCACGCCCGCCCGCTCCAGCTCGGCTGCGGGAAGCAGGCTGCCCTTCTCCGCCTGGTCGGTCGCCGTCGCGAACGGCAGCTCGCCGGTGACGAGCTGATACGCGATGACCCCGGCCGCGTACACATCGGCAGCCGGGGTGAGCTGACTTGGCCGCCCCTGCGCCTCCGGAGCCACGTAGTGTTCGTCCAGTACCGCTTCGAGCTGATCGGCAACGGTGATCTCACGGGGCCCATCCGGCCGCGCGTAGTCGAAATCCGTGAGCAGCGCCCGGCCACCGGAACGGACGAGCACGGCAGCCGGGCTCAGGGCGCGGTGAGTGATCTTGTGCGCGTGGACATGGGCCAGCCCACTCAACAGATCGGTGATGATCCGCCACTTGGTGTCGGTCGCGGGTGACTGGCGCGGGTTGGCCAGCAACAGCTGGAGGGGTTGTGCCTGAACGTCCTCCAGGACGAGCACATAACTACTCTCGTCCTCCCCAGTGAAGAAATCCCGGTGCCGGACCACGCACTCGTGCCCCTGCATCCGGCGCAGCGCCGAGTAGGCGTTCGCGATCTTGTGCCGCTCGGTCTTCCGCTCGGCCTCGTCCAGCAGCGGATTGGCACGGTAGACCCGCAGCAACGCGGTGTCGTTGGCCTCGCGGAAAGCTGTGCCTATCGCCCGGTAGTCCGTGACGCGGCCGTCAGGACTGCCGCCGAGCCTCTCGGTCACCTCCCAGGAGCCGAACACCTTAGGGCCGGTAGGGAGCGTCACCGCTCCGGTAAGCGCTTGCACCAGTGGCGTGTGGTAGCTGCTGATGTCACGGACACAGGCAGGCTTGGTGACCCGTGCCGGATCGCGGAGTGCGGCGAGTAGGCCGTCGAGTTCGACGACATCGGCGGCGTCTCTGCCGTCCCGGTCGATGAAGTCGGCTTCATACGGGAGCACGACGAGGGAGTCCAGGAACACCCGGGCCAACTCCGGATGCGACTGTGTCAGCTTCGATTTGAGCTTCCGCGCCACGTTCCGGATCTTGGCCACCGGAGACCCATACGACTTCCCACTGCTCGTGACCCACTTCGGCCCGGTCACCTCCACCCGGCCCCGTACGCCCTTGACGTCGATCAGGTGGAGCGCGTGGTCGGCGACCACGATAACGTCGATCTCGTAGGGGCCTTCCCGGGTTGGCACCTCCACATTGCTCATCACGATCCAATGCGGCGGACTGTTCTCGACGAGATGCCGGACCACCTTCCGCTCACCGTCATTGGCGAACGGACCTCCCGGGATGTGCTGTGCCATGCGCTGACGCGCCCCCTCCTGCTGCGTGGCGTGCGGTGCTGTGTCCTAGTCCGTTGCCTGCGCCCGTCCTACCGCCTACCGCGCGGCGTCCCGTACTGCCTCGTCGAGCAGCCGCAGCGCCTCATCCTCAAGGCGGTCGGCCTCGTCGCGATCACGGTACGCCGATCGGACAGTGTTGGTGATGCGTTCGCGGTCGGCCGGGGTGCAGAGGGGGATGGGAACTTGACGGCGGAGCACGGCGTGGATGTCCTGCGGGCCTGTGCCAACGCACAAGGAACGCATGACTCGGAAGGACGCGTCGCTGCGCATGTAGGCGAATAGGTATTCACCGGAGACGTCATACTTTTCGGGGCGCACCCGAAGGAAATGTTCGGAGAAGGCATATTTTTCACGCCACGCATCTGAGACGTAAGCAGCTCGACCGATAAGGGCGCTCTCCGTGAGCAGACCTTGCGAGGCGACAAGCACGGTACCCTTGTCAACTTGAACGAGCATTCGCTCCGACTTCTTAAGCGCGATCCTCCGCTCCACAGGACGCACCCAAAACACCTGGCGTTGCCCTACCAAGGGAATTCCGTTTTCGCCTTCCACGTCAATGCGCTTGAACCTGTGTCCACGCTCAAGTTCACCTCCCTCGCAAATTTCACCCAGCGCGACATGGGGCACTTCCCGAATCAATTTAGAAATCTCTCTGGCTCGCTCGTCGTGGTTGAGTGCCCTGAGAGAAATCGAATTGATTCCCTTAACCTCGAAACCCAACGGACGGGGCATCTCGTGCCATCGCAGGTTTGCCAGCGCTGCGAGCCCCGCGCTTTCGAACAGATCCTCCGTCGCTGCTCGGACCTTCCGCTGGAATCCCGCCCGCAAATCAGCTGCAGCTTGGATCAGTTCATGGATTCGCTCTTCGATCTCGTCCTCGAATCGCGGCACTGGCAGATTAGTGAGATGTGAAGCCTCGATGTGCTGGATGATCGAGCCAGCCGCTTGCGAAACGATGATGGGGATCCCATAGCGGCTCTGCAGGAAGGCATTCAGATAGCCTGGGCGGATTTTCTCGCTATCTGGATTAACCTTCATGACATGCTGGGATGACCAGATGCCGGCCATATCCGCCCGGACGTATGCCGTGCGCCCGACCGTGCCAGAGCAAGAGATGAGCGTCATTCCCGGCTTAATCTCCAGGTACGAAAGCTTCTCAGCATCCTTCTTCCGCAAATATGGAAGCCAACTGAGGTCGGCCTCCAGCATGTCGGTGCTTCCCATGAAGGGCACGCCGTACTTGCTGTCGTCCATGTACACACGGCGAAACTTTGGGCCATTAAAAATTCCACCATCGTGCCCCTGCGTGAGATGGTGCAGCGGCTCCTTAGGTACCGACAGCCGCTCCAGCAATTTCCGCGCCTCATACGCCCCCGACAGGTACGGCGCCGCGTCCAGCCGCGTGCTCTGTTCAATGAGCCAGCCCGCGCGCACGGGGTTGTCGGTATTGACGAGCTTCACGAGTACGTAGTCTCCGGGAACCAGGCGCACAGGGTGTCGCGCAACAATGTGAATGCTGGGTCGACGCATCCCCTCACCGAAATGGTGGCGGTGACCCGTCTGAACGCCGCGTTGGACTGGTCGGCACCGTGGTGCTTTTTCATGTGCTCCAGCGCTTTCTTGGGCAGGACCGGTTTCAGGTTATCCGCCGGCCAGTGGCCGCTCTTCTCCAAGATCTGCCGGTAGTCGCTCGGAATTCCGAGCTCCCGGGCGATGTTGGGGTTGTTCTCCTGCCAGAGCCATGACTCCAGCTCCGGCTTGAGGACGATCACGGCAAAGGAACCGGCCTCCCAGTCTTTGGCCATGCCGAGTCCGATATGAGCGGCGATCGCATCGGCGCCGGGGCTTCCCTCCCACTTTTCGTCGATCATCACGATCGCCCGCCGGTGGGTTTCCTGGTAGAAGCTGAGTAATCCACGATGATGCCCGTAGACCTCGGGATCACAACGCGGGGCGACGACAATGTCCTCCAGCGGGTCGAAGTCGAACGACGCACAGCCAAGCCCCCTGTGGGCGTACTCGCGCCCCAGGTAGCCGTCCAACATCTGCTGCATGCCGCCGTCGGCGACCAGGAAGACGACGTCTCGCCGTTCCTCCTCCCCCTGTGTCATGCCAGCACTCCCGCCGCGAAGAGCGTGCCGAGGTCGAGCCCGTCCACCGTGCCCTTCCAGTTCTTCATCCGAGGGTGCTCGGCGCCTGGCAGGACCTCCACAGCACCGTCCTTCCTGATCCGTGCTGCCAGGACCTGATCCAGTTCGGTGTGGGCGAGAACCAAGGGCGAGTGGGTGGAGACCCACACCTGACTTCCGTACAACGAGCTGAGTGACTGGACGACAGTCTCGATTGCCCGGGGATGGATGCCGTTCTCCGGCTCCTCGGTGACCAGCAGGCTGGGTACGGCGTCGCGTGGCAGATACGGCAGTAGGGTCAGCGCCAGGACGCGCAGAGTCCCGTCGGAGAGGCCGGAGGACGTCACCTTGTGACCACCCCGATAAGCCACTGTGAAGTAGGCGCGGCGGTCCTCTTCTCGTACTCGCACCCCGATGTCTTCGACCTGGGGCAGCGCGGTGCGGACATGGTCGACCCAGTCGCGGTGACGGCGAGGGTCAGTCTCGTACAGGTGGCGTGCGAGCCAGGGGGTGTTACGCGCGTCGGGCCGGACGGCGAATTCGTCGCCAGGCGGTGCGGCTTCGCGCAGGCGCTCCCAGTCCGGGTCGTAGAAGACGGTGCCGTCCTTAAAAAGGCCACGCAGCCACAAGGCAGCTGGGAAAAGCGAAGGATCCGGGAGGACAGCCTCCAGTGCGAGTTGGTCGACCGGCACCTTGAAGGCAGGCAGTTGCGGAGCAGTCGCGGTGGTCTCCGGAGTGAGCCGCGAGTAGGCCAGGCCATTGCGGGCGATCACCGATTGCCAGTCGGGGTGGGCCAGAGTTCCACTCCCCTGGTCGGGCGCGCCCTGACCCCACTCGCCGGGTCGCGGTTGGTGCGCTCCGGGAATGACGCTGCCGTCTGGCTTCGGACCAGTGAATAGGAACAGATACTCGGCGCCTACCTCGATCCGTTGTGGCTGAACCGTCAGCCGCAGTTCGTACCGCAGATGGGTGGGCAGCGGGTTGTCGAGGGACGGGAGAGAATCCTCTGCGAGTTCAGCAGCTACGTCATCCGGCAGGCGTGCTTCGATGGTGAAGTCCACCGCTTCACCCTGACCACGGTGCAGCAGCTCGATCGGCCGGTGTGCCCGCGCGGTCCGGTGTTCGCCGAGTCTGCGCAGCACGGCGTCGGTGACACGGCGCTCGCGCAGCAGATCACCGAGGAGCACTGGGATGTCGAGGAGTGTGGTCTTGCCCGCGCCGTTGGCGCCGGCCAGCACATGGTAGTCACCAAGTCCGAGGCTGAGCCTGGGGAAACAGCGGTAGTTGTACGCCTCGATGCGAGTGATCATCGCGGAAGCCCCGGCTCGGGGTGGACAGCGCGGAAACGCTGATAAGCCTCGGCGATCAGCGGCAGGTCGTCGTCGACGGCCTCACGGATACGGGGAACGGTGCGGATCTCGTCTCCCACCCGCTCGACTTCCTCGATCGTCTCCAGGATCACTTCTCCGTCAGGGCGGCGCTTGTGCACCGCCTTCCCACGGCGGTCCTTGCCGACCTTCTCGGCCACGGCCATGAAGACCGGGTAGTCGATCGGGCGGCCATTCAGCGCCTCGCTGTTGATCTCGTCCTGCGTCTTCTTCTTCAGACACAGCACGGTGGTGAGAATGTTGACGTTGGCGTCGGCGATGAAGGTCTCTACCGGCAGCTCGATACTGGCGAGCACCCAGCAGTTCTCCAGGATCCATTCACGGATGCCCTCGTCGACCGGCCCGGGGTTCGACAGGATGCCGTTGGGCAGGACCAGACCGATCCGGCCCCCCTCCTTCACCCATTGCACCGAACGTTCGATGAACAGCTGCTCTGGCGCGAGCGCAGTCACTGGCCGGTCCGCGACGATGACGCCTCCGCTCGTCTTGTCACGTACGAAGGAGCGTGCGACGCCGGCGCGGTACATGTCGAGGGTCTCGGTCTCCTCGATCTTGATGTCCGTACCGAAGGGCGGGTTGCTCATGAATACATCGACACTGCCCAGCGGGATTTCGCGCTCCGCTTCAGCCACGCCGGACAAGTGTCCATGCGGGAAAGCAAGCGAGTCCATGTGGAAGACCTTGCCCGGCGCTCCGGTCATCAGCATGGTGCTCATCCGGGTGGCTCTGACGAGGAACGGGTCGAAGTCTGCACCGAAGAGATGCTGGTCGGCGTATTCCCGCAACCGGGTCTGATGCTCGAGCAGAGCGTCCAAGTCATCCGGCAGCTTCGCCGTGCCCTCGGCCTCTTTCCACTGCTTGAGCAGATGCTGCAAGGTGGCCCGGAGGAAACCACCGGTGCCGCAGGCCGGATCCAGGACCGTCTCGTGTTCCTGAGGATTGAGGATCGAGACCATCAGGTTGACCGCACCCTGAGGCGTGAAGTATTGACCACGGTCACCGCGCAGGTTGGTACCCACCAGCTCCTGGTACGCGAGGCCCTTCACATCGATGTCGGTGCCGGAGAGGTTGTACGGAGCCAGCTCACCGACGATGAACGCCAGCGCGTGGTCCGACAGTGAGATCTCGTCACGCACGGTGAACAGAGCGTATGTCTGCTTCACCTCATCGAACAGTTCCAGCACTCGTTCGCGGATCCGCTTGCGGCCCTCAGCTGTGAACGGCTCGTCAGGGTGAGCGAACAACCTCAGCGGAGTACGGCTGGCTCGGGAAGTCCGCTCATCATGCATCTTGCAGAACAATAGATAGAGGAACTGCCAGAACGCGGCGTCCTTGGGCATGCCCTCGTTGCCGTGCACATAGTTGTGGCAGCGACGGAAAGCGGTCTTCAGCTTTCCTGCCTCACCGCGCCGCAGCGTGGCGAGTGTGCCAGCAACGCTCCGGCTCAGCGCGGAATCATCGGCCATCGGCCAGTCCGAGCGCGGCTCGAACTGGGCTCCCATCCGGGTGACCTCTTTGCGGAGGAAAAAGAGGTCGAGGCCGTTGGTCCACAGGCCGTAGTGGATCTGGGGCATCTCCTCCGACCCCATGAGCTCCTTGAGCTCTTCCAGATCCTTGTTGGCCTGCTCGAAGGTTCGGATCTTGGTCACCGCGCGGCCGGACTTCGGCTCGGGTTTGCAGACCACGACCCGGTGCAGGTTCTTCAGAGTGTGCTCCGCACCCGGCTCGAAGATCGCGATGTCGAGCTTCTTGGTGCGCCGTCGCCCTCCCTCTGAGTGGACGGCGAGCGGAAAGTCGCGCTCCATGTCGGCGAAGCGAATACCGTACTCATGCCACAAGGCTCTCGCCACCCACTGGCGCACTTGTTCCTTAGGAGTGTCCTTGACCGGCGAGTTTGTGACGATGTCGATCAGCTCGCCGTCCCCCAGCGAGGTGGTAGCGTTCGAGGTCTGCGGCGTAGCCGTTCCAGGCTGCACTGACTCTTGCGACTGTTCGCCGTCCGCCGCGTCGAAGCCCAGCTGCTCCACGACCCGTGCCTTCCCCTCTGACGCGTCGACCTAGGTCACACGTCCGCCTCTACTGGCTACTCTGTGTAACGGCTTGGGTGTTGCTCTTTGCTCACCATGAACCGCAGTTGGCCCAGTCTAGTGTTCCGACCACGGGTTGATTCAGCGGTTCGCTTCGCTGCGTCCCAGGGGCGTGCCGGTATCTGCTGTCCTCTCAGCCGAAGGCGAGTGCGCGGGAGCGTGTTGGTGGCAGAGTCGCCCATCGGCGCTGCAGGGGTGAGATCCACATGCCGGTGCTGGTGAGACTGGTACAGCTCTCACGTGGCGCCGGCCGCGAGATAAGTAGGCCCGGCAATCTCTTCGGCTGCCAGCCGCACGGAGAACCTGGCTTCCAAAATCGCCACGCAATGTCGTGAGGCCGGACCCACCTGCGCCCACTACAGTATGACGACCATCACAGCTCGCTCCTCGCGCGCCAGCTCTCTCCTCAGCCCCAATGCTCACTGACAGACCCGCGGGCGATCCCGCTGATCAGCGCACGCATCGCCAGCTTCGAGAAGAGCAACGGCCCGCGGCTGACGTCCTTGGAATCGCGCACCGCGGCGTGGTCGCCCAGCGCAGCGACTTCCACGCAGTCGTTCGCGCCCCCGCTGTACGAGCTCTTCTGCCACCGCGCCTGCGCGACATCGACGTCGTACAGATCTGTCGTGACGTCGTGCCGGGCGGCCATGCTGGGCGTGCTCACTCTTCGAGCTCCTTGCTGATGCGTGCGATGCGGGTGCGAGTCTCCGACGGGTCGAGGGCGCTGTCTCTCAACTGATCGAAGATTTCCGTGTAGTTGTCCACGTCCTCCGTGGACTCCAGATACACGGAGTTCTTGGGGTTCTCCAGCCACACCAGGTCCGGCGTGGGGTGCGGGAAGGTGAGGATGACGAACGGGCCGTACAGCCCGGGATGCGCGCCGAGCGAGAACGGCAGCAGCTGCACGGTGACGTTCGACTGCTCGCTCGCCTCCACCAGTTTCCGCAGTTGGTCGCGCATGACTTCTACAGAGCCGACCGTCCTGCGCAGCACGGCTTCGTCGAGGATCGCCCAGAGTCTGGCGGGGGACTCGCCACCCAGGCGGCTGTTCTGCCGCTCTAGGCGGACCTTGACCAGGGACTCGACCTGTGGCGGGGACAGGTCCTTCCTCATCTGGGAGATCACGGCACGTGCGTAGTCCTCGGTCTGGAGCAGCCCTGGCACGAGCATCGGCTGGTAGCTGGCGAGGTGCGTCGCGCCGGCCTCCAGCGCGAGGTACCCGTCGTAGCGGGTCGGGGTGAGTACCGTCGAGTACTTCCGCCACCAGGGCTTCTGCTGCTCTTTGTCCGCTCGCACGAGGTCGAGCACGTCGGCGCGCCGGCCTTCGTCCTCGACGCCGTACAGGTCCAGCAGAGCGCGGACGAGGACCGGCGTCGTACCGCGTTCGCCGTTCTCGATCCGGCTCAGTGACCCCTGGTTGACCTCCAGCTGGTCGGCGACCTCGGTGAGGGTGAGCCCGGTCGCGTCGCGCAGTTCCTTCAGCCGTGCCGCGAGCTGTCGCCGGTAGACCGACTGCGGGACCAGGCTTCTCTTCAAGGCCATGCCGGAAGTCTCTCCGTACCGGCGCCACCTCGACAAGCCCGTACGGGTCAACTTCTCAAGACATATTGCCTAGTTGATAGTTGCGTCGGCATGCTGTCAGGAGTCACGACGCGCGTTCGTACGAGTGCGCGCCGCAGCAGACCGACCGATGATGCCTCGCCACGACCCCGTCACTGGCGCGCTTCCACGTCGGTCCCGCATGCCGTACCAGGAGGGTGGGCCATGCCACGGACGACGCTGCTTCGGCAGCTGCTCCAGCAGCGGCACCTGACGACGCACGAGGCTTTCGCCGCCCAGTACGAGCGGGCCGCCGTGCGGCTGGCGGAGCTTGACCGAGACCCTCGCCTGGCGTCCCTCCAGGTCTCTCCACGCCAGTTCGACCGCTGGTACGGCGGGGAGCTACTGACTCTGCCCCGTCCTGACGCCTGCCGGGTGCTGGAGCACATGCTGGGCAGACCGGTGTGCGAGCTTTTCTCCGCGGTGTACGACGGCGACTCCGAGTCCGGCTGCTATGAGGAGCCGCCCGCACGCCAGCAGGCGCCGAGTCCCCTTCCGCCACGAGAGCACGACGAGAACCCACTGGACATCGTCGCCCGGACCCGGCAGCTCACGGCCAGTAACACCGACGCCGCGACGCTCGCGTTCCTGGATTCCTCCCTGGAGGGCATTGCCGGCCGGTACGAGCAGGACGGGCCGTACGCCCTGCGCCCCCAGGCTCGCCAGGTGCGGCAGCTCGCCCACACCCTCCTCGACGGTCGTCAGCCCCCAGGCACACGCCGCGAGCTCTTCCGCCTCGCCGCTCGCGCCTCCGGCCTGCTCGGCTACATGGCGGTGAATACGGGCGACTTCGCGCTCTCGGAGGCGTACTGCACCGAAGCCCGGGATCTCAGCCGTGAGATCGGCGACCTGGACACAGAGCTCTGGGCGCGCGGAACCCTCTCCTTCGGCCTCTACTACGCCGGCCGGTACGAGGAGGCCGACGCTTGCGCCGCCGCGGCCGTCGAGCGGGCGCCACGTCACGCCCAGTCCATCCGCCTGCTCGCCAACGGCCGAGCCCGAGCCCTCGGCAAGACCGGCGACCGGCGTGCCGTCGAGCAGGCCATCGGACAGGCACTCCGCCTCTCCGACCTCCACGAGGTACCCGTCGGGCTCACCTCCTGCATCTCTTTCGAGCCGTACGGACGGGCCCGGACGCTGGCCAACGCCGTCACGTCACACGTGGCCCTGCACAACACGGCCCAGGTACTGCGTGACGCCGAGCACATCGACGATCTGGTGGAGCACTCGACCTCCTCCTGGAGCCGTTCGCTCGTACGCCTCGACGTCGCCACCGCGCTGCTGCAGCAGCGCACGCCCGACATCGACCACGCGATGGCCCTCGGGGGTGAGGCCCTACGGCTGTGCGGAGACACCCCGATCAGCTCCGTCTACCAACGCTCCCGTGACCTGCGTGAGCAGGCCGGGCCGTGGCGTGATCACCCGGCGGTACGCGATTATGGCGAGGAGTTCCGGGCCTGGAGCTCACAGCCAGCCGTCATGGCCATGGCGTCATCCGCGTCGTAGGCGCCGTCGGTGTCGTCGTGCCCCGGGGCGGTGTGAAGCCGAAGGAGTTCGACGGGTGCCCCTGCTCAGCGCCGATCCCGCCGCGTTCCCCGCCGAGCCTCCTGCCGACACACATGATCCGGCGATCACCGCGGCCCACGACTGGGCGGCGTTCAGCGCACTCGATGGGATGACCGACCACTGGGCACGCCCCGGCTGGTCGGACGGCAGCCGGGCGTACTACTGGATGCTGACCTTCCCGGACGACCAGCCGCTCGCGACCCTCGCCGGACACTGCCAGGAGAAGCTGGCTCCCCTCGGCCTCGACCCGGTGCCGACGGACGGACTGCACATCACCCTCGCCCGCGTGGGCAGGCCGGACGCTGTCGCCCCCGGTCAGCTGGACAGCCTGGCGCGGGACGTCGAGGCGCTGCTGCCCCCCGCGTTCTCCAGTCGCGCCATGCCGCTGGCCGGCTCCCGCGGTGCCGTCCGCCTGTCCCTCGGTCCGTGGGAGCCCCTGCTTCGGCTGCACCACGCGCTGGCCGAGGCCGGAAGCAGCGCCGGTCTCGCCCCGAAGAAGCCGACGTCCGCTTTCCGACCGCACTTGAGCCTCGCCTACAACAACCGTCGGCGTCCCGCCGCTCCAGTCGTAGAGGCGGTCTCAGGTCTTCGTGCTCTCCCCGCTGTCGAGCTCTCCGTGGCCGCCGTTCAGTTGGTGGAGCTCCGGCGCGAGGGGCGGACGTACCGCTGGGATGTACGGAAGAGCGTCCCGCTCGGGTAGCCCACGGGCATCCAGGGGGAAGACCACGATCACTTCCTTGCCGATCGCGGTCGGCCGGACCGACCATTCGGAGGCCAGCGCCCCGACGAGCAGCAGTCCGAGACCATTTCCCGTCAGCTCATCCAGCGACGCCTGCGCTGATCGCGCCTGGACCTTGGAGACGTCCCGCCCGGCGTCGTGGACTCGCAGTACCACTACGTCCCGGTAGACCTCCACGCACATGCAGTCCGGTCCGCCGGCGGTGTGTCTGACCGCGTTGCCCACCAGTTCCGAGGCGACCAGAGCGGCGTCGTCGACGCGCTCCGGTGAGACACGTCCCTTGAGGGACTCGTGTACGTGTCGGCGTGCGAGGCCCGAAGGCTCGGCGCAGTCGGCCAGCTTCACCCAATGACGCCTCAATGGTGTCTGCCTGCAGAGGCGCTCTTCGTCTACCACGTCCATCGCCGCTCTCGTTTCCGGTTGGGCACTGGACCGATCAGCCTCGTCATCCGTGAGCCGCGACGGTACGCCGCAGCTCCGCCTCTTCGCTTGCCGCCGGACGGCGGACGAACGGCGTCCTGACGGCGTACCGCCGTCGGCCGCCCCCAGCGAGGCTCTTCTTCGAGGCGCCGGCCCTTGGCGTCTCGACCACAACCGGCTGGAGGTAATCGGAATGAGCGGCAGCGCGAGGCAGACCGCACCGCACGAGGTGCCCCCGGGCACGCGTCTGGTGCTGTACGCCTGCCTGCCCGCGTCGCTCGGTGAGATCGCCGACCACAGCCTGGCCAGCACACGGCGGTACGTCGCCGATGCCGGCTGTGAGGTGGCCGAGACGCACGTCGACCGAGCGGCACCCTTCGAGAGCCGCGCCCTGCGCGGGGGCTGGCAGAACGCCCTGGCCGCGGTCGAGCAGGGGAGGGCGGCCGGGATCGTCACCCCCCTGCTCGTGATGCTGGGGCATCTGGAGGAGGACAGGACGAACATCGCAGCCTGGCAGGCCCGGACCGGGGCGTTGATCACGACGCCGTGGGCGGTCGTCGACGCCGCCGACCCGACGCTCTTACGGAGGACGGCGGCGTGATGACCACCATGCGGCTACGGCCTCTGCGGCAACTGCTCAGCCAGATCGGATTGGTGCTGCGGCACCCGGCGAGGTATGTCGGCCGGTTCGGTTTCGGCGCCTTCCAAGTGCTGTTCCTGCCCGTCCTGGTGACCGGCACAGCGTTGACCACGCTCTACGCAGGCCAGATCCGGTAGCTACGGCCCGCGTCCTCGACTCCCTCTCCGGATGCTCCGAATCCCCGTCCCCCACGGAATCCGATCAGACGGAGAGGGGCCGCACCGCAAGGTGCGAATGCAGGAACCCGGCCGGTGTGCGGCGCGGCGAGCCGCACACCGGCCGGCCAGCAGTACGACGAATCGTTCGAACCCTTCCAACACGAGAGGAAGTGCGATGACCGCAATCACACTCAGCCCGATCAGCGCGCCACCGCCGGTAACGGCCGGCGCCGAGGTGTCCGTCGTGGCAGGCGCCCTCGACGTACCCGCCGACCCCTTCGACATCGACCTCACCATCATCACGGAGGTCGACGCCGACCTGCTTCCCAGGGCGTGCGACACCGGTGACGGCTGCAAGCCGTCCTGCGCCTCGTCCTGCGCGAGTGCCGTCTGACAGCGGCTCGTACGCGGGGCCGGGGGCACTTTCGCTCCCGGCCCCGCCCGGTCACAGAACTATGGCGGAGGCACTGGAAATGGGAAGTGACGGAAAGCTCTACCAGCACACGGGCACGGCCCTGCTCCGGGCCGCCGCGATGCCGCTGACGAGCCTGCCGGGATGGTGGCCCGATCCGGCCGACACGGATGCCTGCCGCAGATGGCTGAAGGAGGTGTGGGCCGACGAGGGGTTCGCCGACGCCGTCCGGCAGACGAGCGGCGATCTCGCCACGCGGGTCGACGCGATCTGCGCGGGGCAGCCGGCACGCCCGAAGCAGGTCCGGAGCGCCGCCCTGGCCACCGTCCGCTACGCGCTGCGAGCCACTGGGCGGCCGACCCCGTTCGGCCTCTTCGCCGGGGTGGCGCCGGTCGGCGTGGGTTCCACACCGCACGCGAGATGGGGAGACGCGCACCGGGCCGTGGCGCGGGTGGACACCGAGTGGCTGGACGACGTCGTCGCTCGTCTGGAGGCGTGCCCCGACCTGCTGGAACACCTGGACGTGGTCCTGAACAACCTGGCGGCACGCCGAGGTGGTCGCCTGCACGTCCCGCACGGCGGACCGATGGGGGCCACTGTCCGGCGCACCAGCGCGGTCCGCTGGATCGAGGACCTCGCGCGCGAGCCGGTCCGCTTCGCCGCCCTCGCCGAGCAGTTGGCCTCCGCCTTTCCCCGAACCGAGCCACGCCACATCACCACGCTGCTCGGCACGCTGGTGCGCGAGAAGTTCCTGATCACCAGCCTGCGCCCTCCGATGACCGACACCGATCCGCTGTCCCACCTGATCGAGCGGCTGCACGGCGTGGACGCGGGTACGGTGCCCGAGGCCGCGCGGGTCCTGCACGAAATGGAAGCGGTGCGACGCGCCGTGCACGAGCACAACCGGCTTCCCGCGAACCGCCAGGCGCCACAACGGCAGGCGCTGACGCCACTCTTGCGTCGGCTTTCCGGCGCGGGCCGAAGCCCTCTCGCCATCGACCTGCGGCTGGACGCCGACGTACGGATCCCCGAGAGCGTCGCGCGCGAGATGGAGCGGGCTGCTGATGCGTTGCTGCGGCTGACGCGTCGGCCGGCGGGCCAGGGTGTGTGGAAGGAGTACCAGGTCGCGTTCTGGGAGCGGTACGGCACCGGCACGCTGGTGCCGGTGAAGGAGGTCGTCGACGCGGCGGCCGGGCTCGGCTACCCGGCCGAGTACCCCGGCAGCCGCATGACCGCGCCGCCAAAGGTGGTCTCCGAGCGGGACGAGCGGCTGCTGGCCCTGGCCTGGCAGGCCCTGGCCGACGGCGGCAGGGAGATCGTCCTCACCGACGACGTAATCGACCGCCTGGCCGACGAGACGATGGCCGTGCGGGAGGCGCCGCCCCACGTGGAGATGTGCGCGCGCCTGCACGCCGACAGTCTGCCCGTGCTGGAGCGCGGGGACTTCACGCTCACCGTGACGCCGGCCCGCGCCGCAGGAACGCTCACGTCCCGGTTCTCACCGGTCGCCACCGGCTCGGGACTCGACAAGATCTACCGCCAGGTCCCCGCGAGCGTCGAGAACGCGCTGACCGCGCAGCTCTCCTTCCCGCCGCTGTACCCGCACACCGAGAACGTCGCCCGTATACCCGCCTATCTTCCGCACGTGATCCCGTTGGGTGAACACCGCGGCGCTGCCGACACCGTGCCGACGCTCATCGGGGTCGACGACCTCGCGGTCACGGCCACGCACACCCGCCTGTACCTGGTCAGCATCTCCCGCCGTCGCATCGTGGATCCGCAGGTCTTCCACGCCATGGCCCTGGACAAGCAACCTCCGCCCCTGGCCCGGTTCCTGGCGCACCTGACCCGCGCCTTCGGCCCCGCCTGGACCGGCTTCGACTGGGGTCCGCACGGCGCACGGCTGCCGTTCCTGCCACGCGTTCGCTACGGGCGCGTGATCCTCTCTCCTGGCCGCTGGAACCTGACCGCCGACGCCCTCCCAGGCCGGGGTACGGACACCCCGGAGTGGGCGGACGCCCTCGGTCGCTGGCGAAAGCGGTGGCACTGCCCCGATGCCGTCGAGCTGCGGGAGGACGACCGCACAAGGCGACTGCAGCTCGACGTGCCCGCCCACGTCGCCGTCCTGCGCGCCCACCTGGCCAGGGAAGACCAGGCCGTGCTCACCGAGGCGCCGCCCGAGGAGAGCTACGGCTGGATCGACGGCCACGTCCACGAGATTGCCCTGCCGATGACCAGCACCAGCCCGCCGGCCCCTAACCCGCTCTCCGGCCCCCTCCCCGTGCTCACCAACAGCGCCCTCGGGCCCGTACCGGGATCGGTGTGGGCACCCTGGCTGAACACCAAGATTTACACGCACCCCGACCAGTTTGAGGAGCTGATCGGCACCCACCTCGCGCGGCTCATGGCCCAGCTCCAGGGCGGACCCGAGTGGTGGTTCGTCCGCTACCGCTCTCCGCACGACCCCGACCACCTGCGCCTGCGCATCCGCACCCGAAGCCCTGGGCAGTACTCCGCTCACACCGAGCTTGTCGCCCGATGGGCCGCCGGGCTGCGCCACGAGGGGCTCAGCAGCAGGCTCGTGTTCGACACGTACACCCCGGAGATCGGCCGCTACGGCCCCGGCGCCGCCCTGCGCGGTGCGGAGGCGGTGTTCACCGCCGACTCGGCCTACGCCCTCGCCGCCCTGCAGGGCCTGGGAGGCGACGGCCTCGACGGACGCGCACTGGCCGCGGCCGGCATGGTGGACATCGCCTGCGGCCTGCTCGGTCCCGACGAGGGCATGCGTTGGCTGGCCAACCGTCCCGCGCCTCCGGCCCGAGTCGAGCGAGGCGTCAGAGACCAGACCATCGAACTCGTTCGCCACACCACGTCCCGCGCCCGCGGCTGGGGCGAAGCGCTCGCACACGCGTGGCACCACCGTGCCGTGGCCCTGACGCTGTATCGCGAGCACCTCGCCAAGGACATGGACCTCGACTCGGTTCTGGAGTCCCTGCTGCACATGCACCACAACCGCCTGCGCGGCCTGGACCGGGAGGACGAGCAGATCTGCCGCCGCCTGGCCCGTCAGTCCGCTCTCGCGTGGACCGCCCGGCTGGGGGAGAGCCACCCATGAACCACGACGCGTCGCCCACACCCACCAGGCCCGGCTGGGGCCAGTCGCTGTACTCCGGCGCGGCGGGAGCCGCCCTGCTGCACGCCGTCAGATCCCACACCGGCGAAGACGACACGGATGCGCTCCGGCCGTGGGCCGCTGCCATGGTCAAGGGCCCGATACAGGCCGCCCCGGAGGCATGCGGCCTGTACGAGGGCGCGCCAGCCGTCGCGTACGTCCTCAGCTTCACGCACACGGACACCGCCACTCGCGCTCTGGCGACCCTGGACGCACACCTCGCCGACGTCACCCGCGACCGCCTCAAGCGGGCGAACGCCCGCATCGACGGCGGCGCGCCGCCCAGCCTGGGCGAGTACGACCTCATCAGCGGACTGACCGGCCTGGGGGTCTACCACCTGCACCGCGGTCACCGGACAGAACTACGGGACACCCTCGCCTACCTGGTGCGGCTGACCGAACCGATCACCATCGAGTCCCAGCTCCTGCCCGGCTGGTGGAGCAGCGACAGCCCCGACCTGCGCCCGTCGCCGCGTTGGCCCGGCGGACACGGAAACCTCGGTCTGGCCCACGGCATCAGTGGACCCCTCGCACTGCTGGCCACCGCCGTGCGCCACGGCCACACGGTGCCCGGACAGAAACGAGCCATCATCCGGATATGCGGCTGGCTCGACCAATGGCGCGACGGTACGGGTTCGCGCGCCTGGTGGCCGGGCCTGGTCACCCGAGCCGAACACCGACGCGGCGCTCTCCAGCACTCGCTACCAGGACGTCCGTCCTGGTGCTACGGCACCCCGGGCATCGCCCGCGCCCAACAACTCGCAGGCATCGCCCTCGGCGACCGCGACCGGCAACGCCGAGCCGAACAAGCTCTGGCCAGCTGCCTGGCCGACGACCAGCAGCTCGCCCAGCTCACCGACGCATCCCTCTGCCACGGGTGGGCGGGGCTCGTACAGACCGCCTCCCGTGCCGCCGCCGACGCCGTCGATGACGAACTCGCGGCCCATCTGCCCCGTCTGCGGGCCCGGCTCGACGAGCACCTGGACCACAGCGGACTGCCGGACGGTGTCGGCCTGATGGACGGCACGTCGGGCATTCATCTGGTCCGTCTCCCCGACCCTGTCAACACGGCGACCACCGCCCCCTGGGACCGCTGCCTGCTCCTGGCGGGATGACGCTCGTGAACCGCACCCCGCACCAGATCACCTGAGTACGCTCTGCCCCTGCCGTACGCACGGCCGGGCACCTTCCGGAAGGACGCGATGAACACCACCACCGGCGCTTCCCCCGAGGACCTGCGCAACCGCCTGGTCGACGCCATCCTGCAGCAGGACGTCTCCGGCCCCCGCGACGCACGCGTCGAAACCGCCATGCGGGCCGTACCACGCCACGCCTTCCTCCCCGACGCACCCCTCCAGGAGGCGTACGCCAACAAGAGCGTGACCATCAAGGAGAACCCCGACGAGGACGCCCTCCCGCTGAGCTGCGCCTCCCAGCCCGACGTCGTGCACTTCATGCTGGTCCAGCTCGCCGTCCGCGAAGGCGACCACGTCTTCGAGATCGGGGCCGGCACCGGCTACAACGCCGCCCTGCTCAAGCACCTCACCGGAAAATCCGGTCAGGTCACCACGTGCGACATCGCCCCCGACGTGACGGCCTACGCCCGCCGGATGCTGGACGCGAACGGATACGCCGACGTTCACGTGGTCACCAGGGACGGCGCCCTCGGCGCCCCGGAGTTCGGCCCCTACGACCGAATGATCGCGGCGGTCGGCATGTGGGACCTCCCCGGAGCCTGGTGGGACCAGCTCGCCGACGGCGGACGCCTCGTGGTCCCGCTGCGATGGCGCGGGCTGTCCAGGTCCGTGGCGTTCCGGAGGGAAAAGGACCTGATGCGGTCCGACTCCGTCAGGATGTGCGGCTTCCTCCCGGTAATCGGCCAGGACGGCGAGCGAAACGGCTACATCGACGACAATCGGCTCGTCAGGCTCTACTGGGACGAGGACCAGCCCATCGCCCCAGAACTGTTGCGCGATGCCCTCACCCAACCGAAGTCGGTCGTCTGGACCGACGCGACGGTCGGCTCCGTCGAGTCCTTCGACGGCGTCTGGCTGCGCCTGAGCGCCACCGAACGAGCGACCTGCCGCATCACCGCGAAGGCCGAAGCGATGGAGGTTGGCCTTCACCGCCCCGCCTCACCCGCCCTGAGCCCAGCCCTCGTCGAGGCCGACTCCATCGCCTACCTCACTCTGGAGCGCACCGCCGAGCCTCAGTCCACCGAACCCCGGTTCCGGCTGGGAGCCGTCGGCTACGGCCCGGCCGGCGCCGAGCTCGCCGAGCGAATCTGCGCGCAGATCCGTGCCTGGAGTCCGGCCCGGGCAGTCGAACCCGAGATCACGGCCTACCCTGCGGACACACCGGACAGCGACCTCGCCGACGGAGCCGTGATCGACCGGCCGTCTGCGCGGCTCGTCATCGCCTACTGAGCCTGCTGATCCAGACGCAGGCGGGCGCGGTTGTCGGCAGGTACGGCCGCGCCCACCGAAGCCGGAGCACAGTGGTGCTGGAGGGCAGCGGTCATCCCTGGGCGAGGTTCGCCTCACAGGTGGTGCACCGCCGCACGGCCATCCGCTTCGGATTGCCCACGGTGGCAGTCGCCGGGTAGGTACTGCTCAACCGTTCCCAGAGCCCGTGCGGGGGATTCGGGATCCACCCCCACCGCGGGGGCCGTACGTCGTCCTCGGTCATGTGGTCGCACCAGCCGGGCAGGTGCGCGCACTGCCCTGGGGAGATCAGGATCGTGTCGTCCGGATGAGCACGCCACTCCCTCTTCACGGACGTCCTTGCCGAACGGGGGGCCGCCGAAGCGGACGAGCCCGGCGGGCAGTCGCATCCGAGCCCGATGACGATCTGGCTGCCGCACTCCTCGCAGCGCTCCACTTTCACAGTCCCACTCACCCTCACGCGGTGCCGGAGTCGATCCGGTAGACGATCTTCCCGTCGGACTCGGTAAACCCGCGCGACTCGTAGAAGGCCCGTGCGCCTGGGTTGTCGCGGTCAGCCATCCATTCCACCCGGCTGCACCCGGGGCGCGCGGCGGCCAAGGCGCGGAGTTCGTCCATGAGGCGAGCACCGATGCCCTGCCGGCGCAGGTTGTCGCGGACGTAGAGCTCCTTGAGGAACAGGGAGTGCGTGGAGCCGGCGGCCGGCCAGAGGAAGGAGTAGGCGGCGAGACCCACGATGTCCCCGGTCTCGTCCTCGACGAGAAGGGTGGACGCCAGCGGTGGCGCGCCGAAGAGGGCTTCTTCCACCTGGAGGCGGCGCTCCTCGATCGGCTGGATATCTGTGTCGGTCGCTCCGTAGAACCGCTCGACCTCCTCGATCAGCTCGGCCACGGCTGGCACGTCCCGCTTCTCCGCGGGGCGGATCGTCACGGTCATCGGCGCCTCCTGTCCATTCTCGATTGCTTCGGTATCTGCTGTATTCGCTCGTTCCAACGCGTGATCCCCTCCCGGCGGTACGGCACACGCGCCTACGGCGACCCGGCGGCCCGCGCATACGGGTTCCAGCCGTGCTGCCACAGGGAGCCCTGCACGTGCCGGATGAGGTACTCCAGGTCCGCGCAGTAGGCAGACGGGTTCCGGTAGCCCCGGGCTTCGCTGAAGCGGTGCGGGAGGTAGCCACCGCCGCACACCTCCACGAGTGGGCAGGCGCGGCACTGTTCGGCGAGCGCATCCTTGCCGTGCTGCCGGTGCAACAGCTTTGGATGCGACAGAGCTTCGTCGAAGGAGTGGCGCAGGACGTCGAGCCCGAGCCAGGAGGCACCTTCCTCGACCGACCGCAGGGTGTCCACCGCCTCGATGGAGCCATCGGACTCGATCACGACGCTCGTCGGCGCGGCCAGACCGAGCGTCTCCACCGAGCCGCGCACGCCAGAGCTGAGGGCCACGATGTCCTCCAGCATCCGGACACTGTGCCCGTACTCCGGCCGGGCGAGCCAGGCGTCGTACACCCTGCTCATCCACATCCCGTACTCGGGCACGCTGGGGTCGGCGCGGTGCGGTGGGTCGTCGTGAGTCGCGTGCGGTAGGCCGAAGTCGATCACGGGCGGTTCGAACGCCGCCAGGTAGTCGTGGACCTCCACAGGGTCGTTAGCCAGGTCCACGACGGCGAGCAGCCCCGCGAACAGGTGCGGCCGCGACCGCAGGAGTTCGATGCCGTGCACGGCGGAGGCGGCGCTCGACCGTCCGGCGTGAGTCAGCCGGTGCCGGTCGTTCGCACGCGGCGGTCCGTCGAGGCTGACGCCCACCGCGACCTCGTACCGCTCGAAGAGGTCCAGCCAGGCACTGGACAGAAGCGTCCCGTTGGTCTGGAGCTCGAAGAGAACCCGGGTCTCGGTCGGCGCCTCGTCCCGGACGGCCTCCAACAGCTCGGCCATGTGCCGGACGCCGGCGAGAAGCGGCTCCCCGCCATGCAAGACGACGTGGATGGTCCGAAGTCCGTGCGTGGAGGCGTGCTCACCGATCTTCCGGGCCGCAGCCCGGGCCACAGCGAGGTCCATCCGGGCGGGGAGGCGCCGCGCCACCTGGTCCTTGGAGTTGAAGACGAAGCAGTAGTCGCAGTCGATGTTGCAGCGGTTGGCGACCTTGAGGATGAACGTCCGGAAAGGAACGGGGCCTTCGGGTTCTGTCATTGAGCGGACGTGCTCACAACGGCCAGGGCCAGATGAGGGAGGCCGCGTGAGTACCGTCACCGAACCGACCCGTCACGCTCTCCTCGGCCTCCAGCCGCTGCCGTACGCGGGCGGCCACGCGGTCCAGGACGGCGGCTCCGGCAGGCGTCGGCTCCGCGGAGTCCGGGCTGACGGGCGTGATGGCGTGTGGCTCGGTGACGGACGTGGGTGACGGCATCCAACGCTCCTCGTGAGATACGTGCGGGAGGCGGCACGGTGCGACGGGGCTGAAGCGACAGATCAGCCGGAAACGTAGCATCCTCAACCGCCCATCCAGCACCGGAAATTCGGCCACATGGTTGGCGTCAACCGGACCGCGACACCAGTAACCGTTCGATGTCGTCCACCGCCACGCTCACCCCCAGCCGCCGGTACACGGTCACGGCGGCTCGCAGTGAGCCCACGCCGTGACCAGGCCCGTCAACCGTCCAGTCGCAGCGGCCGATGCCCTCCAACGCCCGTGCCTCCTCCAGCGGGTAGCGGATGTCCCGCGCGAGTGCGAGGGCCTGATCGAAGTGCCGACGACCGGCTGCCGGTTCACCCGAGGTGAGCAGCAGCATCCCCCAGTGGTTCAGCACCTCCGCCTCGCCGCACCGGTCGCCCAGGCTCCGCAAGATCCGCAGTCCATCCTGGAACGCCTCAATCGCTCCGTCGAGCCCACCGACGATGCCGCGTGCCACGCCCAGCTCACTCAGCGAGGCGGCCTCACCCCCGCGGCTGCCGAGTTCGCGGTAGGTCTCCAGGGCCTCCTCCAACAGCCGGATCGCCTCTGCCGCGTCCCCGGAGACGCGGTCCACGACGCCAAGGTGGCGGATGCTGTTCGCGCGGCCGAACCGTTCACCGAGCTCGGTGAAGTGCGTCAGGGCCTGGCTGTGTGCCGTCCGAGCTCCCTCGATGTCTCCGGTCAGCCGTCGGACGACGCCCAGCTCGTTCAGTGCGTAAGCCTGGTGAGTACGGTCGTCGAGCTCCAGGTAGATGTCGAACGCTTCCTGGTGATTCCGCTCGGCCACGTCGTATGCGCCCATGAGGCAGTGCACGACGCCCAGGTCGCGCAGGGAGTTCGCTTCCCCGTACCGGTCACCGAGTTCCCGGTAGATCGTCAGGGCCTCGCTCTGTGCCTCCAGCGAGGCATCGAACCGGCTCAGCTGCCGGTGTGTCATGCCGAGATCGGCAAGCGCGTTCGCCTGTCCGAGCCGGTAGCCCAGCTCACGGTAGAGGGCGAGTGACTCGGCCTGGGCACGGGCCGCGTCCTCGTTGTCAGCGGTCAGATACCAGACGATGCCGAGCTGGTTGAGAGCGTCCGCCTTGCCCCGCCGTTCGTCGACCGCTTCGTACGCCGTCACGGCGTCACTGAGGGCGTCGATCGCCTGCGGATAGGCGGCCATGAAGCGGCGTACGACGCCGAGTTCGGCGAGAGCGTCGCCCCGGGCCCGCTGGTCGCCGGTGTGGCTGGCGGCCTCGGCGGCGGTGCGATGGAGCCCGACGGCCTGGTCCCAGGGACCGGCCTGGCGCAGGAAGGGCGCCATGGCCGCAGCGAGCCGGACCACGAGGTCGTACAGGGAGAAGCCGTTCGCCCGCCGGACGGCGGCGAGGATGTTGGCCCGTTCGGTCTCCAGCCAGCCCAGGGCGTCTGCTCGCGACTCCAGGACCGGAGTTTCCACCCGCGAGGCGTCGTCCGGCGCCAGTGGCACCGAGGCACCGCTACGCACGATGTGCCCGTTCGCGACGGCGAGAGCGGCCAGGTAGTAGGTACACACACGCTGGACGGCCTGTACGTGGTCCATGCTGTCCCCCTCGGCGGCGAGACCGCGAGCGTAGTCGCGCAGGAGATCGTGCAGCCGGTAGCGACTCCCCGGTTGTTCGTCGATCAGGTGGTCGTCGTAGAGCGCCTCAAGGTACCGACGTGCCACCACGACCGGGACCTCACCGAGAGCCGCACCGACGTGCGCGTCGAGATCGGTGCCGGGAAAGAAGCCGAGCTGCCGGAAGAAGCGCTGCCGTTCCGGCGCGAGGTCCCGGTAGGAGAGATCGAACGTCGCGGTGACGGCGCGTTCCCCAGCCCGCAGCTCTCCTAGCCGGTCCCGTGCCGCCATCAGCCGCCCACGCAGGTCCTCGGCGGTCCAGGACGGATGGTGCCGCAACCGCGCCGCGAGCAGAGACACCCCCAGCGGCAGACACCCGCACAGCCGTACCAACTCGTCCACCACATCCCGACCGAGCGCATCGGTCGGCCGCCCACTGAGCCGCAC
This sequence comes from Streptomyces sp. NPDC048277, assembly GCF_040652235.1. Taxonomy (NCBI): domain Bacteria; kingdom Bacillati; phylum Actinomycetota; class Actinomycetes; order Kitasatosporales; family Streptomycetaceae; genus Streptomyces; species Streptomyces sp. NPDC048277. The sequence continues at coordinate 212,977 of NZ_JBEZLQ010000015.1, forward strand.
GAAGAGATCGACTGCGTGATCCGGCGGCAGCGCGTCCACCGACATGACCACCTCCTCGTTCGCCACCAGCCGCTTGCGGCTGGTCACCAAGACCAGACATGCGCTCCCACCGGGAAGCAGAGGCTCCAGCTGCCGGTAGCTGGCCGCGTTGTCGAGAATCAGCAGTGCCTTCTTGTCCGCGAGCCTGCTCCGCCACATGGCGGCCCGGGCTTCCGTGACCGCTCCGACGTCATCCCCGACGGGTATCTGCTGCGTTGGCACGCCGGCAGCCGCTAGAAGAGAGGCCAGAGCCTCGCCGGCCTGCACCGGAGTGCGCCCCGGCGTGTACCCGTTGAGGTTCACGAAGAGCTGTCCGTCGGGGAACCGCTCGGAGAGCAGGTGGCCGGCGTGCACGGCGAAAGTAGTCTTTCCGACGCCCGGCATTCCGTCGATCACGTGAACGGGCAGCCCCTCGCCCTGCTCCTGCGATGCCCGTACCGAGCCCACCAGCTGTTCCAGCTCCGCAGCCCGGTCGGTGAACGCGACGGTGTCGCGCGGCAACGAACGCAGTACCTGGGCGGCCCCCGGCGGTCCCGTTCCATCCTCCGGCCTCGCCGTCGGCGCGGGAGGCCGCGACTCGGATAGCCCGGCGAGCAGAGCAGTCATCCCGGCCATCGTCACGCCCAACACGACGAACGAGAACCAGGCGTGCTCCTGTAACCACCCCAGCCAGCCGGGCCACCGCGACTGGTTGGACACGGCATTCGTGACAAGCCCGACCAGCAGCGTTGTCACAGCGCCGCCTCCGGCGACGACGGCGATCGCGATCCCGCGCCGGAGTCTCATACGGAGGCCCCACCAGCCGGGGGAGCGGCCGATTCCCCCGTGGTGCCGCTGGTGAGACACCACGCACCGCCAACCGACCTGGTCACGAAGGCAACCCCCGAGTCCGACGCCCCAACTTCCCTAACGGAACAGTCCTCGTAGACCTTGGTCAAGAGCGCGTCTGAGCCATGGGGCGCGCCGGCTTCCGCACGGCACACTGACCCGCGTCCACCGCACCATCTTCAGAAGTTCACGCAGCTCCTGATGATCACGCAGTGGCCGCTTCGCTATCGGCCCCGGCTGCGAACTGGTCAATCGGCTTGGGACCTACTCGGCATCGCGGGTCGTGGCCTCGGATCCAGTCGGTTTCGTGGACCTCGTGCCAGCACTGTCGCTCTTCTTGCCCGCCTCGATGGGGACGTAGCGCCGCCGATGAAGCTCCTCGCGTTCAACGTCCGGGATCGTCATCGACTCGGCAAGCACGGCGGCGAGTGCGTCCACTTGAGTCTTGTCGATGTCAGAGTGGAAGAGCCACTGGATGTTCTCGTCGCGCGTGATGAGGTCGATCGTCCAGCGTGTGCTCTTGTCCTGTGAGGTCGGCGCTCGGACGTATCGCACTTGGTCGATCGGGATGCCTTGAAGCACCGCGCCTTGCTCAAGGAATGCGTTCGTCTTGGCCGTGATGATGCGGCGATCCGTGACGGCGACCAGTGTTTTTTCTGCAACCTTGTCCATCGCTGCCGCCAACATCCCCTTCGCTCCACCGAGAATCGCAGAAATTGGATCAGGGGCATCGAGCTGGTCGGAGAAGCCGAGGACACGTAGGGTCTCACCGTCCTCAAGGAGCCATCGCAGGATGCGAAGGTACGGCTCGATACCCAGCGACTTGGGTGCGCAGACGACGTCCGGAGCCTCAAGCGGAGGGGCTGGCGGACGGAGAGCATCGGCAAGCGGCTCGACCGCCTCTAGAAGATGGGCGGAGATTTCGCGGGCTGCCTTTCCGTCCTTCCGCTTCCCCAGCAGCGGCCATGCGTCGGGTCCGGAGAGCTCGGCGGTGATCCGCAGCTCCCGCGTCAACGCTTTGACGAGGCTTGTTGTCTCGGCGAGAACGGAGTCGAACTCCGCTCGGGCGTCGCGGGCGATGACCTCGGCGTACTGCGCCTCGGCGGCGTCTTCGCGTCCAGCGGCTCTCGCCCTCGCGGCGCGGAGCGCGTGATACCCGGTCCATGCCTTGAGGGAGGACAGGAGGGCGTAGGCGTCGAAGGCGATCGCCTCGGCGTTCGTCTGCAGATACTCACGGTGGCTGCGTGTGTCGGCCCGATCGATCTGCTTGACGTGGTCGCGGACGTTCCCCTGGTAGAGCTCAAGCTGCTTCTGCAACAGTGCTCCGCTGCCCGCGACGTCCTCCCACAAGGACGTCGGGACCGATTCGATCTCTCGTGCTTGGTCGACCGCGCGATCGATGGCGGCGACGAGCCCAGTCAGTTCGGCCCACTGATCCTTGCGGATGCTGGTGAGGACCTGACTTGTCACTGCGAGGTTGGTCCTGACGAGGCCCGAGACCTCACTCAGCATCATCTGAAGGCCGACCAGGGCCAGCGTAGGCCCGATCGAGGCCGCGGTCTGCGCCTTGCTCACCGTATTCACGGAGTAGAAGCGAGCCTGACGCAGGATGCGGCCAGGAACCATCACCGCTCCGAGGTTCCCGCCGTCCTTGACGGCGAGTGTCGCGCCGCTGTTCAGCAGAGCCTGTGCCGCGTTGTCGATCCTGTAGAGCCCCTGCACGCTGGCGAACGCGATTCCGAGATTGCCGACCACGGTCGCCGCGTTCCCGATCGAGGCGAGGATCGCTGAGATCTGCTTGCGGTCGACAGCTGGCACGATTCCGAAGTCGATCAGGTCGGGCTTCAGCTCCGGCGGGACCTCGCCGGCGACGACAGCCACCCCTGGGAGCACTTCCACCAGGACCGTCGACGCCGTCGTTGAGTCGATATCCGAGTTGGACGTCGGACCGTCCACAACGGGTGAGTCTGCGGTATTGCTCCGGCCGTTCTCCTCAGGCTCGGCGATCTCCATCGAATCCGAAGGGTCCTGCATGTGATCTCCTCCCCCGCAAGCGCGCGCAACGGCCGGACTTCGTCGGCGTTGACTGCCGAAGTCTACGGCTCAACACCCAGCGGCTAAGCCCGAATCCGCCGGGCCGATTCCGCGCTGGCTGGTGCCAGGTAGGGGTGTACGCGGCGGCGCTTGTAGGTCACTCCAAGCAGGGCTACCAATAGCCGAAATGCCTTCAAGTGCTCGCCTCGCTGGTTCCAGTGCCCAGTCGTATCGTGCCTGAAAGCGCCATGGGTCGGCGCCGCAGCTGACGACCTCTGTACCTGGGGAAGCCGCTGGTCGTGACCGGGTGGTCATCGTGACCGTTGCGGATGAGGCGTTGGCGGTGTGACCGCCGAAGGGGTCTGCTCAGCGGCCCTCGGGGTGGAGCGGGCGCTAGCAGTGGTGCTGCGCGCTTGTGCGGCACGGGCGCGGGGACTGAGCACATGGCGTTCACCAAGGCGCTGGATGCGCCAGGTGAGGACTTCCGCCGGGGAGCGGGCATCGTCCAGCGGGCGTTGCCCGGCTGCTTGTTGGAGGAGGGTGGTGGGGTCGTGGCCCGCGCGCTCGGCGTCCGCGAGCACGGCCGCCAGTGCGTCCCAGGCGGTCTCGCCGAGGACCTTCTCGGCGTAGGCGGGCACGGCCTTGCACAGGTGCTCGGCGTATCGGCGCGTGACGTCGGCCGGCGGCCTTCGTTCGGCGAGCCGCGACAGCGGGACTGGTGCAGCCTGCCCATACACGGCCTGAAGGTGGAGCAGCGTCTGTTGAGCTGCAGCCACCTGCTGATCGTGCCGCTGCAGAGCACTCCTGCGGCGCACGGCGATGACCACGAGGATGGCGGCGTCCACGAGCATGGCCACGAGGCCGTTGTCGGCAGGGTGGGAGCGCATGGTCTTCAGGGCGCCGCGCAGCGGGCGGGCATGCTGATGGTCCACGCAGGCACGGGTGTTGACCGCGTACTCGAACGCGAAGGCCGCTTGGCGCAACTCGGCGCGGAGGTGAGCGGGGGCGAGGGCGGGCAGGGCGTAGAGGACCTCGCCGAATGCCGCCAGGTGTGCCGAGGCTGCCGCCGGGTCGTCCTGGGCGAGGTGGTGGGGGATGCGATCGATGTCGGCGGTGGCCTGGTGCCATGGATTCGGCCGAGGCCGGTTTTCTGGCTGTGGGCTGGCGGGTTCGATGGCGGCGAGGCGTTCTTGGATCTTGGGTAGGGACAGGTCGGTGGCGAGACTGGAGCCGGAGTACCAGACGGGTTCGAAGTCGGTGTTGGTGTCGTCAGGGAGGGCGACCTTGTAGCCCTTGAGGTCGCCGGAGGGCAGGGTGCGGGTTTCGACCTGCAGACCCGCGTCGGCGAGCAGGTTGAGGAACTCCTCCACGCTGTGAGCGTGGGAGAGCGCGGTGCGCACCATGAGGCGCAGCTGCTCGCGCACGGGCTGGTCGCGTCCGTTACGGGCAGCCTTCTCCGTCTCCGCCCGGGTGGGGCGCTTGGCGGCGGGCCAGGTGTCACGGTCGCGGTTGACCTGGTGGAGGTCGAAGTCGGTCTCGATCTGGCTGAGTTCTGTCATGGCGCGGTGGTAGTCGTTCCAGTTGCGCGGTGGGCGCAGGTCTCCGCGCATCTTGGTGGCCACAATGTGGATGTGGTCGTCCGCGTGGCGTACGGCGATCCAGCGGCAGCCGTCCGGATCACCGTCTGGGGCGATGCCGGTGGCGTGCAGGACACGGCGGGCGATGGTGGCCCACTCGGCGTCGGTCAGGGTGCGGTCCTCGGGTGCGGCGCGGAGCGAGCAGTGCCACACGTGTCCCTCTGGGGCCTGGTCGCCGGCCTGCTTGACCCGCAGGTCGAGGGCTTTGACGAGCTGCTCCATCCGCTCCGTATGGCCCGGGCTGCCTTTGGGGCCGGGGTCGGGGGCGAAGCCGTCCCAAGAGGCGACGATGTGCTGGTCGGTGTGCACGGTCGCCGTGCCCGGCCCGAAGAGGTAGATCAGCACACCCTGGGTCTTGCTGCCCGGTTTGACGATGTTCGCGATCACGCTCGGCCCGCCTTCTGCCCGGCGGCCCGGAACGCGGCGTCGTCCACGGCCTTCACCGCGTCCTGGGCAGTGGTCAGGAGGCGTTCGGCCCGCTCCAGGACGGCGGCGTCCACAGGGTGTGGATCGCCGTCGGAGTTGAGGCGGCGGGCGATCTGGTTGGCGTTGGTGCCGATCCGGGCGATTTGGGTGCGCAGGGCGGCGAACTCGTCGATCGCGTCGTCGTAGACGGTGCGCTGGTCGGGCAGGTGTGCCTCGCCGTTGACGAAGGCCATGACGACCGCGCCGACGAGGTGCGCGCCGGTGATGCCCAACGTCTTGGCCTTGGCGAGGATCTTGGACTTCTCTTCGACGCTGTAGCGCACGTCGACGCGCTTTTCGCGGCGCTCGTCGTCACGTTCTCGGCGACGGGCGACGCGGTGGAGCGCGGCTTCGTCGGCAGCGCGTACGACGACTGGCTGCTGTTCGGCGACAGCGTCTTCGCCCACCCCCTCCTGCTCCGGCGCGCCCTCGCGCCGGAGCATTTCCTCCGCCACCCCCGGAGCGGAGGAGTCTGCGATGGACCGGCCCTTGGACGGTCCATCGCCATTGCTTGCTGCCGTCGACGTGGGCGTGGTGATCTCCCTTTGAGCGTCGTGTAGTTCGAGGTACGAGTCGTGCATTGAGCGGTCTTCCTCGGATGTTGGGTGGCGTCTCAGCGCGGGTGGCCGGCGGGCGCGGTCGGCAGCTCGGCCTTGACGGTGCGGACCACCTTTCCGGCGGTGTCGCTGGCCACGCTGTAGCCGTCCTTGCGCACGGCTTCCTCCAGCAGGTCACGGGAGAGACGTCCTTGCTCGCGGTAGAGGTCCTGGGCGTATTTATTGAGGAGGGCCCGTGTCGCACGCGGTTTGGAGCCCGGGCGATTCGACTCCGCCCGCGAGGCCGTGCCTGGAGCGTCGCTCGGTGGCCCCTCGCCCGGTTCTGGTTCCGGGCTGACGGTGGTGCGGGCGGGCTGTTGCGGGCGGGTTTCGGGGTGCGGACGGGCTGCCCGGTCGACGGTGTCATCGCCCGGGACCTTGGTGGGCGGGCGGCCCGGAGCCTCTGCCTGTTCTTCTGCCGTGGCCCGCGGGCGGGCCGTCGCGGAGCCGCCGCTCGTGAGCGCGGTGGTATCGGGCCAGCGCGCGGGCAGTGGCTTGGAGGCCAGGGCAGTGGCCTGTTGGCGGGTGGCGAGCTTGCGTAGCAGCAGCTCGTCTTGGCGTTCGTCGCGGTCGATGTCGGCCTGCTCCAGGGCCTGGTGCAGGCGGCGGGTGAGGCGCTGGCCTCGCCACTTGGTGCGTTTCGAGGGCGTCATGGCTTCTGCGCGGAGAATCAGTGTGACGGCCTGGTCGAGGGCGCGCTCGCGGATGATCCGGGCGGCGTCCGCGTCCCGGTCTGCGATCGAGAGCCGGGCGAGGAGCCGTTCGCGTGCCTGTCGGGCGAGGACGGCGGCCAGGCTCCGGGAGTCGGCGTGCGGGCTGCGGTGGCGCAGCTCGATTCCCATGGCCAGGTGCCAGAGCATGGCCGCCATGACCGGGCCGACGAAGCCCCGCACCGTTCCGCCCACGGGCCCGGATTCGGCGTAGGCGGGCAGGACCTGCACGGCGGTGATCACCCAGGTGAGGGTGCCGGGCAGGCCGGGTGCCTGCTTCGGGCCGTTGAGGTTCTGCCGGGCCAGCAGGGCGGTCGCGAACAGGGCGAGCTCGGCGGCGGCGAACATCGCGGCGCGCTCGATGGTGCTGCCCATGTCGAGGTAGTCGGCGGCGAACCGCCAGCTGGTGTCGGCGCTGTAGGCAGTGCAGCCGATCGCGGCGACGGCGGCGATTGGGATCGCGGCGGTGTCGCGGCGCCGTCCGGCGTCCTGCTTTCGTCGGCGCTGGCGCAGGAGCCGTGCAGCAGGCAGGGCGGCGACGAGTAGCAGCACCGCGATGGCCGCAGGAGCGGTGATCCAGTGCGGCAGGACGGATGTGCCGGTGCCGTTGGCGTTGATGAGCGTAGTGGTGCCAGGTGTCATGCAGAGGCTCTCCAAGGGGCCCTCACGTTCGAGGGCAGGCGGAAGCGCGGGCGGGCGATGCGAGACGGTGCGGGAGGGAGCGCCGGCCGGTCAGACGGCTGGCGCGGTGCGGCGTCGGTCGGGCCCGGTGAGGATGACGCGTTTGGTCATCTCGGCGAGGCGGGAGGCGACGCGGTCGCCGAGCGCGGTGCGCAGTTCGGCGGTGGGGAGGTTGGTGGTGATGAGGGTGGGGAGCATGTGCTCGTACCGGTGGTTGATGAGCCGGTAAGTCAGCTCCTCGGTCCACTCGCTGGTCTTGGCTGCACCGAGGTCGTCCAGGAGCAGTAGCGGGCAGCGGGCCAGAGTCTGCAGGTCTCGTTCGGCGTCGTGGCCGGCACGCGGACGGATGCGCGCGTGCAGGTCGGCGGTGGTGGTCGCTTCCCAGCGCAGGCGGACGCCGCGGCTGAGGAGACCGCGGACGGCGCCATACGCCTGGTACGTCTTGCCGGTGCCGGTGGGGCCCGCGATCAGCAGCGACGGGCCTTCGGCGATACCGGGTCCACCGGGGCCGGGGCGTCCGGCGCGGGCGATGTCGTCAGCCCAGGCGGTGACCTGCGGCTGGTCGGCCATGGCACGGCGGTAGCGGGCGGGGATGCGGGCGTCCGCCAGCTCCAGGGCCGTGACAGGCTCCGCCAGCGGTTTCTCGGCTGTGACACCAGGGTCGATGCCGCGGCTGGCCAGGATGCCGTTGAGCCGGTCGGCGAGCGGGCCGACCCGGTGGGGCTCGCGGGTGAGGGTGGGGGTCAGAGGTCACCTCCGAAGGCGGCTTCGACGTCGGTGGGGTTTGTCCACGCCCTGTGGGCAACCGGCGCGGTTGGTGTGGCGGGAGTCGCGTTCATGGCCTCGTGCACCAGGCTCGGCAGGGTGCTGGGGTGCAGGCCCTTGGCGCGGTGTCGTTCGAGTCCGGCCCGGATGTGGGCGGGGGCGATGCCCTCGTCGACGAGCTTGCGTATCTCCCGGCCGAGGTGGCCCAGAACGCCCTTGGGCGGGCGGTGTGCGCAGGCGGCGGCGTACTCGGCGATGAGCTGCTGTGCCGAGGCGGTGTCGGGTGCGGGGGCGCTCGCGCCCCCCGAAGGGGTATTTCCTAGATCCATGATCCTAGGTCCTAGATCCGGACCGTGAGGCGTCACTGCTGTCTCACGGAGCCCTCCCTGCTCGCTCACGGAGGGCTCCGTGAAATCGCTCTGACCTGCGGGTTCGTCATCGGCGCAAGGATTCATCGCAGGCTCGCGCACTTGCCCGGAGCTGTCACGGAGGGTTCCGTGAGGCTGCACTGCAGGCTCCGTGATGCTGGCCCGCGCGGTCAGCGCGACGACGCCTGGCGCGGGGCCGACCGGTGTGTCGTGGTGGGGGCAGGCGGGGAGGCGGCTCTTGCTGGGCCGGTTGATCTTCTGGTGCTGGTGCCAGGTGACGATGTGCAGGTAGCGCTTATCGTCCGGCCCCTTGTAGCGGCAGATCAGCCCGGCGTCAGTGAGCTGGGCGAGGTCCGTCTCGACATCGGGTGGGGTGTGCTCCGGGCGCAGGACCCACAACTGGCCCGCGATGATCGCGGCGTGGTCGCGATGGCGGCCCTGGTCGTCGGCCTGGGTAAGCAGGCCGAGGAAGGTGCGCTCCGCGGTCAGGGAGACGGTGGCCAGGGACTCGGAGACGAAGGCTTCGGGCTTGATGGTGCGGATTCGTGCCAAGAGCGGGGCGGTCCTTACTCGGCGGCCTGTGGGCGGACACCACGGCTTACCGTCGGTCGGGGCGGGATTCGAACGGAGGGGTCGGGCTGTTGGCGCGGGGTGCGCCGCGAACCGACTGCGTTTTCCGGGGGTGTCGTCAACATAGCCACACCCGGGTCGCGCAAGTCCAGCCTGATCCGGCGCAATCTCTCACGGCAGAAAGGCCGCAGGAAATCAGGCCGGTAGCGGGCGGGACCAAAACCGTAGGGCACGATCGCCGGTTGACCAAATAGTTGCCCTGACGGCCGAGCCAGAAGCATCACACCGGGAAGTCGTTGACGCGCTGGCCATGGCGAAGCTACAACACAACACCCCACTTCAGAAGCGCATCGAGGTGTCTGTGTCGGGTTGCGTGACGTCAGGGTGAGGGACTGGAATTTCGCCCTGCTCGCTGACCAAGCGGGCGCAACATAGCCGACGATCCCCGGTTAACCAAACCGGGGAATGCACGCTACAAATGGAGCTATGGCAGCACGTTCTCTGGAAATGGGTCCGGCGGGAATACGGACCGCCCGCACCATCGAAATCCTCCGCACCGAACGCGGTCTCGCCCAGCGCCAGTTGGCCGACCGCGTCACGGCCCTTGGCCGTCCGATGTCCAACACGATGCTGTCCCGAATCGAATGTGCCCAGCGGCGCTGCGACGTCGACGACCTCGTCGCGATAGCCGAAGCACTCCTCGTCTCACCCCTCGTGCTGCTGGAGGGACCGAGCACCACCTGAGACGGGCCCGCCACCCACCGCCCCTGACCGAGCATCATCCACCGAGTAAGGACTCACCCCTCTTGCCTCACCCCGCGATGCCCCCCGCCCACGCACGCCTTCCGCACCGCACGGATGGTGAAGCCGCCCTGCCCCGTCTCTACCGCCCCGAGGAGATCGCCGAGACCCTCGGCTGCTCGGCCTGGTGGGTCAAGGACCGCGCGCGCCGGCGTCTGATACCGCACACGCGAGTCGGCCGTGCCTACCGCTTCACCGCGGACCACCTCGCCGAGATCATCCGCATCCACGAGGAGCCGACGCCACAGCGAGCCCAGGGGACGCTGCCACCGGCCAGTCCGCCGGAGTCGGCTATGACGTCGTCGCGTCCGACTCGGCAGACGCGGCCCTCCACGTCCTCCGTCCCACGTCTCAGGGCTCGACCGCCCCGCAGGTCCCAGTACGGCACTGCTGCGTAGCTGTACCCGGCACATCCGAGGAAGGAGGGGTACGAGGCGTGGGCTTCGCAGAGAAGCGCGGCAGTTACTGGCGCGGTCGATACAAGGTCAGCGAGGGCAAGTACGGCACCGTCGTCGACCCGACGGGCGCGGTGCTCAAGTTCGCCACCAAGCGGGAGGCCAAGCAGGCCGCGGACGAGGAAGAAGCCAAGGTCCGGCGCGGCACCTGGCGCGATCCGGCGGCCGGACAGGAGACGTTCGGCGAGTACGCCAGCCGCTGGTACGACGCCCAGGACCTGGCCGCGTCCACCATGCAGAACTACCGGCGCCACATCGAGGAGCATCTGCTCCCGGAGTTCGAGGACAAGGCTCTCGTCGGCATCCTTCGCACGGACGTGGACACCTGGGAGAAGCGGGAGAAGGCCGTCTATGCGGCATCCAGTGTCAAGACGTGGCGCTCGACGCTCCACCTCATCCTGGAAGACGCCGTGGACGAGGGCCTCATCGCGTCCAACCCCGCAGCGAAGCGGCGCGGGCGCGGCAAACGCGCCGGCCGCTCCCGCGACCGAGGTCCGGAGAAGGTCATCACGGACCCGCTCGGTCTGCTCCTCATCGCCGAACGCGCGGCCCTGCTGTCCGGCCGCGACGACGAGTTCGTCGCCGTGATCCTCAAGGGCTACACGGGTATGCGGTGGGGCGAAATCGTCGGACTGGAGACCGAGTTCGCCCGGCCCGGCGCCATACGCGTGGAACACCAGCTGTACGAGTTGGACTCGGGTGAGCTGATTCGCTGCCCGCCCAAGGATGACAGCTACCGCACCATCGACGCGATGGACTGGCTGTCGGCCCTGGTCGCCGACCACATCGCCCGTACGAAACCGACGCCGTGCCCCTGCCACGGCAAGCGCTACGTCTTCCACGGCCAGGGCACCGTCCGCACCGGCGGACACACCGGCGCCAAGCTGGTGGACGTCGCCCGCCGCGCGGGCGTCTCCAGCGGCACCGTGTCCAACGTCCTCAACCATCCCGAACGCGTACGGGCGGACACCCGCGCTCGCGTCGGCCTCGCCATCGTCGAGCTGAACTTCGTCCGTGGCGGCACCCCGACGGAGAACGCCGCACACTGGCGCCGCAACGGCTTCGCCACCTGGCTGTTTGCGCCCGCTACCTCCGGCTGGTACCCGAAGAAGGCGCCTCAGGAGGCCCGCCCGGTCCCGCTGCTCGGCGAGCCCTGGCCTGGTGTCCCAGTGCGTGGCCGCAACGCCCAAGGCCGGGCCGACGCCTGCTGGCTGCCCATCGCCAGAGGGCTCACCCCGCATGGCCTGCGCCACTCCCACCGCACGCACATGGAGGATCTCGGCACCGAGAAGGTGCTGATGGACGAGCGCATGGGCCACATTGACGGCTCAGTCTCGGCGCGGTACGCCCACGTGACCCCTGGCATGCGTGAACGTCTCAAGGCCGGCCTGACCGTGCAGTGGGAAGCAGCGCTCGACGTCCGCCGGAACCTGCACCAGCGCTCGCCGGTCGCCGTACTCGATCGGCTGCTGCGCGCTCGTGCCACGACGATGGCCTGATGGCCGGGAGGCGGGCTCCGATTACCTCGAATGGAGCCTGTCTTTTCCGATCTCGGCGGAAGGCATGAGAATGGAGTACGGTCACCAAAGATCCGATGGGGGCGGAGAGGAGGAACGCGGTGTCGTATGAGCCCAAGCTCGCGGCAGCCCTTTCCGGTGCCACGCTGCGGCAGCTCTCCCACTGGCGCCGTGCTTCCGGCACGAAGGGCGCGCTCCTCGTTCCGGAGGTCTCTGACTCACGTCCGATCCTTTATTCCTTCCGCGACGTGGTCGCCCTGCGGGCCTGCGTGAAGCTTCGCAAGGAGACGTCGCTGCAGAAGATCCGCAGGGCGGTGGACACGCTCCGAGAGGACCTGGGCGAGCGTGAGCACCTGTCTTCCTACGCGCTTGTCGCGGGACCGGACACGATCTACCTTGCGGAGCCCGAACAGGCGGTCGATCTGATCAGAGGCGGGAACGTGGTCATCCACCAGTTGGTGGATGTACTCGCGCCCTTCTACAAGGACGGCCGCCACATCCCGGACTTGCTGAAGCCGCGTGACCACGTCGCCGTCGACTCCGCGGTGCGTGGCGGTGAACCCGTCATCGAAGGAACGCGGATCCCGGCGGCTGAGGTGGCCGCCCTGGTGCGGGATGGTGTCCCCCCGGACCGGGTCGGCGACTTCTACCCAGGGGTCAGTGCTGCGGCTGCACGCGACGCGGTCGATTTCAGCGACTACGTGGACAGCTACGTCGATGGCTCTCGGCAGGTTGCCGCTTGAAGCTGCTGCTCGACGAGAACGTCCCCAGGCCCATGGCAGAGATCGTGCGCATTCTCCTCACCGCGCACGACGTGGTGCACGTCCACGAGCTGAACGGCTGGGCCGGCACGAAGGACATCGAGCTGTACGCGAAGGCCAGGACAGAGGGCTTCCAGGCGATCATCACCAATGACGCCAAGCAACTGAACCGGCCCATGGAAGTCGAGGCGATCGCGCGGTCGGGACTCCACCGCATCCAGTACCGCCAGAACAACAAGCACGGCGGCCTGGTCGGCCTCGGCACCGCGATAGCCACCGTGTGTGCCGCGCTGCCGCACGCCATTGCCGAACTCGAAGGGGCCGACGGGCAGCGGCTGGTGGCCCTCACCGCCGTCGACCCCTCGCGCCACAACCGTCTGCAGATCACCGACCCAAAGGCATCCCCGCCGAAGCACTGGCCCACATCCTGAGCCCGGGTCGCCCGCCAGCGTCAGCTCCGCGAATCAACGCCGAACGGGCTGCCCTGCGGCTGGCTCGCCTTGCACTGGGGCCCAGTGGTCCGGGACAGGAACCTGTCTATGCCGGCAGCCGGTGTACCACGTCGTCGTCCGTCACCTCGTACACGTCGATGCGCAACAGCCTGCGAACATGCGCCGGAACACGCTCGACGGCCTGCACGGACGAGGACGGCACCACCAGCACGTACCGCGTGTGGGGTTCCTGGCTCGTCATCCGCCGCAGCAACTGCCCGTAGGCGATGTCGGCGTCGATTCCCTTCTCACTGGTGCGGCCCTTGGCTTCGCAGATCAGCCGCTCATCGCCACGCACGGCTTCGAGGTCGGTCCAACGGTCCGTGGGATCAACCGGTGTCCAGCCCTCGGCAAGAAGCCACGTTTGGAAAGCGTCGGTGACCCGGTCCTCGTCGCTGTGGCGTGCCAGGATCCTCTTCAGCGCAGCCAGGTCCGCCTCCTGGTTACGGCGCAGTCGTCCGCGACCGTCCGCATCGAGGTCGGCCGGCCGGATCACGATCAGCCGCAGTCCGTGCGCGGGAATCTCCGCATCACGGCGGGCGTCGTACAGTGCCCGCTGCTCGCCCCGGTGGACGCCGCTGACGGTGAGCCTGTCGGGCTTGTCGAAGTGGGGCATGGGCTGGTCGTGCTGGAGTTCTCGTTACTCGACCACGAGTTGGTGGCCGGGCCAGTAGGCGTCGACCGGGAGTTTGGCACGTCGGCCGCCCGTCCCGGGGTCGCCCTGCAGCCAGTCGAACTTGTGCTGGGTCAGCGCGGTCTCGCCGAGCACCTGGTCGCACAAGCCGACTACGTACGCCTCGTCACTGTCGTCTCTGGTTCCCATGTGCGCGCATCATGCCAGCGTTCGCAGGCATCGAGGCAGGTCCTTTGACGCTGCTGTCACGCCGGCACGTACGGATTTCAGAGGTCGTCTTCATCAACGGGTTCGGGTTCGCGGATGTAGGCGAGGTCGAGGACGTAACGTTCGGTGACGGGGCAGTTGTTCCATGCTTGGGTGAGGTGGTCTTCGAAGGTGTCGTCCGTGGGGTGGTCGAGGCTGCTCTCGTAGTAGTCGGCGGTCGCCTGGCGGCCTTCCCACCATGCGTGGCCTTCGTAGACGCCGGGGCGAGGCAGGGGCATTTCTCCTGCCGGGCCGTATTCGAGTTGGTTGACGACGAGGATGCCGGTTTCGGACTCGATACTCACGGGGACCTGGCCTTCCGCGTCGGCGGGCGGGGCCGGCGGGGTGTCCCAGACACGGATGGTGACCTCGACGTCGATGTCGGGTTGCAGACTGCGGATGTACAGGTGGTAGCCGTTGCCGGCCACCACCTGCCTGCGGGCAGCGGCCATGGCCTCGTCGTCGCTCAGGTAGGCGTCGGCGTCGTACACCTCCACGACACGGCGGGCCGGTGTGGCCTTGCAGCTGTATTCGGCCAGGAGCGCCATGAGCCGCTGCCCTTCTGCTAGTTGGTGATCTTCATGTAGAAGGCGTCACCGTCGAGGATCCGGTTGAGGGTGTACATCTGGTCGAGCCTGCGGCCGCCGGTCTCATTGTCGTCGCCGTCGATCAGCCGGACGGAGAAGCGGTTGTCGCCCTTGGTGGAACCTTCCTTCGTGGAGGCGAAGGGGTACTCGTCGCACTGCAGGTCGGTTCCCTTGTAGTCGCCCCACACCTTCTCGCATTCCTTGATCGAACGCGCGCGGTTCTTCTGCTGCTTCTCCTTGTCGACCAGCCGGTGCAGCGGCTCCTTCGCCCCTGGAACGGTCTTGCCGGGCCAGGAGGGGAAGGTCCGCTCGGGGTGGTTCAGGGCGTCGTAGATGTGCAGGGCGCTTTCGTTGACGGCCGGGTCCTTCTGGCTCATCACGAGTTCCACCCGGGCCTTGGTGAAGACCGTGCCCTTGAACTTGCCCGCGATCTTTCCGGCGTAGTCGTAGCGGACGCTGGAGTCGTAGACACTGCCTCCCCCGGTGAAGGGGGCGGCGTTGGGGGAGCTGGCGCTCAGATCCATCGCGACGGTTGAGAAGACGCGCTGCTGATTGCCCTGGTCGAACAGGGGGCCTTTGTCCGGGGAGGTGTAGGTGAGGCTCCAGTGGGGGCTGGTGTCCCATACGCCGAGCAGTTCGTCGCGGTCCGCGGTCTGCGGTGCGGTCACCTGGGGGTCCGGATCGCTGGTGGATGCGTAGATGTCGTCGCGGAAATGCTGCCCGAGGCGCCACTTGGTCGCGTCTTCTGTAGGTATGGGCTGAACGCGTATGTTCTCGATGCTGGCGACGTAGTCGACGCGTCGGCTGCCGTCGTAGGCGAAGCCGAAGACCCATTGGTCGAACCAGAGGCGGCCGAGTGTGGTGGTGCCCCTGACATCCCGGAGGACCAGATCGAAGGGGCGCTTCTGGCAGCTTTCGAAGCGGGACCTGATCCACCCGGCGGCGGCCTTGGCTTGCGCCTCGTGGCTGGCGCACTGCTGACGCAGATCCTGTTGATCGCCAGGATCCGGGTCTGCCGTCGCCTTCAGGTTCACGGAGTTCGATCCGTGAGATCCGGCGTATTCAGCGTACGAGATGGGCTGGTCGAGGCCGCGCAGTTCGTCGGCGGGGAGCGAGGCGGCGTCAACGAACATCGTGCCCTCGGCGGCCGGGTCGTTGGGGGCTGAGGCTGCGTGCGTGGCGGTGGTGGTAGCTGCGGTGAGCAAGGTCAGAGCCGCCGTGGTGGCGCTGGCGCGGGCGATACGTATGAGTGCGGTGCGTATGTTCACCAGTGGATTCCTTGCGGGCGTGAGGAAGCGGTGGGCTGTCTGCGGCATGTCGTGATGTCGGTGGTCACGAGGCGTCGCAGAGGTCGCCCCAGCACGCCTCCAGCAGTGCGCCGGTGTGTGCGGAGTAGCGGGCGGTGAACCCGTCGAAGCGGCGGTCGGTGCGCTGCAGCCCGGGAGTAGAGCTGGTTGAGGTCACCGTCCAGGCGGCGTCCCTGCTGCCGTCGGCGGCATTCGAGCGAGTCTTGAGCGCGGCGGGTGAAGCGGGCGGCTCGACAGCAAGGGCGTCGCTTGGGACGTCGAAGGCGGCTGCGGCCTGGGCGCGGATGTCGGCGGCCGACACGTCTGCGTCGGCTGCGGCGTCTTCTGATGCCTCGCCAGACGGCAGAGCGGCGGCGTTGCAGACCCGTACGGTGACGATGCACTCCGACAGGCCGGGCACGGTGGTCAGGCAGCTGTCGGGGTCATTCTCCAGGCAGGCTTGGAGCGCCTGCTGGTCCACGCCGTTGAACGTGACGGGCTGATCGGCCGCGCCCGGGGTGCGCGCCGGGGCAGCGGGCGCGGCAGTCGGGGAGGCTACGGCGGCGGCCTGTCGGCGCGGCTTGCTCACCGTCCACTGGGTGAACTTGCTGTTGTCGGTCAGCTTGGTGGTGAAGCAGCTCGGTGGCTTGTGGGTCGTGCTGCACACGGGAAGCGTGACGGACTTGGCCACATTCCCCGTCGCCACCTGCTGCCATGCCTTGTTCCCGGTCATGAACTGCATACGGTTCGCGATCGAGGGGACGTTGATGTACTTCGGGCCGGTCACCTCAAGGCCCACGTCGATGCGGTTGGTATTGCCGCCGATCACTTTGAGCTGCTTGGTGGTGGAGCCGACCTTGTTGAAGTCGTAGAGGACGTCCCACTGGTTACCGCTGTCCTGTCGGACGGTCATGTAGGTGTGGTTGCGCTTGTCCGGCTGGGTCGGGTCGACCCCGGCCTTGATGGCTGTCGTGCGACCGCCGCTGGTGGTCAGCTCCGACCAGCGCGGCCCGTAGGTGTGGGTGGTCTTCCCCGTCTTCTCCGCGTACAGGCCGATCTCGATGTTGGGAGCCAGCGGACTGCTCGACGTGTTCGGGCTGACACGCAGGTAGTTGGCCACCTGCACGGTCGCCGAGCCGGCGTCGACCTGGTCGAAGGTGATCGGTATGTTGCGCCAGGTGGCGAAGCCGCCGATCATCGGCTCGCCCGGCTGGCTGCACGTCATCGCCCAGGACGTGACGGGGGCGTTGTAGATGCCGGTGCAGGCTTCCTTGGGTGCGGCGGCACTCGCTGACGGAGCGGTGCCGAGAACGGTGAGTGCGGTGACCCCGGCGCACGCCGAGGCCAAGTATCTCGCGCGCGAACGCGACAAGGTTCCCCCTTGGAACGGTCAAGATTGGTCACAGGGAACCTATAGGTGATCCTTCTCCAATACGTATGCACATAAGGCAAGTTGGCCGAGTCTCTACACGTGATCACGGCCACGTCCGTTGTCGGCGCAGCGGTACATACGCGGGGGATGAGGGGCGACGCCTGGAACGGATCCGTGCGGATCCGCAGCCGGCCGAGGATTACCCCGCGTACGGTGCGTGCGCAGATGGCTTTGGCGCCTGACGGAGCCGATTGCATCCCACGGCCCCTACTGTGAAGACGCCGAAGCATTGGCCAGTTGCTGAACACGGCCTGCTCGACGGCTGCGCCGCAGACAGTTCCGGCCGATCGCCCAGGCTCGATGCGCAGCGCTCGTGATTGAGTGGATTCCTCCCCGTCGCGTGGGACATCCCTGCCAGGATCGGACACGTGACATACGTAGTGACCGTAGATGCCCACATCGCGGAGGGCACTCCGGAGATGGACCCACTTCAGCGCGCCGGCGCCGTGGCGCTCATCCAGGACGGCTTTGACTCGGTCGAGGCCATTGAGGGACCCGACGGCATGGAAGTCGATCTCCTCGACAGCATCGTGGCCGTCTACCCGGGCGGAGCGCTTCTGAAAGTGTTCGTTGATGCTCCGGCCCTGGAATTCGCCGAGAAGGCGGTGCGGTCGGTCGTGGGTGAACTGCTGGAGCGGTCAGAGCTGTTGGCCGACTGGCACATCGGACGATGCGAGGTCGAGCTGCACCCAGAGCTCGCGCAGGAGAGTCTCGACGCCGCCGACGGCCCCGATGTCCCGCCCGATGATCCGGCTGACCGTAAGGCCCGGCATACCGAGCGTCCCACGGCCGAGGACGACAAAGAGAGCTACGACGCCGAGGCGAAAGCAAGGGCAGTACGCGGTCAGATGCTGGCACTGGCAGACGAGCTGCGCTCCTTCCCGCCCGTGATGTTCGGCGTCCTCGACGACGAAGACAACGAGGAAGAAGACGGTGACAACGAGTTCGCCGTCTCGCCGGAGGACGCCAAACTCGCTGCCGGTGCCTTGGTGTACGCGACGGACATCCTGGTGGACGAGCTCTTCCAAGACGTGCAGACCCTGACGGAGGAGGACACCACCGCTGCCGAATGTGACGGGTCCCTGTGGCACTTCGAGGACCTTCCCGAGCGATACGCCCTCCAATACGACGCCCGCTTCGCCCGACGCTTCCTGGTGACGGTGATCGCGATGACTACCCGCTTCACCGATGGCAGCTTCCAGCAGCTGAGCTGCGTCGCTGAGGAACTCGCGCTGAAGCTGCTGCTGAATGAGACGAACGTGACCCTGGAGACTTTCGGGCTGCTCGACGACGGCGTCTCGGCCGCGCTCGAATCGTTCGCCGACAACGTCTACGAAGACATGGACCACGAGTGGCTCTACGACGACTCCATGGACGGCATCGACGAGAGCGCCGTCGGAGCGGCTCTCGGCATCGCACCGATGGCGTTCAAGGCGTGGTTCACTCCGTTCAACGAGGGCAGGTACGTCCACCCGTCTGCGGCTGATGAACCGGAGGGGGCAGCGCAGTGAGTTGTCCCGCGGCCTGAGGACCTTCCTGACCTGGAAGCCGGAGACACCCCGCACCGCGAGCCAGCTCATCCGAGCAGTCGGCTGAGTTCAAGCTGGGCCGGAACTGGGGCGCCGAGGCATAAAGCGAAGTTTCCTGGAAGGATGAGGGTCTTCAGGTGGATCGCTTTCGCCTGGTGCGCGTGTCTGAGGGCGGTATACGTCTTCGTACTGCCCAGAGTGCTTTGACAGGCGGACACATCCGAGTGTCGTCGCACGTGGGTGCGGGCTTTCAACCAGGCGATCCCAGGACATTGCGGTTTCGTCAGGCCGATCATCCGCCGCAAGTAGCCGGGTCCGTCGCCGATCTCCGTCGTATTCGGAACGTCGACCCATGACGAAGAAGTAGTGCTGCCGGACCTCGAGTGACCGCATATGTTCTGGTACTTGATATTCGTCCAGGAGACGAGCGGTATTGAGTGGTTCGCGAAACCAAGAACGCCACTCGGTCAGTTGCGCGCGAGCATGAACCCAGTCTCCATGAGGTTTATTATCTTCCCTCAACCACTTCTTCGCCGGGGTTTCGATTTCGACACATACAACAGTCAAGTAGCGACTGTCGCTAGCCAACCACATGAAGTCCGGTCGACGCTCGAGCAAGCCCGTGAGGGGCGGTTGAGTGATTACTGCATTTGGCCATGGAAGCCATCCTGAGGCGCCATGCGGCCCGAATGCACCTGGTACAAATGCGGGGTGCCGCTCCAGCCACTCCTGTAGAACCTTCTCGTCCTTGTGTCCGTCAGTTTCAACGAGTGTCTGCAATTCGGCGGCTGCATCCGCCAGACTAGGGTCGGGTACTCCTGCGTTGATCACATACGCAGTATCTCTCATGAGGGAGGAATCTGACATGACTTCTAGCGATCAGCTATGGCATCTTTGGACGGCGGCGCTGGGCGAGGCGATCGTGGCACCAGGTGACGACGATGAGTGGAACGAACCTCCGATGCCCCGACTCGCTGATGACGGTGGCTTGACAACGCATGTGGTGGGCGACATCGATGTGCGACTCAGCTCTTCGGGTGTTGCAGCGTTGGCCTCAGCTGTCGAAACGTTGCGCGAGTTGCTCGTGCCAAACGTTGAAGCGAGTCCTTATGAACTGGAGGACGTTCTCTTGCGGCGCTTGGCCTACGTTGCCGCTGGCAAGGAGGACCATCCAACTGATGTTACAGCCTTGCTGAGACACGTGCGGGAGGCAACGGAAAAGTCTCTCGTTGCTGTGGCTGTTGGGGGAATTTTTAATTCTGCTATTGATGCACAGGGCGCCGCAGTCCCGCTTAAGATTGCTGATAGAGTAATTGCTGGTCATCTTGATGACGCGTATGCGACGGAACTCAGCAAACATGCGCGTGCCCTTGGCTTGATAGGGTTTCGCTTCGATGAAGTTTGGTGGACTGCGGACTACTGGGCTTCTATAAATGACCCGGATGTGATCCCGGAAATCCTGGAGGACTATAACGAGCAGGGCAGCTGGCCATGGGTGATTATAGCGGTGCCGGTTAAGGGGATCGGATATCCCGCAGTGTGGGCTGCGGTGTATCACGTGGAAGCAATTCTTGGTGCCCTTCTGGCTCTGGATACCCACCCCGCGCGTGCTGGTGGGAGAGCAGTTCCATGGGTGGGTGGACAGGCCACGGTAGCAGACAATCCGCTGGTTCCTGTGTTCGGCGATAGTCCGAAATCTCAGATTGCCGTGCAGGTTATTGACACCAATGTCCACGCTCGCCTCTACACGCTGGACAAAGCTGATGTTCCTTCAGGGTTTGATCTGGGCCTGGACATCGACATCAACTCGGCCATGAATAGTCCTGGACGCCACCTTTTGGAGGTGATTGCGGCTAACGCCTCGCCTGAGCCCGGTGACTCTGGTGGGTGGCGTCTCGCATCGGCCTGTAGGCAGTTGTGGAAGGCGATTGGTTCTGACTCTCTGGATTCCGAAATTCGCGAGGCGTGGCTTGGCTTGAGACACATTGGTGTGGAATTCTCGAATGAATCTGCCGTCAGGGCTCTTATGGAGCGTTATGATTCCATAGGTAAAATTCTGTGGAGTGAAGATCGTCACGGCACTGTTGCAGATAACGATTCGAGCCTCGAGGAGTTGTTGCCATCCATCGTCGAAACATATGGCGATATTTCACATACGATTCTTGCGCTTGAGGCAGGGGAGATACGCCCCTGGAGCTACAATCTTGCCTATTGTGCGAGTAGGGCCACTGCCCTCTTGCATGTTGCCTGCCTAGCTAGCATCCCAGATAGTCTAATTGGAAGGTGAAAAGCAAGTATTGTGAGCTGGTTAGGGCTATAGGAGCCACAACAGTTCCGCAAAGCGTCCTAGACCGAGCCTTGCCTGCCTGTGTAAAGAAGATCGTCAGGGGAATCGACACCGTCGAGACGTACCGAGCGTTCTCCGGCCGGGAGCCCGCCCGAAGAAGGTGACCACTTTCCGAAACAGTCCGGGCGACGAGCAGCGAGCGACGCGCGGCAGTAGGGCAGGTCCGCCAGAATCTGCAGGAGCGCATCACTCACCGAACAGACTGTCCTGTACGTACTCGACGACCCTCCGCTCCGGGTAGAAGACAGCCAGCAGCATGAAGGTCTTGGGATGGGCCGCGATGTTGCCAACGAAGAAGTGGACGGCGCGGTTCGGGGCGCACATTCGGTCGTACCAAGTCTCGCGCAGTGCCTCACGGACACCGCGCTCGCCGTACTTGCGCAGGAAGTTGCGGTACGACTGGCCGGCCTCCCAGTCCTTCAGTCCCATGTCGTGGGTCGGACAGTCGTCGTCGGCGCAGCGGAAGCTGTAGCGGAAGTCGAGCGGCACCCACTCCAACGGGTTCAGTTCCTGCTCGAACAGGTCGAGTTGGTCGGCCAGGGCGGCCTTGGAGATGGACCAGGGTTCGGCGGGCTCCAGCCGGAAACGGGTGATCTCGGCGGGCTGGAAGACGCCGAGCGACGTTCCTCGCTTCTCCTGATCTCGCTTGATGGCGCAGAGCGACGGGGCGACCAGCGGCTCCACATACCGGTACCGCTTCTTCCAGCCGCCGTCGGACGGTACCTCACCCACGATTTCCAACGTGTCGAGGTCGGGCCGGAGACTCTCCGGTCGGGAGTCCCGCTCCCGGCGGTGCGGTTCGACGTCGACTTCAATGATCGAGTACTTGGAGAACTTGGCGTCCTCGCTCAGGAGCCGGAAGGGCACTGGGAAGAGGCGCACGTGCTGCGGCTCGCCCTGGTCGAGGCGTATGCCGGCCACGCAGCTGGTCTCGCGGTACTTGTTGGACAGCTCCGGATACGTCTTGACCGTGATCATGATCCGTGCGCGCTGCCGTTTCCCGAATGCCGACGACGCCATGGTGTGCCCCCTCCATCGATCTCCCCGATCTGATTGGAAGAGAGGCATGCACCGCTGGCAAGGGCGCGTGCGAAAGCCGGGGACGAAGTCAGGCCAAGGGATTCACCGGGACTGAGACCCGGCTGCGGATCGTTTCCAGGACGACCTGCCGGTGACAGCGGCTCTCGTCCTTCTCGAAGCACAGCACCGCGACCCGCGACGCTTGGGCATGCTCTGCGAGGCGGTCAAGGTCGGCCTGGGCCTCCTCGGACCGCAGCAGGCCACGGAAGCGCGCCCGGCCCACTTCGACGCGGCCGTCCCAGAAGGGCTCCCGATTGTCCTTCGGATTGCCGAGGCCACGCAGGTGCGTGTACTCAATGCCGGCTTCGGCCAGAGCCTCCCCGAGGCGGGTCTTGCTGAAGCCCTTCTTGCGGCTGATCGGGGTGAGTCGCACATCCGCCACGACCCCGATACGGCTGTCGACGAGCGAGGCGACGAACGAATCGATGTCCCGCCCTTCGTATCCGGCTGACCAGAGACCGGGCGTGACGGGCTGGACCTGAGCCACCTGGAACAGATCATCGAGGGAGACCGCAAGAGCCTTGGCCACCGCGCCGACCGTGAAGAAACCTGGCTGGATCGCTCCCTCGCTCTCCAGGCGGCCCAGCGTCCCGACGGCGATGCCTGCTTCCTTGGCCAGCCGTTCACGCGTCCACCCGCGGTCCTCCCGCAACGCACGAACCTGCTGGGCGAGCTCACGGGCGTGGTCGTGGGGAGGCGCTGAGCGATGACCTGCCATGTGCGGTGTTCCTAACGACCGTTGGGGCGGCCCGCCGCGGTCTTCCTGGTCAGCTACGAGCCCTGGATTCGCGAACGCGCAGGTCCGAGGGCGCTTGAGCGCCGCTCTTCCCGCGGCACTGGAGACTGCTCCTGGGAGAAGCCGACCAAGATCTTCTCCCAGATTTCTCCCAAGCGATCTCCAGGAACCACTCAGGGGCCTGATCCATCAAGTGGATCAGGCCCCTGACCTGGTACTTCGGCGTCGGGGTGGCGGGATTTGAACCCACGACCTCTTCGTCCCGAACGAAGCGCGCTGCCAAGCTGCGCTACACCCCGGTGTCGCTGCTGTCCTGCTTGTCGCGGCGACGTCGTTTACTTTAGCCCACTGGTGGCTGGAGACGAAATCCGGTTTAGGGGCGGCGTCCGACCGGGTTCGGGCGGATGTGGTCGAGGGTCACCATGAGGACCGCCAGGGCGTAGAAGGAGAGGCCCAGGAGGAGGGCGTTGGCGAGGGTGCCGCGGTAGCCGTGCTGCTGGACGTCCAGGAAGAGGTAGAGGTAGCGGCCCGGGGTGCCGGGGAGGAGCAGCTCCGCCCGGGTGAGGGAGAAGGCCAGGTAGGCCAGGGGGTAGAGCATCCAGCCCGCCGTCTGGCGGATGTGGAGGCGGCCGGGGGGCGTGAGGAGGAGCCAGTCGATGACCGCCGCCGCCGGCGCCGCCACATAGAGGAGCTGCAGGGCCACCCATTGCGGGTGCCAGGTCACCGGGGGGTGCGCCGGGCCCGTCATCAGGAACGGCGGGGTCGTGTGGCCCAGGAGGAGGTGGTAAACGAGGGCCGAGACCACGGCATAGAGCGCTGCGGCGCCCGTCAGGAACGAGGGCACGGGGCGGCCCGCCAGCCACGCGCGGCGGGCCGAGGCGAGGCTGACCAGGGTCAGCAGGATCGCCGCCTGCACTCCGAAGTAGCTCAGGACCCGGTCCGGGCTGCCCAGCAGCAGTTCCAGGGCCACGCCCACCGCCGCCAGTACGGCCGTGGCAAGGCGGAACACCGCGATCGCGGGGCGACGGGCGGGGGCCACCACCGCCGTCGCCGGAACGGGCGCGTGCAGCAGCACGGGCGTGCCCGGGACCGCGGGGAGGTCCGGGATGTCCCTGGGTATCGGGGGTGTGGGAGTCGTCATGCCCCCAACGTAAGAAGAAGGGGGCATAAGGGGCGTATCGGGCTACGCCGGGAGAGTTACTCCCGGCCCACCAGCGTCAGCAGCGTCGCCTCCGGCGGGCAGGCGAAGCGGACCGGGGTGTAGCGGTTCGTGCCGCAGCCCGCCGAGACGTGGAGGTAGGAGGTGCGGCCCTCCGCCGTGTGCGTCGACAGGCCCTTCACCCGGTCCGTGTCCAGGTCGCAGTTGGTGACCAGGGCGCCGTAGAAGGGGATGCAGAGCTGGCCGCCGTGGGTGTGGCCCGCCAGGATCAGGGGGTAGGCGTCCGCCGTGAAGGAGTCCAGGACACGCAGGTACGGCGCGTGCACGACGCCCATCGAGAAGTCCGCCGTACCGGACGGGCCACCCGCCACCTGCGGATAGCGGTCCCGCTTGATGTGCGGGTCGTCCAGTCCCGTCAGCTCGACCGAGACGCCCTCGACCTTGAGGACACTCCTCGTGTTCGTCAGGTTCAGCCAGCCGGCGCCGTCGAAGCCGTCCCGCAGGTCCTCCCACGGGTTGTGGATCACGCCGACCGCCGGCGGGTTGCCGTTCAGGCCGTGCTTGCCGCTCGTCCTCTCCAGCAGGTACCGGGCGGGGTTGCGGGGCCGCGGGCCGTAGTAGTCGTTGGAGCCGAAGACGTACGCGCCCGGGAACTCCATCAGGGGACCCAGCGCGTCCAGCACCTCCGGGACGCCCTCCGGGTCGGACAGGTTGTCGCCCGTGTTGATCACGAAGTCCGGGCGCAGGCCCGCCAGCGACTGCAGCCAGCGCTGCTTCTTGCGCTGGCCGCCCACCATGTGGATGTCGGACACCTGGAGCACGCGCAGCGGGCGCATGCCCGGCGGGAGGACCGGGACCGTCACTCGGCGCAGGCGGAAGGAACGGGTCTCGAATCCAGCCGCGTACAACACACCGGCGGCGCCGAACGCCGCGATTCCCAGGGGTACTCCGTATCGAGCGCGCATACGACCATCGTGTCAGACGTGGAGCGGGCCCCGAGACCGGCCTGCGCAACGGGCATGGGTAAAACGGCGGGCGTCCGGCGTGCGGCACCTGCGACAATCGGTGTCATGACCACCACGCTCAAGTCGAAGCTGCAGGACGACCTCAACGCCGCGATCAAGGGGCGCGACGAGCTCCGCTCGGCCACGCTCCGGATGACGCTCGCCGCGATCACCAACGAAGAGGTCGCGGGCAAGGAGAAGCGCGAGCTCTCCGACGACGAGGTGCTCAAGGTGATCGCCAAGGAGGCGAAGAAGCGCCGCGAGGCGGCCGAGGCCTTCGCGCAGGGCGGCCGTGCCGAGAGCGCCGAGCGGGAGAAGGCGGAGGGCGGGGTCCTCGCCGAGTACCTGCCGAAGCAGCTCGGCGACGAGGAGCTGGACGCGGTCGTGGCCCAGGCCGTCGCGGAGGCGAAGGCGGCGGGCGCGGAGGGGCCGCGGGCCATGGGCGCCGTGATGAAGATCGTGAACCCGAAGGTGGCCGGCCTGGCCGAGGGCGGCCGCGTCGCCGCCGCGGTGAAGAAGCACCTGCAGGGTTAACACCTTCAGGGCTGACACCAGGCAGTACGGCAGTACGGGAGTACGGCAGTACGACGGCGGGGCCGCACCTCTTTTCCAGAGGTGCGGCCCCGCCGTCGTAGCTAGTGACTCGGAAGGGGGTCAGCCTCGGCCTCGGCCGTTCCCCCCGTTCCCGTTCCCCTGGATGAAGCCGTCGGGGAAGGAGAAGGTCGGGGTCGGGGTGGAGCCGCCGGTCGAGCCGTTCGTCGTACCGCCGTCATTCGTGCCGCCGATGAGACCGCCGATCAGACCGCCCGTGGTGTCGCCGTTGTTGTCGCCGTTTCCCTTGCTCTTGTCGTTCTCGTCCGGGATGTCGATGAGGTTGAAGGACTCGTCCGGCTTGCCCTCCAGGGCGCCGGTCATGGCGTCCTTCCAGATCGGGCCCGGCGTGTCGGCGCCGTAGACCTGGTCGTGGTAGACGCCGCCGATGCTGATGTGGGTCATCTCGACGTTCTGCTTGGCGCTGCCGACCCAGACCGCACCCGCCATGTTCGGCGTGTAGCCGACGAACCAGGCGTTCTTGCGGGAGTCCGTGGTACCGGTCTTGCCCGCGCTCTCCCGGTCGTCCAGGCCGGCCTGCTGACCGGTACCGGAGTCGATCACACCGCGCAGCAGGGTGTTGATCGTGTCGGCGGTCTTCTCGCTCATCGCACGCGAGCAGGTCGACTTCGGCACGGCCAGGGACTTCTGCTCGTTGCCGACCTTCTGGGTGATCGACTCGATGGCGACCGGCGTGCAGTACATACCGCGGTCGGCGAAGGTGGCGTACGCGCTCGCCATGGTCAGCGGGGAGAGGCCGATCGCGCCGAGGGCGATGGCCGGCGTCTCCGGCAGCTTCGAGCCGTCGCCCTGGTGGACGTGCAGCGCGTCCGTCATCTTGACCACCGGGCACAGGCCGATGTCGGAGATCAGCTGGACGAAGTAGGTGTTGATGGACTTCGCCATCGCCTTCTTCATCTGGTACGGCCCGACCTCGGACTCGTTCTCGTTCTCGACCTGCTCGCCGGTCGTGTTGACCCACTGCTTGCCGTCGCACTGCTGCACGGGGCTCGGGTAGTTCATCTTGTACGGCGACGAGTACTCCTGCGTCGCCGACTTGCCGCCCTCGATGGCCGCCGCGGCCACGAACGGCTTGAACGTCGAACCCGTCGGGAAGCCGTAGTT
This sequence comes from Streptomyces sp. NPDC048277, assembly GCF_040652235.1. Lineage (NCBI taxonomy): Bacteria > Bacillati > Actinomycetota > Actinomycetes > Kitasatosporales > Streptomycetaceae > Streptomyces > Streptomyces sp. NPDC048277. The sequence continues at coordinate 239,451 of NZ_JBEZLQ010000015.1, forward strand.
GGAGCCGCCGTAGTCCCGGTCGACCGAGAAGTTGTACTCGGTCTCGTTCTTGTTGTAGCCGTACGGCTTCGACTGGCCCATCGCCAGGATCTTGCCGGAGCCGGGCTCCACGAGCGTGGCGGCGGCCGCGACCGAGTCGGACTTGTAGACGTGGTCCTTGATCGAGGACTGCACCGAGTCCTGGGCCTGCGGGTCCAGGGTGGTGCGGATGGTCAGACCGCCCTGGTTCCAGAGCTTGGCGCGCGCCTCCCGGGTCGTGCCGAAGACCGGGTCGGTGAGGAAGACGTTCTCGACGTACTTGCAGAAGAACCCGGCGCCCTTGACGGCGGTGATGCAGCCGTTCTTCGGCTGGGTGACCTTCAGCCCGAGCGGTGCCTCCTTGGCCCTGTCGGCCTCCGCCTGGGAGATGTCACCCAGTTGGGCCATGCGCTCCAGCACGGTGTTGCGCCGCTTGGTGGCCTCGGCCTCGTCGTTGACCGGGTCGTAGCGGCTCGGCGACTGGACGATGCCGGCCAGCAGAGCGGCCTGCGGGAGACTCAGGTCCTTGGCGTGCTGGGAGAAGTAGCGCTGGGAGGCGGCCTCGACGCCGTAGGCCTGCTCGCCGAAGAAGGTGATGTTCAGGTAGTTCTCGAGGATCTTCTTCTTGCCGAGCTTCTCCTCCAGCTGGATCGCGTACTTCAGCTCCTTGACCTTGCGGCCGAGGGTCTGCTGAGTGGCCTGGGCGACCTTCGTCGGGTCGTCGCCGGCCTCCTCGATGAAGTAGTTCTTCACCAGCTGCTGGGTGAGCGTGGAGGCGCCCTGGGCGACCCCGCCGCTCTGCGCGTTCTTGTTCAGCGCCCGCAGCACGCCCTTCAGGTCGATGGCACCGTGCTGGTAGTAGCGCGAGTCCTCGATCGCGACGATCGCCTTCTGCATGTACGGCGAGATGTCCTTGAGGTCCACCACCGTGCGGTCACGGGAGTAGACCTGGGCGATCTGGTTGCCCTTGCTGTCGAGGATCGTGGTCCGCTGGCTGAGCTGCGGGCTCTTCAGGTTGGCCGGGATCTCGTCGAAGCCCTGGACCGAACCCTTGGCCGCGAGGCCCAGGGCACCGGCCGCGGGCAGCGCGATGCCCGCCATCACGGCTCCCGCGAGCACACTGACACCGAGGAACTTGGCGGCCTGCTGCGTGGCCGACAGACCACCGCCCGAGCGCTTCTTTGGCATGGGGGCAGCCTAATCCGTGGGGATGAGCATTCCGGGTGAGCGGGTGGCTCTCGGGATGTTCGAGTGCCGGATCGTGACATACGGGAACAGGTCCCGCGGAGTGGGCGCGACTCGGCGCACGGCACGGCGACATGAACGGTCTACCTTGCCATTCGCCGGACACACGTACAGGCCTTGGCCTAAGCTGCTCTCAACTGTCACAGCAGTGCGGCCACGTATCAATACGTCCGGCGACCCCGAATCGTTCTGGAACCAGCCCACTTTTTTTCGGGCGATGTGTTGGCGACGTGTCCGAATCCGCCTCGTGTGTCACCCGGCGTCCTTTGTGACGCACCATAGCTGTCCCGGTTTGCCGGGATGATCACGCATGTCGCCAGCTCACTCCCGCGGGTGATCTGCCGCTTACCCATAGTCCGTTCGGGCCATTCAAGATTGGGCCCGAAGGGGGTGTTGCGCTGTGCCCACCTTCCGTAACGTCCTCAACTGGCGGCGGTGAATATGCCGCTGCCGCCGTGGGGGAGCCTCGATTCGGGAGAGGACGGCGCCGGTATGGGCTGGGTAACCGACTGGAGTGCGCAGGCCGCCTGCCGCACTACCGATCCGGATGAACTGTTCGTTCAAGGAGCAGCGCAGAACAGGGCCAAGGCGGTGTGCACCGGATGTCCGGTACGCACGGAATGCCTGGCCGACGCGCTGGACAATCGCGTCGAGTTCGGCGTGTGGGGAGGAATGACCGAGCGGGAGCGCCGCGCACTGCTGCGCAGGCGACCCACCGTGACCTCCTGGCGCAGGCTCCTGGAGACAGCGCGCTCGGAATACGAGCGGGGGACCGGCATCGTCCCCCTCGACAGCGACGAGGTGTACGAGCACTACGCAGCCGTGAGCTGAACCGCACACGCCAGGTGACTAGGGCAGCTCCGGCCGGCCGGCCGCGAGCCGGTCGCCGATGTCCCGCAGCCCCGTGAGGTCGTGCACATCGCCGGGCAGCGCGGCCACTTCCACCACGGCCACCTCGGGGTGGCGCGCGGTGAAGCGGTCACGTGTGCGCTGCTCGCGGGAGAGGAGCTGCATGCGCTCGGCGTGCAGCCTCAGCAGGCCTGCGGTCAGTTGGTCTACGGTGCGGTCCGGGGTCTCTGACGAGGGGGATTCGTCAGTCATGTCCTCAGGCCCTGACGAGGGGGATTCGTCGGGCCGGGACGCGGACGGCACGGGCGCGGGTGATTCAGAACTGCCGTACGTGTCGGGAGAGTTACGAAGTCCAGCTTTCCCGCCACCCTGATCGACAATGCGGGCCTCTTCAAGATTTTCCGCGGCGGCGAGCGCGCGCTCGGCCGACAGCCGGACGGCGCCGCTGCCATGGACACGGTTGAGGACCAGACCGACCAGCGGCATGTCCTCCGCGGCCAGCCGCTCCACGAAGTACGCGGCCTCCCGCAGCGCGTCCCGCTCCGGAGCCGCCACCACCAGGAACGCCGTCCCCGGCGCCTGCAGCAGCTTGTACGTCGCGTCCGCGCGCGTGCGGAACCCGCCGAACGTCGTGTCCATCGCGGCCACGAACGTCTGCACGTCCTTCAGCAGTTGCCCGCCGAGCAGCTTGCCGAGCGTGCCGGTCATCATCGACATGCCGACGTTCAGGAAGGCCATGCCCGCGCGGCCGCCCAGCTTCGCCGGTGCGGTGAGCAGGCGGATCAGCTTGCCGTCCAGGAAGGAGCCGAGGCGTTTCGGTGCGTCCAGGAAGTCCAGCGCCGAGCGGGAGGGCGGGGTGTCGACGACGATCAGGTCCCACTCGTCCCGGGCCCGCAGCTGGCCCAGCTTCTCCATCGCCATGTACTCCTGCGTGCCCGCGAAGCCCGCCGAGAGCGACTGGTAGAAGGGGTTGGCCAGGATGGCCGCCGCCCGCTCGGCGTCCGCGTGCGCCTCGACGACCTCGTCGAAGGTGCGCTTCATGTCGAGCATCATGGCGTGCAGTTCGCCGTCGCCGTCGGTGCCCTTCACCTTCCGCGGCACGTTGTCGAGCGAGTCGATGCCCATGGACTGCGCCAGCCGCCTGGCCGGGTCGATGGTCAGCACGACCACCTTGCGGCCGCGCTCGGCCGCCCGCAGCCCCAGTGCCGCCGCGGTGGTGGTCTTCCCGACCCCGCCCGATCCGCAGCACACCACGATCCGGGTCTTCGGGTCGTCCAGCAGCGGGTCGACGTCGAGTGCGGGCGCGGGAGTGAGACGGCGGGCGGCGTCCTGCGCCTCGACCGGGTCCGTGGTCATGACATCCCCTGTTTCCGCAGTTCGCGGGCGAGTTCGTAGAGGCCCGCCAGGTCCATCCCCTCGGCGAGCAGCGGCAGTTCGTGCCGCGGCAGGTCCAGCTCGGCGAGGACCGCGCGCTGCTCGTGCTCCAGCGCGTACCGCTCGGCGTACTCGGCGGCCTGCGTGAGCAACGGGGCCACCAGCTGCTCGGCCTTCCCGCCGCGGCGCGCGCCGCCCAGCCCGGCGGCCGACAGCGACTGCGCCAGGGCGGTGCGCGGTGCCGTCCGTACGAGTTCCAGGTCGGCCGCGTCCAACACCTCCGGGCGGACCATGTTCACGATGACCCGGCCCACCGGCAGCCGCGCGGCCCGCAGTTCGGCGATGCCGTCGGCGGTCTCCTGGACCGGCATCTCCTCCAGGAGCGTGACCAGGTGCACCGCCGTCTCCCCGGACTTCAGCACCCGCATCACGGCCTGCGCCTGATTGTGTATCGGGCCGATCTTGGCGAGCCCGGCCACCTCGTCGTTGACGTTCAGGAAGCGGGTGATGCGGCCGGTCGGCGGGGCGTCCATGACGACGTAGTCGTACACGAACCGGCCCGCCTTGTCCTTTCTGCGCACCGCCTCGCACGCCTTGCCGGTCAGCAGGACGTCCCTGAGGCCGGGCGCGACGGTGGTGGCGAAGTCGATCGCGCCGAGCTTCTTCAGCGCCCGGCCCGCCCCGCCGAGTTTGTAGAACATCTGGAGGTAGTCCAGAAGGGCCAGTTCGGGATCGATGGCCAGTGCGTAGACCTCACCGCCTCCCGGGGCTACGGCGATCTTCCGCTCCTCGTACGGCAATGCCTCCGTCTCGAAGAGCTGGGCGATGCCCTGCCGGCCCTCGACCTCCACGAGAAGCGTCCGCTTCCCCTCGGTCGCGAGGGCCAGCGCGAGTGCGGCGGCGACCGTCGTCTTTCCGGTCCCGCCCTTGCCGCTGACGACCTGGAGCCTGCTCACGTCTTCGAGACTAACCAGTCCGCCGGACACTCACGCGGGAGGCTGTGGATAACCGCGCATGCGGTGGGCCACGTGTCCCTTCCGTCACAGCGGCTACAGTCGCCCCATGACCAAGTGGGAATACGCAACCGTGCCGCTGCTCGTCCATGCCACGAAGCAGATTCTGGACACCTGGGGCGAGGACGGCTGGGAGCTCGTCCAGGTCGTGCCCGGGCCCAACAACCCCGAGCAGCTCGTGGCCTACCTGAAGCGGGAGAAGCCGTAATGAGCGCCGTCGAGGCCAAGCTGGCCGAACTCGGTCTCTCGCTGCCCGCGGTCGTCCCGCCGCTCGCCGCCTACCAGCCCGCCGTGCGGTCCGGTGCGTACGTCTACACCTCCGGCCAGCTGCCGATGGTGGACGGCAAGCTCCCGGTCACCGGCAAGGTGGGCGCCGAGGTCACCGCGGAGGAGGCCAAGGAACTGGCCCGCACCTGCGCGCTGAACGCCCTGGCCGCCGTGAAGTCCGTCACCGGCGACCTGGACCGCATCGCGCGCGTGGTGAAGGTCGTCGGCTTCGTCGCCTCCGCGACCGACTTCACCGGCCAGCCCGGCGTGATCAACGGAGCCAGCGAGCTGCTCGGCGAGGTCCTCGGAGACAAGGGCGTGCACGCGCGCAGCGCGGTGGGCGTCGCGGTGCTGCCGCTGGACGCGCCGGTCGAGGTCGAGGTCCAGGTCGAGCTGCTGCCGTAGCCCTCCGAAAGCCCTCCGAGGCCTTCCCCGAAGCCCCTCTCGAACATTCGCTTCCCACGGGATAGCCTCCGGTAATGGCCGATGGACAGTGGTATCCCCCCGAGTGGCCGGACCGGATCCGCGCACACGCGGAGGGCACCCTCGTGCCGGTGCCCCCGAAGCGCGCGGCCACCGTGCTGCTCCTGAAGGACACCCCGGACGGTCCCGTCGTCCACATGCTGCGCAGACGCGCCTCCATGGCCTTCGCCGGAGGCGCGTACGCGTATCCGGGCGGCGGTGTCGACCCGCGCGACGACGACCACCAGGTGCGCTGGGCGGGCCCCACGCGCGTGTGGTGGGCCGGGCGGCTCGGTGTCGACGAGGCGGGCGCCCAGGCGATCGTCTGCGCGGCCGTGCGGGAGACGTACGAGGAGGCGGGCGTCCTGCTCGCGGGCCCGGCCGCCGACGCGGTGGTCGGGGACACCACCGGGGAGGACTGGGAGGCCGACCGGGCCGCGCTGGTCGCCCGTGACCTGTCCTTCGCGGAGTTCCTGGACCGGCGGGGCCTGGTGCTGCGCTCGGACCTGCTGGGCGCCTGGACGCGCTGGATCACCCCGGAGTTCGAGACCCGCCGCTACGACACCTGGTTCTTCGTCGCCGCCCTCCCCGAGGGCCAGCGCACCCGCAACGCCTCCACGGAGGCCGACCGCACGGTGTGGATCCGCCCGGCGGAGGCCGCCGCCGGCTACGACAAGGGCGAGCTGCTGATGATGCCGCCCACCGTCGCGACCCTGCGCCAGCTCACGCCGTACGTCTCCGCCGCCGACACGCTCGCGGCGGCGCCCGCGCGGGACATGACCCCGGTCCTGGCCCGCGCCCGCCTGGCGGACGGCGAGATCGTCCTGACCTGGCCGGGCCACGACGAGTTCACCAAGCACATACCGACCGACCCGATGACCGGTGGAGCCCGAGCATGACGGACGCAGCAGCCCTGCCCGGCCAGCCCCGTGGCGGAGTCCTCTCGGGGCCCGCCACCGCGCGGGCCGTCAACGTGCTGGCGCCGAACGCCTCCGCGATGACCCTGGACGGCACCAACACCTGGATCGTCGCCGAGCCCGACTCCGACCTGGCCGTGGTGATCGACCCGGGGCCGCTGGACGACGACCACCTCCGCGCGGTCATCGACACGGCGGAGAAGGCCGGCCGGCGCGTCGCGCTCACCCTCCTGACCCATGGCCACCCCGACCACGCCGAGGGCGCCGTCCGTTTCGCGGCACTGACCGGCACGCGCGTGCGTGCCCTCGACCCGGCGCTGCGCCTGGGCGACGAGGGCCTGGCCGCCGGTGACGTGATCACGACCGGTGGCCTGGAGCTCCGGGTCGTACCGACCCCGGGCCACACCGCCGACTCGCTCTGCTTCCACCTCCCGGCCGACCGCGCGGTCCTGACCGGCGACACCATCCTGGGGCGCGGCACCACGGTCGTGGCGCACCCGGACGGCCGTCTGGGCGACTACCTGGACTCGCTACGACGGCTGCGCTCGCTGACGGTCGACGACGGCGTGCACACGGTCCTGCCGGGCCACGGTCCCGTCCTGGAGGACGCCCAGGGCGCCGTCGAGTTCTACCTGGCCCACCGCGCCCACCGGCTCGCCCAGGTCGAGACGGCCGTCGAGAACGGCCACCGTGCGCCCGCCGAGGTCGTCGCCCACGTCTACGCCGACGTGGACCGCTCCCTGTGGCTGGCGGCGGAACTGTCGGTACGGGCCCAGCTGGACTACCTCCGGGAACACGGCCTGATCTAGGGCCTGTCGGTCAGGGCCTCGGCGCCTTCACGCCGTGCACGCGCGCGTACTCGTCCGCGAGCCATGGCCCGAGGTCGTCGACGTACGAGCGCAGTACCGCGCGGTCGCCGACCGGCTCGTACCCCGACTCGGCCGCCCGGCGCAGCTGTTCACCCCGCTCGGGGTAGTAGCCGGCGAACGCCCCGGCCATCTCCCGCAGATCGCTGGTCCAGCCGTTCCAGCGGGGCATGACGAGCGTGAAGCCGGTGCGCACCAGGTGCCGTGACATGAAGCGCACCAGGGGCCGCAGGGCCTCCTCGGTGTCGCCGGCGGCCGCGATCCGCTCCCGCCAGCGCGGCAGGAACAGGGCCAGGTCGCCGTTGGTCTCGCGGGCGAGCAGGGAGTCGGGGCGGTAGCGGGGGAGGAGCTCGGCGAGGTCCTCCCCGAGCAGCGGGGTGCACAGACAGGCCACGAACCAGCCGATGTCGTACCGCTCCAGCTCACTCAGCACGCTTGCCCGTGAATAGAGCAGCGCCCCGACTCCGTCGATCTCCGGGAACTCCTTGTCGACAGCCTCCCCGAGGGCACGTGCCGCCTCCCGGTCGGCCACGGTCGGCTCCTCGCGCAGCACGGCCACCAGGTCCAGGTCGCTGCGGCCCACGCGCGCGGTGCCGCGCGGGATCGACCCGTAGAGGTAGGCGCTGTCCAGGCGCGCCCCGAAGACGTCCAGGAGCCGGTCGCGGGCGGCGGCGACCACGGGACGGAAAACGTGCGGCACGCGCGCGTGCGAGCCCTCGCGCTCTATGAAGCCCAGGGAGTCGAGACCTCGGGAGGGTGCAGCCGATTCAGCCATGGGACAACTGTGCCAAGTCCGATCACGACTCAGGGGTCCGTCTCACGGGAACTCATGGGAGACGGAACCCCGATGTCATACGGCCGGGACCCGGCGTCAGCGCGAGCGCTTGGCCAGCCGCTCGACGTCCAGCAGGATCACGGCCCGCGCCTCCAGGCGCAGCCAGCCGCGCTGGGCGAAGTCCGCCAGCGCCTTGTTCACGGTCTCGCGGGACGCGCCGACCAGTTGGGCCAGCTCCTCCTGCGTGAGGTCGTGGACGACGTGGATGCCTTCCTCGGACTGCACGCCGAAGCGGCGGGAGAGGTCCAGCAGGGCGCGCGCGACACGGCCCGGCACGTCGGAGAAGACCAGGTCGGACATCTGGTCGTTGGTCTTGCGCAGTCGGCGGGCGACGGCGCGCAGCAGGGCGCCGGCCACCTCCGGGCGTGCGTTCAGCCAGGGCTGCAGGTCGCCGTGGCCGAGGCCCAGCAGCTTGACCTCGGTCAGGGCGGTCGCGGTCGCCGTCCGCGGGCCCGGGTCGAACAGCGACAGCTCGCCGATCAGCTCGCCGGGGCCGACGACGGCGAGCATGTTCTCGCGCCCGTCGGGGGAGGTGCGGTGCAGCTTGACCTTGCCCTCGGTGACCACGTAGAGCCGGTCGCCCGGGTCGCCCTCGTGGAAGAGGGAGTCGCCGCGCGCCAGGGTCACCTCGCTCATGGAGGCGCGAAGCTCCGCGGCCTGCTCGTCGTCGAGAGCCGCGAAGAGCGGGTTGCGCCGCAGAGGGTCGTCCACGAGTTCTCTCCTTGTCGACCTGCTCAGGGGATCTTGCTCCCCCTTGGTACCAGGGGACCGTGCTCCCCATTTTGCCGGACGGTCCAAACAGTGTGATCTGTCACAAGGATGCCGCACAGGTGTCCCGAGGTAAGCGGCAGGGGTCCAATCGGGGGCTGATCTTCCGGGTCCGGGGCGGATGTCGGTGCCGGGCTCTAGGCTGGCCGGGTGTCCAAATCGCCGGTGAGAGCACAGGCCAAGGGGGCTGGGCGGGTGGTTGTACGTCGTGATTCCGCTGTGGGCGAACAAGGGTCCGATACCGCCCCGAGCGAGCCGAAAAAGGCGACAAAAGCGGCAAAAGCCGTGAAGAAGGTTGCTGCTGCGAAGACCCCGGCCGCGGCGACCAAGAAGGCCGCGACCAAGAAGGCCGCGGTGAAGAAGGTGACGGCCAAGAAGGTGGCGGTGGAGAAGGCGACGGCGAAGAAAGCAGCGCCGAAGACGGCCTCCGCTGCTGCCAAGAAGGCGGCGCCGAAGAAGGCCGTGCCCGCGAAGGCCGCTTCTCCGGCGAAGGCCGTGCCCGCGAAGGCCGCCGCCCGGAAGCCCGAGTCGCAGGCCGCCCTGGTCCGCCGTGCCCGCCGGATCAACCGCGAGCTCGCCGAGGTGTATCCGTACGCCCACCCGGAGCTGGACTTCGAGAACCCCTTCCAGCTCCTGGTCGCCACGGTGCTGTCCGCCCAGACCACCGACCTGCGGGTCAACCAGACCACCCCGACGCTGTTCGCCAAGTACCCCGCCCCCGAGGATCTGGCCGCCGCCAACCCGGAGGTGGTCGAGGAGATCCTGCGGCCCTGCGGGTTCTTCCGGGCCAAGACGAAGTCGGTGATAGGGCTCTCCAAGGGGCTGGTGGAGCAGTTCGGCGGTGAGGTCCCCGGCCGGCTCGAGGACCTCGTGAAGCTGCCCGGCGTCGGCCGCAAGACCGCGTTCGTCGTGCTCGGCAACGCCTTCGGGCGCCCTGGCATCACCGTGGACACGCACTTCCAGCGCCTGGTCCGCCGCTGGCAGTGGACCGAGGCGACCGACCCCGACAAGATCGAGGCGGCCGTGGGGGAGCTCTTCCCCAAGAGCGACTGGACCGGCCTCTCGCACCACGTCATCTGGCACGGCCGCCGGATGTGCCACGCCCGCAAGCCCGCCTGCGGCGTCTGCCCCATCGCCCCGCTCTGCCCGGCGTACGGCGAGGGCGAGACCGATCCGGAGAAGGCGAAGAAGCTCCTCAAGTACGAGAAGGGCGGTTTCCCGGGCCAGCGGCTGAAGCCTCCGCAGGCCTATCTGGACGCGGGCGGCACGCCGGCCCCGCCGCTGGGTGCCGTATCGGGGAAGTGACCTAGGGATCTTCTGGGGGTCGAGTGACGGAACGATCAAGAGGCGCCCGGGCGTTGGACCGGGCAGGACGACGGGGGATGCCATGACACACACCAGCAACGCGCATACCGGAGGGCCGCGTGCGAGCGCGGCGCTCAGCAAGGACGGCCTGCCGGCCTGGCTGGACCCGGTGGTGCACGCCGCCGAGACGGTCGAGCCGCTCCAGCTGAGCCGCTTCCTGCCGCCGGAGAACGGCGCGGGACGGCAGTCGGCCGTGCTGATCCTGTTCGGGGACGGCACGGCCGGGCCCGAGCTGCTGCTGATGGAGCGGGCCGGCTCGCTGCGCTCGCACGCCGGACAGCCCTCCTTCCCCGGTGGCGCCCTCGACCCCGAGGACGGCGACCCGAAGGCCGACGGGCCGCTGCGGGCCGCTCTCCGCGAGGCCGAGGAGGAGACCGGGCTGGATCCGGCCGGCGTGCAGCTGTTCGGGGTGCTGCCCAGGCTGTACATCCCGGTCAGCAAGTTCGTGGTCACGCCGGTGCTGGGCTGGTGGCGCGAGCCGAGCCCGGTGGGCGTGGTCGATCCGAACGAGACGGCGCGGGTCTTCACGGTCCCCGTGGCGGATCTCACGAATCCGGCCAACCGGGCCACCACCGTGCACCCCAGCGGCCACCGAGGTCCGGCATTCCTGGTCGAATCGACCTTGGTGTGGGGGTTCACGGCCGGGGTGATCGACCGCTTGCTGCACTATGCGGGATGGGAGCGCTCCTGGGACCGCGAGAAGCTGGTCCCGCTCGACTGGCGGTCATGACAGGGTGTCCACCGTGAATGTGCTGGACATCCTGTTGCTGGTCGCCGCCGTGTGGTTCGCGATCGTCGGCTACCGCCAGGGATTCGTCGTCGGCATCCTGTCGGTGATCGGCTTCCTGGGCGGCGGACTCGTCGCCGTCTACGCCCTGCCCGTCATCTGGGACGCGGTGACCGACAACTCCGAGGTGAGCACGACCGCGGCGGTCGTCGCCGTGGTCGTCGTCATCGTCTGCGCCTCCGTCGGCCAGGCACTGACCACGCACCTGGGCAACAAGCTCCGCCGGTACATCACCTGGTCCCCGGCCCGGGCCCTGGACGCCACCGGCGGCGCGCTCGTCAACGTCGTGGCGATGCTGCTGGTCGCCTGGCTGATCGGCTCCGCCCTCGCCGGCACCACCCTGCCGACGCTCGGCAAGGAGGTCCGCAACTCCAAGGTGCTCCTCGGGGTGTCCAGAGCGCTGCCCACCCAGGCCGACTCCTGGTTCGCGGACTTCTCCAAGGTCCTCGCGCAGAACGGCTTCCCCCAGGTCTTCAGCCCCTTCGCCAACGAGCCGATCACCGACGTCTCGCCGCCCGACCCCGCCCTCGCCAGCAGCACGGTCGCCACCGTCGCCAAGCAGTCCATCGTCAAGGTGACGGGCACCGCGCAGAGCTGCGGCAAGATCCTGGAGGGCACCGGCTTCGTCTTCGCCGACCGCCGCGTCATGACCAACGCGCACGTGGTCGGCGGCGTCGACGAGCCCACCGTCCAGATCGGCGGCGAGGGCCGCAAGTACGACGCCAAGGTCGTCCTCTACGACTGGCAGCGCGACATCGCCGTACTCGACGTGCCGGACCTGCAGGCGAAGGCGCTGAAGTTCTCCGGGCAGGACGCGGTGAGCAACAACGGCGCGATCGTCGCCGGATTCCCGGAGAACGGGTCGTACGACGTCCGTGCCGCCCGGGTGCGCGCCCGCATCACGGCCAACGGCCCGGACATCTACCACCGCGGCACCGTCCGCCGCGACGTCTACTCGCTGTACGCGACCGTCCGCCAGGGCAACTCCGGCGGCCCGCTGCTCACGCCGCAGGGCAGGGTGTACGGGGTCGTCTTCGCGAAGTCACTGGACGACGCCAACACCGGGTACGCCCTCACGGCCGACGAGATCAAGCCGGACATCGCCCGGGGCCGTACCGCGAACCAGCAGGTGGGCACCGACAGCTGCGCCCTGTGAGGGATCAGCCGCGGGTGTGGCGCAGACGGACCGAGACCCAGCGGGCCCGGCGGCGCAGGATGTGTGGAATCCCCACCCTGAGGTCCGTGCCCGGCAGCTGCGGGGCGGCTCCTCGATGGGACCTCGGACCGCCTGTCGTACGGCGGTTGCGGGGTGCGTCACTGTAGTCGTGCGTCCAGCCCATACCCCGACGTCTGCCCCTGCCCCAAGGTCGATAACCTCCCCCACGCCCCTCAATCGGCCTATGCGCGGGGCATGTGGCTGTTCGTAGGACAGGCGTGCAGGTCCGGATACCGGGCGCATCGGCGCGGTCACCGATCGGGTTCGGGGTCTTTCAGCCAGTTGATCAGTTCGGCGGAGAACGCGACCGGGTCCTCCTCGTGCGGGAAGTGCCCGAGCCCGTCGAACAGCCGCCAGCGGTACGGCGCTTCGACGTACTCACCGGATCCGGCCGCGCTGCGGGTACGGGTCACCGGGTCCAGGGAACCGTGCAGATGCAGCGTCGGGACGCGCACCGGGCGCTTCATCCGGCGGTTGAACTGGATGCCGTCGGGGCGTGCCAGCGAGCGCACCAGCCAGCGGTACGGCTCGATCGCGCAGTGCGCGGTCGACGGGATGCACATCGCCCGCTGGTACGTCTCCACCGTCTTGTCCTCGGGCAGCCGCGGCCCGGACCAGTCCCGGATCAGCCGGCCGACCAGCGCGCCGTCGTCGGCGGTGAGCTGCCGCTCGGGGATCCAGGGGCGCTGGAAGCCCCAGATGTAGGAGGCGGCGGCGGACTGCCGGCGGTCCCGCAGCATCGCCGAGCGCCAGCGCCGCGGGTGCGGCATGGACACGACCGCGAGGCGTCGTACCAGCTTGGGGCGCATCGCCGCCGCCGTCCACGCCAGATAACCGCCCAGGTCGTGGCCGACCAGCGCGGCGTCCGGCTCGCCCAGGGAGCGGATCACGCCGGTGATGTCGAGCGCGAGGTTGGCCGGGTCGTAGCCGCGCGGGGTGCGGTCGCTGCCGCCGACGCCCCGCAGGTCCATGGCGACGGCCCGGAAGCCCGCGTCGGCGAGCGCGACCAGCTGGTGCCGCCAGGCCCACCAGAACTGCGGGAAGCCGTGCACCAGCATGACCAGTGGTCCGTCGCCGAGCTCGGCGATGTGGAAGCGGGCGCCGTTCGCGGCGACGTCCCGGTGCGTCCAGGGGCCCTCCAGCCGTACGGCCGAGGGAGCGGGATCCGTCATGAGGTCGAGCGTGCCACAGCCTCGATGGCCGGCACGTCATCGCGGGGGAGTTCCGGACGCGGATGCGGCCTGGCGTTCTGCAGCACGCCCGCCGTCTCCTTCATCGACGCGGCCACCTTCTGCGGTCCCTTGCCCTGCTTGGCCTTCTTCGCGAAGACCAGGCCGACCAGTACGAGGACCAGGGCCACCAGGAAGTTCGCCGCGAAGGAGAGCAGGAAGCAGAGCGCGAGGTTCCACTTGCTCCAGGTCTGGATGCCGTACGCCAGCGCGAAGTTGAGCATCGGCAGGGAGAACAGCAGCAGCACAATGGCGGCCGAGAGCGCGCCGCCGCTGGTCACGCCGCGCTTGACGTCCTGCTTCAGCTGGGCCTTGGCCAGCGCGATCTCGTCGTGCACCAGCGCCGACATCTCGGCCGTGGCCGAGGCGAACAGCTGGCCGACGCTGCGTTCGGCGCCGACCGGGCTGCCGTCGGGTGCGCTCATCGCGGTCTCCCTCTGCGTACTTGTCATCGTCTTTTGTACCGTCTCGTCAGATCATGCCGGACGGTCGCCCTGCGCGCCTGCCCCGCCCGGTACTTCGGCAAGCGCGTCATGCCTACGGGCTCCCCGCCGGGCGCTTCGCCGGACTTCCTACTGAGCGGCTTTCTCGGCGGCGATCCGGCGGTGTTCGGCGGCCTTGCGGTCGTAGATCTCCGCCATCCGCAGGTGGTACGCCGGGTCGTCCTCCTCGTAGACGTCGGGGATGCCGTCGAGGTCGTCGTCCCGCTCCTCGGCCTCGACCAGCCTGCGGTAGCGGGTGTTGCGTATCTTCAGCAGCACGGTGGCGCACAGGGCCGCGATCAGCGATCCGGTGAGCACGGCGGCCTTGACCTCGTCGGTGAGTACGGCGTCGCCCGCGAAGGCCAGTTCGTCGATGAGCAGCGAGACGGTGAAGCCGATGCCCGCGAGCGAGGCGACCGCGAAGACGTCGGCCCATTCGAGGTCCTCGCTGAGCGAGGCCCGGGTGAAGCGGGCGGTCAGCCAGGTCCCGCCGAATATCCCGACCGTCTTGCCGACGACCAGCCCGAGGATGACCCCGAGCGTCTCGGGCCTGGTGAACACGTCCCCGAGCGCTCCTCCGGACACCTTCACTCCGGCGCTGAACAGCGCGAACAGGGGCACGGCCAGCCCCGCCGACAGGGGCCGCACCAGATGCTCGATGTGCTCGCCGAGGGAGTGCTCCTCACCCTCGCGGGTGGTGCAGCGCAGCATCAGGCCCATGGCGACACCAGCGATGGTCGCGTGCACGCCGCTGTTGTACATCAGCGCCCAGACGACGACCGCGAGCGGCACGTACACGTACCAGCCGCGCACGCCCTTGCGCAGCAGCAGCCAGAAGACCGCGAGGCCGAGGACGGCGCCGCCGAGCGCGGCGAAGTCGATCCGCTCGGTGAAGAAGACCGCGATGATCAGGATCGCGAACAGGTCGTCGACGACCGCGAGGGTGAGCAGGAAGGCGCGCAGGGCGCTGGGCAGTGAGGTGCCGATGACGGCCAGTACGGCCAGCGCGAAGGCGATGTCGGTGGCGGTGGGCACCGCCCAGCCGTGCGTGGAGCCGCCGCCGGCGAGGTTGGTGAGGGTGTAGACGAGGGCCGGTACGGCCATCCCGCACAGCGCGGCGACGACCGGCAGGACGGCCGTCCTCGGGTCTCTCAGGTCGCCCGCCACCAGCTCACGCTTGAGCTCGATGCCGGCGACGAAGAAGAAGACCGCGAGCAGGCCGTCGGCGGCCCAGTGGGCGACGGAGAGGTTCAGGCCGAGGGCCTCGGGGCCGAAGCGGGCGTGGCTGACGGTCTCGTAGCTGTGCTGCAGCGCGGGGATGTTCGCCCAGACCAGCGCGGCTATCGCGGCGATCAGCAGCAGCACGCCGCCGACGGTCTCGGTCCGCAGCGCGTCCGCGACGAAGGTCCGCTCCGGCAGCGAGAGCCGGCCGAGGACCTTGCGGGCGGGGGTGGTGCGGGGCGCGGACACGGGGGACCTCCGGTCGGTGGGCAGGACAGGGCTACTTGCCGACCAGACTTCCCGGCACACCTTGAGGATCACGCTACTTTGCTTAGTTTACCTAAGGTGCGGCGAGAGTTGCCAGGTGGATTTCACGGTAGGTGCAAAAAGGGCGCCCGGCGCGTTTCGCGCCGGGCGCCCTTCGGGGCTGTGCCGGTCGGGGTCAGTCCTCGCTGGGCGCCGCGGGCAGCTTCGCCTGGATGAGGTCCATGACGGTGGAGTCGGTCAGGGTGGTGACGTCACCGAGCTGGCGGTTCTCGGCGACATCGCGGAGCAGTCGGCGCATGATCTTGCCGGAGCGGGTCTTGGGCAGCTCCGCGACCGGCAGGACCCGCTTGGGCTTGGCGATCGGGCCGAGCGTGGTACCGACGTGGTTGCGCAGGTCGGCGATGAGGTTCTCGTCCTCGGCGTTCGCCGTGCCGCGCAGGATCACGAAGGCGACGATGGCCTGGCCGGTCGT